>NZ_JBEOUD010000011.1:0-195895 GCF_040303865.1 Streptomyces sp. NPDC094034 | reverse complement strand
CCGCGATCTGGCACAACCGCAACACCGGCCGAACCATCACACGCTCGCTAACCGCCTACGACCACTAACCAAGCCTTCGGACTTACTCGTCTAGGTCCTGTCCGGTCGGTGCCCCGCCCTTCGGGCGGTCGGCGCGCCGACAAAGCGCCGGGCGGCCCGCAGCGCGGTGGCGGTATCCGGTACGGGGCTGAACTCCAGCCCCACGGAACCCTCGTAACCGGCCGTCAGCAGGGTCCGCCGTACCCGGGCGAAGTCGATGTCCCCGTTACCCGGACAGCTCCTCCCCGGGGTGTCGGCGAACTGGACATGCCGTATCAGCGGCGCGTGGCGGGCGATCGTCAGCGCCGGGTCCTGGCCCGCCCTCGCGACGTGGTACACGTCCAGCAGCATGCCCACATTCCCGGCCCCCGCCTCCCGGGCCCGCTCAAGCACCCGCGCGGCGCCGTCGGCATCCGGCAGCAAGTAGCCGGGATTATCGGTGGAGTTGAGCGGTTCAAGGAGGACGGTCACCCCCTCGGCCGCCGCCTTCCCGGCCGCGAACAGCAGATTCTCGTAGGCCGTACGGTGCTGGAGCGCCACCGGTACGCGTGGATCGCGGTTGCCGTACGGCAGGTTGACCAGCCGGCATCCGGTGTCCGCGGCGAGCCGCAGCACCGCCAGTACGCTTCGTTCGCACCGGGCCCGGCGCCCCGGATCGGCCAGCAGCCCGCGCTCCCCGGCGCCGTGATCGCCCCCGTCGATGTTGACGCAGACCAGGTGAACGCCCGCCCGGCTCAGCGCGTCACGCACCGCGCCGATCTCGTCGGACGTGGGAGCCGGGGTGGCGAACGGCCACCACATCTCGATCCGGCCGAACCCGGCCGCCGCGGCGGCGGCCGGGCGCTCGGCGACCGGGAGGCCGGCCAGGACCAGGGAGACATTGAGCGCGTACCGGTCCCTTCCGAACGGCGCTTCCGTCATGAGCGTGTCTCCGTCATGGGGTCTCCCGCCGGAGGATCCGCCGCAACGCCTGGGCCAGCAGATCCCGGTGGCGCCCGGCGGGATCAGCGGGAGCGCGCCATGCAAGATGCCCGTCGGGTCTGATCAGCAACGCGGCGCCGGGTCGCAGACCGTACAGCCGGTCGAAGCGCTCCTGGTCGACACCGAAGCGCGGTCCTGGCGCGCGGTACGCACGCAGCGGCAGCCGGAGGCTCCGGCCCGCGCCGCGCGCGGCGTCGCTCCAGAGGGCGCCGTCCGCGCCGTACAGCAGTGTCCAACCGCCCTCGAAGATCTCCAGGCTGGACATCCGGCGCTCGCCGTCGTCCACCCACAGATGCGGGGCGCGTCTGCCGACCGCCGCGGTGAACGCGTCTGCGTCCGTCGTCTCCGGCCCTTCCCCTACCAGCGCGCCGTGCGGGTAGCGGAACCCCAAGTCCCTTTCCAGCGCGGCCAGATGACCGCGCTGACGCGCCGTGGCGTCGCCCGCCGGCGCCCCGCTCACGATCGACCGCCACACGTCGTCGAAGCGCTCCGCGTTCTCCTGGCTCCACCGGGCGTTGGAGAACGCCACCGGACGCCGCTCGGCCTCGTAGGTGTCGAGCAGCCGGTCCCCGGCCCGGCCCAGCCGGACCAGCGCGAGCTTCCACAGCAGATTGTGGGCGTCCTGGACACCGGTGTTGAGCCCGAAGCCGCCGGTCGGCGGAAACACATGCGCGGCATCGCCGGCCAGGAAGACGCGCCCGTCGCGGTAGGTGTCCGCGACCTTCGCCGCGACCTCGTAGGTGGCCGTACTGACCACCTCCACCGGAATGTCCTCACCGACCGAGCTCCTGACCAGCTCACGCGCCTGCGGATCGGTCAGCCTGCCGGGGTCCCCGGCGTCTCTCGGCCGCATCCGGAAGGTGATCCAGCGCTCGCGTCCGTCGACCGGCGCCACGGTGACGAATCCCCCGTCGGGGGCGGCCGTCAGATACTGGATCGCGCCGCGGTCCTTGGTGAGCCGGGAGATGTCGCCGTGCCAGTAGACGCTCTGCCAGTAGCCGAGCGAGTCACCGGTGAGCCCGATCCCGAGGCCGTGCCGGACGCCGCTCCCCGCCCCGTCGGCGGCGATGGCGTAGCCCGCGGTGAGGGTCCGTGTCCCCCCGGTGTCCGTGTCCTCGACGGTCGCGCGCACCCCGCCCCGGTCCTGCCGCAGATCCGTCACCGTACTGCCGAAGAGCACCCGGACTCCGGCGGCCCGCGCGACCCGGGCCCGCAGTATCCGCTCCAGTTCGTCCTGCGGGACTCGGCAGGGGCCGCTGGGGCTCAGCGCGCCGTCCTCGTCGCCCGCCGGGGTACGTGCGTACTCCGCGCCGCTCAGCGACTGGCAGTAGACGAAGCCGTGCCGAGGGTTCGCCGGAGCGCGCCCGCGTATCTCCCCCTCCATTCCCCAGAGGCGGAACAGTTCCAT
Source organism: Streptomyces sp. NPDC094034 (assembly GCF_040303865.1). Taxonomy (NCBI): domain Bacteria; kingdom Bacillati; phylum Actinomycetota; class Actinomycetes; order Kitasatosporales; family Streptomycetaceae; genus Streptomyces; species Streptomyces sp. NPDC094034. Next base: position 193,467 of record NZ_JBEOUD010000011.1, on the reverse strand, counting down.
CGCGCGCGTGCGCACCCCCCGGGCCTTGGGATGGGCGTACGGGACCCGATGGCGCTCCACGAGCGTGGCCCGGATGCCGAGCCGTGACGCGAGCAGCGCCGCGCTCAGACCCACGGGACCGCCCCCGACGACAAGGACGTCCGTATGCCCGTCGGGGAGGGTCATCGGGCGCTCTCGTCGGCGACCGGGGTCTCCATGACGCCGAGACCGGTGATCTCCATGCGCACGCTGTCCCCGCCGAACAGGAAGCGCGGCGGGTCCTGGAAGGCGCCGCACCCCGTGGTGGTACCGGTGTAGATGATGTCGCCGGGCGTGAACTCCAGGACCTTGCTGAAGTCCTCGATCAGCCCGGGAATGTCGACGATCATCTCCGCGCTCGAACCGTCCTGGCGCAGTTCGCCGTTGACCCAGCAGCGCAGCCGCAGATCGTGCGGGTCGGGGATCTCGTCCTTGGTGACCAGCCAGGGGCCGAACGGCGCGCCGGTGGGGATGCCCTTGGCCCGGGTGATCTGCGAGAAGAGCGGGCTCAGTTCGATGTCCTTGAACGCCATGTCCCGCGCCGTCACATCGTTGCCGATCATGTAACCGGCAACATGGTCGTACGCCTTCTCGCGGGAGATGTACCGGCCGCCGCGCCCGATGACGACGGCGATCTCCGTCTCGTAGTCGAGCTGGACGCTCTGCCGCGGGCGTACGAGCGTGTCGTGCGGCCCGATGACCGTGTTGGACGGCTTGAAGATCAGCAGGGGTTCGGAGGGGGAGGGGGCGTCCTTCATGCCCGCCGCCTCGTCGACATGGGACTGGTAGTTGCCGCCCGCGACGATGATCTTCTCCGGGCGGGGGACGGGCGGACCGAGCCGGGTGGTGGTGGCGTCGATCCGGGCGACGGGTCCGGTCAGCGCCTCCTCGATGAGCGGCTGGAGATGGTCCAGGAAGGCGAGGAAGCCGTTGGTGTCCAGGACGGGCAGGCCCAGTCGGGTCAGCAGCGGGGCCAGTGGTACGAGCTGGTCCTCGTCCAGCAGGACGGCGGTCTGCTCGGCGCGCGGGGGGCCGAATGTGACGATCTTCATGAGGGGTCTCCTCGGTCGGTTCGGTGGGCAATGGCCGCGGCGTGCCGCAGGAAGTCGAAGTCGCAGCCCTCGGAGCTCTGCAGGACGTGCCGCCGGTACAGCGAGGCGTAGCCGCGCGCGGGTGGTGCGGCCCCGGCTCCCGGCCCGACGGCCCCCGCCCCGGAGATCGGCTGGCGCCCGGCCAGTTCGGCCGCGTCGACGTCGAGGTCGAGCCGTCCCGTGGTGACATCCAGGACGATCGGATCGCCGTCCGCCACCCGTGCGAGCGGGCCGCCCACGGCAGCCTCGGGCGCGACATGGAGAACGACGGCGCCGGAGGCGGTACCGCTCATCCGGGCGTCGGAGATCCGCACCATGTCGGTGACGCCCCGGCGCAGCAGCTTCGCGGGGATGGGTAGTTGGCCGACCTCGGGCATGCCGGGACCGCCCACCGGACCGGCTCCGCGCAGGACGAGCACGGAGTCCTCGTCCACGTCCAGCCCCGGGGCGTCGACCCGTGCGTGCAGATCGGCGAGACCGTCGAAGACGACCGCGCGACCGCGGTGGTGCCACAGCCGGGGATCGGCCGCCGAGCGCTTGATGACAGCCCCGTCCGGCGCCAGGCTGCCGCGCAGCATCACCAGCGAACCCGACGCGAGAACGGGGTCGGACGCGGACCGCAGCGCCGGACTCTCGTGCCGTACGGTCCGTGCCAGCACGTGGTGCCAGGGCTCACCGGTGCCGGACAGCGCGTCGGCGCGCAGCAGCGGCGCCAGCTCCAGGAGCACCGCCGGGAGCCCGCCCGCGTCCTCCAACTCCTCCAGCAGGTGCGGTCCCGAGGGGCGGACATCGGTGAGGAGGGGGGTGGTTCCGCTCCACTCGGCCATGGCGTCGAGGCCGAGCCGCTGACCGATACGGCCCGCAATCGCTTCGAGATGGATGACGGCGTTGGTGGAACCCCCGACGGCGCACAGCACCCGGAAGGCGTTCTCCAGCGAGGCGGGGGTGATGTACGCGTCAGGACCCTGACCGGCGCGGGCCAGCTCGACCGCGCGCCGCCCGGTCTTCTCGGCGGCGGCGGCCCGCGCCCCACTGGTGGCGGGCAGCAGGCTCGTACCCGGCAGCGCCATGCCCAAGGTCTCCGCGACCAGCGCCATGGTGACGGCGGTGCCTAGCACATTGCAGGTGCCGGCGCCGGGGACGAGACAGCCCTCCAGCCGCGACCAGCGGGCATCGTCCAGCGCGCCGGTGCGGCGCTCGTCGGAGAGCGTCCACAGATCGTCGATGGTCAGTGGTTTCCCGGCCCACCGCCCGGTGGCGCGTGGGCCCGCCGCGAGGGCCACGGCGGGCTTTCCCGCGCTGAGGGCGCCCATCAGCTGGGCCGGTACGGTCTTGTCGCAGCCGCCGAGCAGCACCACGCCGTCGATCGGGGACGCGGTGATCATCTCCTCGACGTCCATGGCCATCAGATTGCGCAGATAGAGCGTGGTCGGCCGGATGAACGGTTCGGCGAGTGAGATCGTCGGAAACTCCAGCGGGAGGCCTCCGGCCGCGATCACCCCGTGTTTGACCCGCTCGGCGAGTTTCCGCAACCCCTGGTTGCACGGGTTGAGTTCGCTCCAGGACGTACAGATCCCGATCACCGGACGGGCGCGTACGGTCGCCTCGCTGTGTCCGGCGCCGCGCAGGAAGGCGCGGTGGGTGAAGCCGTCGCGGTCCGCCGCGGTGAACGCCTCGCCGTTCCATGGGCGCGTGCTGTGCTGTGACATGCCGTCACCACCCCGCCGCGCGGCCGTCGGTGCCACCGGAGCCGGTTGTGGTGGCGGGGCCGGCGGCGGCCCCGGGACCGGGCTCAGGACCGGCCCCGGGACCGGGCTCAGGACCGGACCCGGCCGGGGGTACGGGATCGTAGGCGCGGGCCAGTTGGGCCAGATCCCGGCGCCCCGCCCCCGCCCGCGCCAGCGCGTTGAACGGACCGCACGCCGCGGTGAACACCCGGAGCGTAACGTCCGACCGCGCCGCCAGGTCGGCCACCAGCCTCTGCACCGGTACGAGCCCGCCGATGGTGGCGCCCGACACCGCGTCCGAGGGGGTGAGTGCGGCGGGCAGACAGTAGTCGAGCATGGCGCTCGCGCCCCAGCCGGACATCAGCACCCGTTCGCTCTCCCGAGGCGGCAGCCCGAGCCGGGAGAGCAGCGCCGCCGCCTCCGCCGCGGCGGCGACATGCACACTGACGAGCAGCTGGTTGACGAGCTTCAGCTCAAGGCCCTTGCCCACCGCGCCGACATGGACGATCTGCGAGCAGTAGACGCCCAGCAGCGGTCGTACGGACGCCAGTTGGGCCGCGTCGCCGCCGGCGATCCCGGTCAGCAGCCCGTCGCGGGCGCGCTGCGGCCCGCCCGTCACCGGCACATCCAGGAAACCGGCCCCGCGCCGCTTCGCGTGCCCGGCGAGGGTACGGGCGAGCGCGGGGGCGATCGTGGCGTGCTCGACGAAAAGCTGCCCCGGGCGCGCCGCCGACAGTAGTCCGTTCTCGCCCAAGTAGACGTCGCGTACGGCCTGTTCATCGAGAAGGCAGCCGATCACCACCTCGCAGTCCCGGGCGATCCGCGCGGGGGTGGCGGCCCGGTCGGCGCCCGCCTCCACGAGCGGCTGGGCCTTGGCGGGCGTCCGCGCGTACACCATGACCTGGTGCCCCGCGGCCAGCAGCCGCCGGGCCATCGGCAGACCCATCACGCCCGCACCGGTGAACCCGACCCGTGCCGGCGCGCTCATGACGCCGCCCGCCGTGCGGGGGCGCCGCCGAAGAACAGCCGCCCCATGTCCGGGTCGGCGAGCAGCGCGTCGGCCGGTCCGGTGTGCAGGACCCGGCCGCCCTCCATGACAACGGCGTCGTCCGCGAGCGCGAGGCCGAAGCGTACGTTCTGTTCGACCATGAGCACCGTCACCCCTTCCCGGTTGAGCGTGGAGATCGAATCGGCCAGCCGCGCGCACGCCGTGGGGTCGAGACCGAGCGTCGGCTCGTCCAGCAGGACGACCTTGGGGCGCAGCATCAGCGCCCGCGCGAACTCGACGATGCGGCGCTGCCCGCCGGAGAGGGACGCGGCCCTGTCCCCGGCGCGTTCGGCGATCAGCGGGAAGACGGCGGTGATCTCTTCGTAGCGGCGCCTGTTGCGCTCCCGTTCGCGGCGCTGCGCGTACGCGCCGAGCAGGACGTTCTCCCGTACCGTGAGGGCGGGGAACAACCCGTGGTGCTGTGGGACCTGGACCACACCGCGACGCAGGATCCGCGCCGGGGAGAGCCCGCCGATCTCCTCGTCGCCGAGCAGAACCCGGCCGCTTCGGGGGCGCAGCAGTCCGCTGCACGCCTTGAGCACCGTCGACTTCCCGGCGCCGTTGGGACCGACGACGCAGGTGATGGCACCTTCGGCGGCGGAGAAATCGACCCCGCGCAGAATGTCGCCGGCCCGTCCGTAGCCGGCCACCAGGGAGTTGAATGTGATCACGCGATGGCTCCCGAGATCGTCTCGTCGCCGTGCGGCCGCACGGCGTGGTCACCGAGATAGGCGTCCAGCACGGCCGGGTCCCGCTCGATCCGTCCTGGCGGACCGCTCGCGATGACCGCGCCCTGGGCGAGGACATGGATGTGGTCGCAGAGCGAGAGCACGAAGGGCATGTTGTGTTCGACGATCACCACGGTCGTACCGGCCTCGTTGAGCGCCCGGACGATGCCGCTCAGCCGGTCCACGAGCGCCGGGTTGATCCCGGCGGCCGGTTCGTCCAGAAGCAGCAGCTCCGGCCGTAGCATCAGCGCCTGGGCGAGTTCGACCAGCTTCTGCTGTCCGTACGAGAGTCCGCCCGCCTCGTGATCCGCGTACGCGCCCATCCCGACGAAGTCCAGCCACTCACGGGCCAGGGCCGCGTCCTTGCCGCCGACCGCCCCGCGCGCTCCGGCCGTGGAGAAGCCGCGGCTGGGGACGGCCAGGTTCTCCAGAACCGTGAGGCGCGGAAAGACCCGGGTGGACTGGAAGGTACGGGCCAGCCCCGCGTGCGCGCGCTGCCAGCGGGGCAGCGTGTCGATTCGGCGGGTGCCGAGTTGGACGCTGCCGCCGTCGGCGCCCAGGCTTCCGTCGAGCAGATTGAACACCGTGGTCTTTCCCGAGCCATTGGGGCCGATCAGACCCGTGATCGAGCCCCGCTCGACCGTGAACGAGCACTGGTCGACCGCGTGCACACCGCCGAACGCCTTGTCCAGGCCGGTCACCCGCAGCAGGGGCACGCCTTCAGGATCGGCCGCTTCCCGGGGCCGGACCCGCGCGGACGCGGGCAGCCTCTCCGGTTCGGGAGCCGGCCGGCTGCCCGCCAGGGCCTTGGGCCCGGTGCCGGTGCGCCGGAGGCGGGCCAGCAGGGCCGGCACCTCCGTGAGCACGCCCTTGGGGAAGAACAGCACGATCGCCGCGAGCAGGGCGCCGTAGATGATCAGACGCCAGGACCCGGCATCGGGGCCGCTCAGGCTCTGGTTGGTGAACTGGTTGAGCGGTTCCAGCAGAAAGGCGCCCAGGACGGGCCCCCACAGGGTGCCCACCCCGCCGAGATGGGCGGCGAGCACGATCTGCATGGCGATGACGATGTCGAACATCGCGGCCGGTTCGAGGAACGCGATGTAGTACCCGTAGACACCGCCCGCGACTCCGATGGGGAACGCGGAGGCGGCGAAGGCGAGCATCTTGTGGCGGTCGGTCCGTACGCCGATGCCGTCCGCCTTCGCCTCGTCGTCGCGGATCGCCATCAGCCCGATGCCGAACGTGGAGCGCCGGATCGCCCACGATCCCCACACGGTCAGCGCCAACAGCGCCAACAACGCGTAGTAGAAGGGCCAGTTGAGATAGGCGCGGTCCCAGCTCGGCAGCGGCAGCGCGAGTCCGTGATTGCCGTTGGTCAGCGAGGACCAGTTGGAGGTCAGCAGCGAGGTGAACTCCAGGAAGGCGAAGCTCACGATCACGAAGGCGATGCCGCGGGTACGCCGGCCCGCCAGTCCGAGCAGCAGCGCGGCGCCGGCCGCGACCACCCCGCCCACGGGGGCCGCGAGAAACGGTGAGAGGCCGAAGTGGAGGGAGAGCAGGGCGGTGGTGTACGCGCCGATGCCGAGGAAGGCGCTCTGGCCCAGTGACACATAGCCCGCGTAACCCGAGATGATGTTCCAGCCGGACGCCATGATGGCCAGCAGGAACGCCATGATGGCCATGTTCTGGACATAGGCGTTGTCGGACACCAGGGGCAGTACGGCGAGGAACACGGCGGCGAGCCCGATGGCAGCCGCCCCCGGCCGATTGCCCTTTGTGCGCGGCTCGTTCGTGCGCCGCACTTTCTCGCGCGGCTCGTTCGTGGGCCGCGCATTCTCGCGCGGCTCGTTCTTGTGCGGCTCGTTCATGCGCGGCTCGTGTCCTCTCGCAGCCGGGTTCCCAGCAGGCCCTGCGGGCGAGCGACAAGCACCAGGATGATGGCCAGATAGGGGACCGCACTGGCCCAGTCGGGAGAGACATAGTCGGAGGTCAGCGACTCGGCGAGGGCGATGACCAGCGCGCCGAGCACACTGCCGGGCAGGCTGCCCATACCGCCGAGCACGACGATGGCGAGCATCAGCCCGATCCAGTGGTCTGCCGAACTCGGCATGAACGGGTACAGGACGCTGAGCAGCGAGCCGCCCGCGCCCGCCGCGGCCACCCCGATCGCGAAGGACGCCGCCCAGACACCGCGCACCTCGATGCCGATCAGCCGGGCACCCTCCGCGCTTCCCGCGGTGGCCCGGATCGACTGCCCGAGCCAGGTGCGCCGGAGCAGCAGATACAGCCCGGCGAGCACCACCGCCGCGACCAGACACGCGTACACCTGTGCCTGCGGGAATCTGATCCCCAGCACGGAGAACGAGCGGTCGGCGTACCCCGGAGTCACCGAGCGCGCTTCGTTTCCCCAGATCAGCGCGATGACACCCTTGGTGACAAGGGTGAGGCCGAAGGTGGTCACCAGTGCCATCGACGGGTCGGTGGTACGGGAGCGCTCGATGAAGACGTAGTACGTGGCCCAGCCGACGACGAGCAGGCACGGCGTGGTGATGAGCACCAGCAGCAGGGGGTCGAGTCCGGTCGCGTTCCACAGGGTGTACGTCAGATAGGCGCTCAGGATGAGCATGCCGCCCTGGGCGAGGTTGACCACCCGCATGACCCCGAAGATCAGGTTCATCCCCGCGGCGACCAGCGCGTAGACCCCGCCCACGAGCAGCCCGAGGACGATGGCCTGGAGCAGCTGCGCCATCAGGACCACTCCGGCTTGGGGTTGACGACCGAGTCGACGGTCTTCTGACTCTCCGGGGCGATGATCTGGAACTCCCCGTCCTGCCACTGCGCGAGCAGCATGTCGCCGTTGGGCACCCCGCGTTCGTCCCACTCCAGCGGGCCGACGATGGTCTGCACGGTGTGGGAGTGCAGCCAGTCGGCCAGCTTGTCCTGATCCAGGCTGCCCACCGCCTTCACCGCCGCCTCCAGTACCTGACCGGCGGTGTAGGCGTTGGCCGCGTCGTCGCTGGGAGCGGCGCCGTAGGCCGCCGTGTACTTCTCGACGAACTCGGCGTTGCCCGGGTAGTCGGCCTTGGGGCTCCAGGCGGCCGTGGTGAAGATGCCCTCGGTGTTCTTCGCTCCGATGGCCCGGGGGTACGACCCGGTGACGCTCGGGCTGTTCGTCTGGAAGAGGATCTTCGGGCTGAACCGCTGCTTCTGGAGCCCCTTCACAAATCCGGCGCCGTCGCCGGTGCCGACCGCGCCATGGATGACCAGATCGGGTTCCGCACGGGCGACGGCGCCCGCGATGGAGTCGAAGTTCACGGTCTCCGGCGCGTACTTCTCGCTGTAGACGCTCTTCACTCCGAGCTTGGTGAGCTCCTCGCGGAACTCCTCGACGACGACATCCGTGTTGGGGTCGTCCTGCGTGGGGTACGCCGCTGTCCTGGGCCGCTGGTCGGCCGGGAGCGCGGTGAGCCACGCGAGGAACTGCTCCGGAAGATCCACCGACGTGCTCGGCTGCGCGAAGAACAGATAGTCGTAGCCACGGGTGAAGATCTCCGAGGCGCCGCCCGAGGGCTCGACGTAGAGCATCTTGTTGCGCTCGGCCACCGCGGAGGCGGGCAGGTTGAGCTTCGAGGAGAAGGTGCCGAGGAGCAGATCGGCCCGTTCCTGGCTGATGAGGCGGTTGTAGTTGGTGACCACGGTGTTCTGGTCGAAGCCGTCGTCGAGGACCTTGAGTTCGACCCGCCGCCCCAGCAGCCCGCCGCCCTTGTTCACCTCGTCGAGCCAGACCTTGTAGCCCTCGTACGCGGGTTTGGAGGCGTCGGCGACGGGCCCGGACAGCGGGAGCGACGCGCCGACCTTGATGGAGCCGCCGTCGTCCGCGGCCGACCCCGAGCACGCGGTCGCCACGAGCAGCGTCGCGGCCGCCGTGCTGATCATCGCCGTTCGCCGTCGTCCGCTCCGGCCGAATCCTGGCATGACACTCACCTCGGGTTGGTGATCGTGATTGCGGTCAGGGTTCACCGGGCCGGCGCGCGGGTGACGTGGGCGTCGGGGCGCCGGCCCGGAGGCTGTTGCCGGCGCATGTCCCTTGCGCCATGAGGCCCGCCTGGAGCCCCTGCATGCTCGATGTGCAATGTATACATTGCGTGCCAAGGGGCGGCAAGGCGTCGGTCATGGATCGACCGGAAAAGGTTCTACCGGGGGGTAACCCTTTGTGCGGGCTGTGCGGGCTGTGCGGGCTGTGCGGGTCTTGCGGGCCGTGCGAATGGCCGCCGGTCGTCGGCTCGTCAGCCCCGGGTGTCGCCGTCCCGGTGGTTCTCGCCGTACATGGCCGCGGCTTCCCGTACATGCTCGGCCGCGGCGGCCTCCGCGCCCTGCGGATCGCCGTCGATGATCGCGCGGACAATGGCCTCGTGCTGAACGGGCCTCAGGTCCGCTCGCCTGCTGATGTTGCTGAGGCTGACGATGGCGAACCGGGCCCAGATGCGGTCGAGCGCGTCCTCCAGCAGCGGATTGCCCGAGAGCCGGGCCAGCATCATGTGGAAGTCGAGATTGGCGCGCCACGCCCCCGGCGCGTCGGCCGCCTCGCCGCGCTCCTCCACCCGGCGGGACGCGTCCTTGAGCGCGCCGAGTTGGGCGGGCGACAGCATTCCGTCGCGCTGCGCGGCGGCGGCGAGTTTCGCGGCGAGGGCGTCCAGCGCTCCATGGACCTGTGTCGCGTGCAGCATCTCCTGTGGGGAGAGGGAGCTGACCACCACACCCCGGCCCGTGGAGGTCACGAGGCCGTCGCTCTGCAGACGGCGCAGCGCCTCACGGACCGGGGTCCGGCTCATACCCAGGTCGTCGCAGATACCCAGCTCGGTGAGACGATCCCCGGGGTGGTAGTGCCCGGAGATCAGCCGCTCGCGCAGTCGCCGGTAGGCCAGTTCGGCCTGGTTGTGGACCCCTGGACGCTCTGCGGGACGGTCGCCGGATGAAAGCATGGTCAACGTATACATTGCATTCATTCGACGCCGCAATGCCGGCAGGGCCATATGCGGTGTCGGCCGGCCCACGTAGGGGGCCGGCCGGGTCATGCGCGGGAAAGCACGCGAACGAGGGGGCGTCTCCGTCGGGAACGGAGGCGCCCCCAAGGGCCGGTCGGCGGGGACCGGTCAGCAGTACTGGGATTCCTTGCCGATGGACCGGTACATGCAGTCCGCGTTCTCCAGCAGTTGCAGTACCGCGTCGCGGTTCCGGCTTGTCTCGCGGGTGATCACCTCGTCGGGCGGGTAGAAACCGCCGCCGCCCGAGGACGGATACATCTCGAAGGTGTATCCGAAGATCTTGTGCGTGCCCCACAGCCAGTCGTCGATCGAGCCGTCCGTGATGTAGAGGTCGCTGGACTGCTCGGGCGTGTAGCCGTTGCTGGCGGCCATCTTCTGGCCGACGGCGGCGAAGGCGTTGCGGTCGTCCAGGGTCATTCCGGTGGTGGTGTCGGCGGTGGTGTAGCCGAAGGGCCAGAGCACCAGTTCGCTGTAGGTGTGGAAGTCGATCGCGGCCTTGATCTGCTGTGTACCGCCGACGACCCGTCCGCGTACGAAGTCCGCCACGACCTTCACCTCGGGCGCGGACTCGGCGGCGCTGCCCCGGTAGGTGTCCGACGAGGCGCTGCCCGAGGAGCCGCCGCAGCAGCCCCAGCGGTAGGCCCAGTTGCGGTTGAGGTCCGTACCGACCGCGGTGGAGCCCGAGTTGGGCTGCCGGTTCTTGCGCCAGCTGCGGTAGGAGCCGGTGGCGATGTCGTACTCGCCGCCGTCCGGGTTGAGGTCCGGGATGATCCAGATCTCGCGGTTGTTGACGATGTTGGTGACGCGTGAGTCGGTGCCGTAGTCGGAGGTCAGTTCCTTCAGCAGATACAGCGCCATCTCGACGGTGAGATGTTCGCGCGCGTGCTGATGGTGGGTGAAGAGGACCTCGGGCTCGTTCTCGTCGGTGGCGACATTGTCGCTGATCTTGATGGCCGTGATGTTCCGGCCCTGGTACGTGGTGCCGATGACCCGCTGACTCGCGATGCCCGGGTTCGCGGCGACGACGGAGTTGATCTCGCTCGTCATCTCGGCGTAGTTGTGGTAATTCGAGTCCGCCGAGGGGAAGTCGAACGGCGTGACGGCGCCGTTCAGGGTACGGTCCGGGGCGGCGCCCAGCGGTGTCGGCGCGTAGCCGAGCGCGCGGAGCTTCCTCACCTGTGCCGGGTCGGCGGAGACGACCACGCTCTCACTGTCGGACGCGTCGATCGTCACACCGGTCCTGGCGAGCGCGGTGCGCGTCGCGGACGTCGCGTGCATGACGATCTCGTACTGCTGGATGTCCTCGTCCGCGGCCGTGGCTCTGGCGGCGGCCGACGGGGGAGTGGAATCGGCGCTGGTGGCCGTGGCGGTGGCCGTGACGCCGAGAGTCAGGGTCAGCGCGACGGCCAGGGTGGCTGTCCGTCTGCGACCGGAGGCGCCGCTGCCGCGTATTCGGAGCCGCATGAAGTCTCCTGGATGGGGAGTTGTGGGGGTGCGGGCACGCAGTACGTGCCCGGGGTCATCGTGAGGCTTTGGCATGACCGGGTCAAGGGTGCGCATACGGCGGGCAAAGGGGGAGTTACACGTTCTGGCCGGTGCGGTACGCGTCCGGATTCTGGCGGTCCCGCCGGTCCCGCCGGTCCCGCCGGTCCGCTCGGTGTGGTGTCAGGTCGCGGGGCAGTCCTTGGTCCGGTGCGCGTCCCGGAGTGTCACGGGTCGGGCGGCGATCGCTTCGGCGGGATCGCCGTCGCCGAGCGCGGACTCGGGCAGCGGCGTGGCCGCGCCCGGTGCCGCCCGCATGCCGTCCAGGAGCAGCCGGAGATAGCGCCGCCACAGCTCGGGGTGTCCGGTGTGATCCGTGATCGCCGCGACCATCAGCTGGATCATGGGGAGATCGAAGCCCTTGAAGTCCTGGCGCAGTGTGCCCTGTTCCTTCGCGCGGGCGATCAGCTGGTCGACGGCGGGCTTGATCCGCTCATGGACCCGCGCCTGGCGCTTCGGTCCCTGTCCGGTGCCGAGCATGACCTCGCGCAGTCCGCGGTCGAACGTCTGGATCTCACAGACCTTCTCCAGGCTCGTGGCCAGCGCGTGCCAGGCGTCCGGGTCCGTGGCCGCCTCCCGGCTCAGCGCCTCGACGTTGTCGATCATGTCGTCGAAGAGCGCGTCCACCAGCTCTTCCTTGTTGGCGAAGCGCCGGTAGACGGTCCCCACGCCCACGCCGGCCCGGGCGGCGACATCGTCGAGGGTGGCTCCGGTCCCGCGCTCCCGGAACACCTCGTGGGCAGCGGTGATGATCCGCCGGCGGTTGCGCTCGGCGTCTCGCCGTAGCGGCCGGTCCGGTTGCTCCGGCTGTGCTCGTGGCGCCATGTCGGTCGTCCGGACTCCTGGAACGGGTGAGGTCTTCTCCGGTTGATCCTATGTCCGAAGCGTGAAGTGGAGAAGCGATCTCCGCTTACTGTTATGGTGGGACTCGAACCGGAGATTACTTCTCCACTTCATCGGAGCGCGACACAAGGAGAACCATGGCCAGGCGGACCAGGGGTGCGATCCTCGGCGGATCGATAGCGCTGTGCCTCGCTCTCGCGGCATGCTCGACGGACGGCGGGAGCGAGTCGTCCGGTACGACCGGAGGTCCCACGGCGTCGACGGCTCAGTGCCCGCGTCCCTCGGTCACGCCACCCTCCGGCGGTGCGGCCCCCGGCGACGAGGCCCCCGGCGACGAGGCCCCCGGCGGTGCGGCCCCCGGCGGTGCGCCGAGTCTCCCCTTCGCCACATCGGTGGCGCCCGGCGACACCGGCACGAGCACCGTCATCACCGCGGGCGGCGCCCAGATCCGGTGCGGGAAGGTGGCGGTCAAGGCCCACCGCGACATCGTCTACGCGACGCCGTCGGCGGCGGGGAAGAAGACCGAACTGAAGCTGGACATCCAAGTCCCCGCAACGGACGGCAGGAAGCCGCTGGTCGTCTACGTCCCCGGCGGTGGGTTCGTCAGGGCGGACAAGAGCGGCGCGCTGGACCAGCGGACCTATGTGGCCGAACAGGGCTACGCGGTGGCCTCCATCGAGTACCGCACCACCTCCGACCGCGCCACCTACGAGGAGGGTGTCGCGGATGTGAAGTCGGCGATCCGCTACCTCCGCGCCCACGCCGACGAGTACGGAATCGATGCCGGGAAGGTCGCGGTCTGGGGCGAGTCCGCCGGTGGATATCTCGCCGCCATGGTCGGCACCACCCAGGGCGTCGAGCGGTTCGACGCCGGTGACCATCTCGACGAGAGCAGCGATGTCCAGGCGGTCGTCGACAAGTTCGGGCCCTCGGACCTCGCCAGGATCGGCGCCGACTTCGACACCGCCGCTCGGCAGGCGAATGTGACCCCTGGCAACTCGGCCGCCGCGTGGGTCTACGGGCCGGGCACCAAGAAGTCGGTCACGGACGACCCCGCGGCGGTGGCCCGCGCCAACCCGGCGACATACGCCGACTCCTCGGACCCCGCGTTCCTCCTCTTCCACGGAAGCGCGGACCGGTTGGTCTCGCCCAGTCAGACCCTGCTGCTGCACAACGCGCTACGGGCCAAGGGGGTCGACAGCACCCGCTACGTACTCACCGGCGCGGACCACGGCGACCTGGCCTTCATGGGCGCCGCCGAGGCAGGGCTCCCGTGGACGACCGAGCAGGCGGTGGGGATCATGGTGCGGTTCCTGGGTGAGCGGCTGCGCGGCTGAGCCGGACCTCGCCACGGCTCGGGGCGGAGTGCGCCCGCCCTGTCCAACTGGCTTGATACGGCGCCTCTTTGTGTCTCGAAGCGTCCCCGAGCAGGCGCGTCCTCACTACGGGGGTATTGCGTGACCATGTCATGGCTATGACATCCGGTCGGACCTCTTGTCGACTGACGCCGTCTCAGCGAAGGTCTTAGCGGGCGGTCTCAGGAACCACGCGGTCCGCTCCCCACGCATACGTCCCGTATGTGCCCCCACGTTGCGCACGCACCCCAGCGCACCCGATGAGGAGGATCCCTCACGATGGCAGTGTTGCGTACCACCAAGACACGGATCGCCGCGGCGATCACGGCGGCAGCGGCGGCTGCGGCCATGACCGCCCTCGCCGTTCCCGCCCAGGCGGCCCCCGCCGTGGGTACGGTCGTCGGCGCCGATGCCAAGGACGCGGTGCAAGGCAGCTACATCGTCACGCTGAAGAAGACCGCCGGCCTCAAGTCCGCCTCGGCCGCGGGCCGGAGCGTGGTGTCCGAGTACGGTGGGACCGTCAAGCGCACGTACACGGCCGCCCTCAACGGCTACGCGGCGGAGTTCTCGCCCGCGCAGGCACGCAGACTCGCCGCCGACCCGGCGGTCGACAAGGTCTTCCAGGACCGCGAGGTCCACACACTCGCCACCCAGACCAACCCGCCGTCCTGGGGCCTCGACCGCATCGACCAGGCGGCGCTGCCGCTGAACAACAGCTTCACCTACCCGGACACCGCCGGTGAGGGCACGACCGTGTACGTCATCGACACCGGCGTCCGCATCACCCACCAGGACATCGCCGGACGGGCTTCGAACGGCTACGACGCCGTCGACAACGACAACGTCGCGCAGGACGGCAACGGCCACGGCACACACGTGGCGGCCAACGCCGCGGGCACGTCGTACGGCGTGGCCAAGAAGGCCAGGATCGTCGCCGTGCGCGTGCTCAACAACGCGGGCTCGGGCACCACGGCCCAGGTCGTGGCCGGTATCGACTGGGTCACCAACAACCACGCCGCTCGGTCGGTGGCGAACATGTCGCTGGGCGGCGGCGCCAACGCCGCGATCGACACCGCCGTGCAGAACTCCATCAACAGCGGTGTGACCTACGCGGTCGCCGCCGGTAATTCCGCGGCGAACGCCCAGAACTACTCGCCGGCCCGGGTCGCGGACGCGATCACCGTCGGCGCGACGACCAGCACCGACGCCCGCGCCAGCTACTCCAACTTCGGCGCGCGCGTGGACCTCTTCGCTCCGGGCAGCGCCATCACCAGTGCCTGGAACACCTCGGACACCGCCACCAGCAGCATCTCCGGCACGTCGATGGCCACACCGCATGTGGCCGGAGCCGCCGCCGTCTACCTCGCGGGACACCCCACCGCGACCCCGGCCCAGGTTGCCGCGGCCCTGGTGAACGGCGCCACCAACGGGGTGGTGACCAACCCCGGCACCGGCTCGCCCAACAAGCTCCTGCGCATAGTCCCGTAACCCACCGGACCAGCTGAGAACGTGACGCCCGGCGCCGACCACATGGCGCCGGGCGTCCTCTCTGTCCGACAGCGGCAGGCGGGCTCCGCCGGCCGCGCGAGGGCTCCGTCGGCCCCGGCGACCCCCGCGACTCCGGCGAAGAATCGGTGGCCTAGAGGCAACTTCCCGGCGAATCCTTGCGCCATGGAGTCGTTTGCATCCCGCCCGTAACGATCGCCTCAATAGGTTGCACCTGCCGCTCCACGGGCCGTATGCGCGGTCCGACAGGGACGAGCGGCAGGGGTGGGGACGCAGGGACATGAGATCTGCCGACGAGAGCGGGAGATTAAGAAGTGCCGCCGGGCTGCGCTGTCAGACCGACATCGACGCGGAGGGCCGCTACCGATGGCGGGTGGTGGCGCAGAACGGCCGGGTGGTCGCCGTATCGGCGCTGGCCTTCGCGTCGTACGAGCGGTGCCGCGGCGCGTTCGAGGAGGTGTGCAGGCGGCACGCGGCGCTGACCGGAGGGGTTCAGCACACGGCGGAGGCCAATGGCTGGATGTGGATCGTCCGGGACGAGAGCGGACGCCGGACCATCGTGTCCGCCCGCTCCTACGAGCGGTACTCGACCTGCCGGGTCGCGTACACCCGATTCCGCGAACTGCTGAGGGAGTTGGGGGAGAGCGGCGAGGTTCCCTGGAGCGGGAGCTGACGCCCCGTCGGCGGGTGTACCAGGCGCGGAACTACAGGCTCTCCGCACCGTACGGGCACACGTTCGTCATCGGAAGTTGCCTCTAAGAGGCGCCTCGTTCATATAAAGATGCCTGCGTGTCAACCGCGCCCCGTGAGCGTCATGGGTGTGCTGAGACGAACAGGGGAGCGAACGGCCGCCGCCCACGGATCCGTTGGGCTCGCGACCGAGAGAATGGCCGCCGCCGAAGGGCCGCGTGGGCTCTACGTCGACCCCGGGCTGCCCGACCGGATCTTCCGCGGTGTGGCCCGTGGCGGCGGCGGTCTCGTGCTCGCCGTGATGCTGCTGGTGGGCGGTTTTCTGCTGTACCGCGCGTGGCAGGCGCTCGAACGGGCCGGCTGGTCCTTCATCACCACCGAGGCCTGGGAGCCGGACGCGGGCCGCTTCGGTATCGCCGCCGTCATCGTCGGCACCGTACTGATCGCGCTGGTGGCGATCCTGGTGGCGGTGCCGCTCGCGGTGTGCGGAGCGCTCTACATTTCCGAATACGCGCCGCCCGCCATGCGCGGGACGCTGATCAGCGTGGTCGACCTGATGGCGGCCGTGCCGAGTGTCGTCTACGGACTGTGGGGGCTCTTCTTCTTCGAGGGCGCCGTGCTGCCCACGGCCCGCTGGATCGCCACCTACTTCGGCTGGTTCCCGCCGCTGAGTGTCGTCGGCGCCGATCCGCGCGATCCGCTCTCCACCGAGACGGTCTACACCTCCTCGACCCTCATCGCGGGCATCGTGGTCGCGCTGATGGTCGCGCCGATCATCTGCTCGGTGATGCGCGAGGTCTTCACCCAGGCTCCGGCCGGTGAGCGCGAGGGCGCCTACGCGCTCGGCGCCACCCGCTGGGGGATGATCCGCAGCGTCGTCCTGCCGTTCGGCAAGGGCGGCATGATCGGCGGCACCATGCTCGGACTCGGCCGCGCCCTGGGCGAGACCATCGCCGTCTACCTGATCATCTCGCCGGTCTTCCAGATCCAGTGGCACATCCTCCAGAGCGGCACCAGCTCCGTCTCCTCACTGATCGCGCTGCGGTACGGGGAGGCCAGCCAGTTCGGGATGTCCGCGCTGATGGCGGCCGGTCTCGCGCTCTTCGTGATGACCCTCGTCGTCAACTTCGTCGCCTCGTCCATCGTCGCGCGCAGCCGCTCCGGCGCGACCAGCGATGCCTAGGTCCTGTCCGGTGCCCATGTCCCGTCCGCTGCCCGAGCCCTCGCCGATGTCCAGACCCTGTCCTAAGGGGACCCGCCCGTCATGACCCTCGCACCCGAGTCGCCACCGTCCCTCGCGAAGGAGCGGCGTACCGTCCTGCCCGCGAGCAGGCCGCGGCCCGTGGAACCGGCCGGGGAGCGGCGGCGCTCCCTGGCGCTGAGGCGTGCCACGGACACCTACGCGCTGTTCGGCTCCGCCGCCGCGGCCATCGCTCTGACCTCGCTGCTCTACGTATGGCTGCTGCCGTTCAATGGTGTGATCGGCTTCCTGGTCATCGGATACGTACTCTTCCTCGGCCTCTACGCGCTGCTGGTCTCCTTCGACGAGGACGGGCCCACCGTCCGGGACCGGCTCGCCGGGGTGATCGTCCGTTCGGTGGGCCTGGTCATGGTCGTCGCCCTGGCGTTCGTGATCGTCTACACGCTGTGGGAAGGCCGCAAGGCGCTGCCCCATCTGAACTTCTTCACCGAGGACATGACCCTCGCGGGCCCTCTCGACCCGCTGAGCGCCGGTGGCATCCTGCACGCCATCGTCGGCACCCTGGAGCAGATTCTCATCGCGCTGGTGCTCACCGTGCCCGCCGGGCTGGTCTGCGCGGTCTTCCTCAATGAGGTGCCCGGCCGGTTCGCGCGGTTCGTCCGTACCATCGTCGAGGCCATGACGGCGCTGCCGTCCATCGTGGCCGGCCTGTTCATCTACGCGACCGCGATCCTCGCCCTGGGCACCGGGAAGTCGGGCTTCGCCGCCTCCCTGGCGCTCGGTGTGATGATGCTGCCGATCATCATCCGGGCCGCGGATGTGGTGATCCGGCTGGTGCCCGGCTCGCTGCGCGAGGCGTCGTACGCGCTGGGCACCTCACGCTGGCGGACCGCCTGGCATGTGGTGCTGCCCACCGCCCGCTCGGGACTGACCACTTCGGTGATCCTCGGCACCGCGCGCGGGGTGGGCGAGACCTCCCCGGTGCTGCTGACCGCGGGCTTCACCGCGGAGATGAACGCCGACCCGTTCAACGGGCCGCAGGTCTCGCTGCCGCTGGCCACCTTCGAGTTCGTCAAGTCGCCGGAACCCTCCATGATCGCGCGCGGGTTCGGCACCGCGGCGACCCTGATGGCGCTGGTGCTGCTGCTGTTCGTCCTCGCCCGGCTCATCGGCGGGCGCGCGCCAGGAAAGCTGACGCGCCGTCAGACCCACCGTCGCGTGCTCGCCTCGCGCCGTGACGCCGAGCGCTTCGCGAGCCGTACGCATGGCCACGCGGCTGCCGCCACCTCGTCCGCACCGACTTCCTCCGTACCCGCCGTCAAGCCCAACAGGAGTACCCCGTGAGACCCGCGACCGTCTCCCGACTGGCCATGGGGCTGGCCGCGCTGCTCTGCGCGCTGCTCGCCGTCGGCCCGCCGCCCGCCTGGGCGGTGACCTACCCGAAGATCAACGGTGCCGGCTCCACCTGGAGTTCCAACGCACTGGACCAGTGGCGCCGCAATGTCGCCTCCAACTTCGGTATGACCGTCAACTTCGCGGCGACCGGATCCTCCAACGGTCGGGAGCAGTTCAGAAACGGCTCCGTCGACTTCGGTGTCTCCGAGATTCCCTACGGTCTCAAGGAGGGCGGGGTCACCGACGCCCCGCCCAAGCGCGGCTACGCCTATATGCCGATCGTGGCCGGTGGTACGGCCTTCATGTACAACCTGAAGATCGGCGGCAAGCGGGTCACCAACCTGCGGCTCTCCGGTGATGTCCTCGCCAAGATCTTCACCTCCAAGATCACCATGTGGAACGCGGCGGAGATCAGGGCCGACAACCCGGGCCTCACCCTCCCGGCCCGCCGGATCGTGCCCGTCGTACGCTCCGACGGCTCCGGTACGACGGCGCAGCTGACCACCTGGCTGTCCAAGGAGCACTCCGGGGCCTGGAACGACTACTGCGCCCGCGCCGGACGCGCCACCCCGTGCGGTCTCACCTCGTACTTCCCGATGGTGCCCGGCACCTCCACGATCGCCAAGTCCGGATCGCTCGGTGTCTCCGGCTATGTGAAGCAGAGCCAGGCCGAGGGCGCCATCACCTATGTCGAGTACTCGTACGCCATCTCGACCGGCTTCCCGGTGGCGAAGATGCTCAACGACAAGGGGTTCTACATCGAACCCACCGCGTCCAGCGTCGCCGTGGGGCTGCTCGGCGCGAAGATCAACCCGGACAAGAGCTCCACGAACTATCTGACCCAGATCCTGGACGGCGTCTACGGTTCCAAGGACGCCCGGGCCTATCCGCTCTCCAGCTACAGCTACATGATCATTCCTACCTCGCTGGCGGGCGAGCAGAACCCGATGACCAAGGAGAAGGGCCTCTCGCTGGGCACCTTCGCCAACTACTTCCTCTGCGACGGCCAGCAGATCGCCGAGGAGCTGGGGTACTCCCCGCTGCCGAAGAACCTCGTCCAGGCGGGTTTCGAGCAGGTACGGCGTATCCCCGGCGCGCCCACCGACAAGATCAATATCAACTCCTGCCGCAACCCCACCTTCTCCTCCGACGGGACCAACACGCTCGCCAAGAACGCGCCGCAGCCGAAGGCCTGTGACAAGAGGGGCCCGACCCAGTGCTCCGACGGCACGGCGGGCGCCAAGGGCACGAAGACCCCGGTGAAGCCCTCGGCCCAGGGCTCCAACGGCGGTTCGGGCAGCGGCGGTTCGGGAGGTACGGGCGGCTCCGGTGGTACGGGCGGCTCCACCGCGGGCACCGGCGGCACCGGGGCCACCGGTGGCACCGGCGGCGCCACGGGCGGCGCCGACGGCTCCCCTGAGCCGGGGGCCGCGGCAGGCGGGTCCGGCGGTGCCATCGACCCCGATACGGGCGAGCTGATCAGTGGCGACGGCGCCGGCGGCGGTGACTCCTCGGTGGTCGGGAACCCGGTCACTCTCGCCTCCAACGAGGCGACGGGGCTGCGCGGCGCGCTGATGGCGCTCTCCGCGCTGCTTCTCGTCGGCGTGGTCGTCGGCCCGCCGCTGACCGCACGCGCGCTCGCCGCACGGGCCCGCCGCCGGGAGGGATCAATATGACCTCCCGTCAACTCCCTGCGAGAGAAGGCGGATCCAGGGTCTCCCGGCGGGTGCGGGTCGGCGTCGGGGCGCTCTTCGCCGCCCTGGTCGTCGCGCTCGTACCGCTGCCTCCGGGCACGGACCGGGCACAGGCCGCGGAGCAGGGGAGCGGTACGAAGGCGGCGTCGGACTCCGCGATGACACTGACCGGCAAGAAGGGACAGTACGACGACTTCTCCGGCCTCAAGGTGACCGTCCACCAGACGAAGAACCTGCGGGCCCAGGGGGTCGACGTGACCTGGGAGGGTCCCGCCGTGCCGACCGCGGACGGCTACCGGAACTTCCTCCAGATCATGCAGTGCTGGGGAGACGACCCGGCGGGCCCGAACCGGGAGCAGTGCGAGTTCGGGGGAAACAACGCCGGCACCCACTGGATGAGCCAGCGCACGCTGCCGAAGGACACGGATCCGCTGGAGAAGACGTACACGGACGCGGGGGACAACAACCCGTTCGTTCCGTTCCAGCCGCTCCAGGGCGATCCGACCGACTCGCCCTCCGACGCCACCTACTTCAGCAAGAACGACACCAACGCCCAGCCGTGGCTGAGGACCCGGAGCGACGGCAGCGGTGAGGCCGTCTTCGAGGTGAAGTCCGCGATCGAGGCCCCCTACCTGGGCTGCGGCGATGTCACCGGCGCGGCCGGCGCGGGAAAGCCCAGGAAATGTTGGCTGGTCGTCGTCCCCCGTGGCGAGCACGATCCGGACGGCACCGTCAACGCCGGCGACGGTGTGCACACCTCCGCGCTCAGCCAGTCCAACTGGGACCAACGACTCGTCTTTCCCATGGAGTTCGGCCCGGTCGGCAACACCTGCCCGGCGGACAAGGCGGAGCGACGTGTCATCGGTTCCGAGCTGCTGACCGACGCCATCACCTCCTGGCAGGCCACGCTGTGCGCGGGCGCCGACGCGCGGTTCACCTACAGCCAGGCCGCCGAGGACTACGCGCGTCGCCTCATCGAGAAGCCCACATCGACCTCGCCCGGGATGGGCATCACGGTGGCCCCGGTCGAGGAAGCGACCGGCCTGGTGTACGCGCCGGTAGCGGTCAGCGCGCTCACGGTCGGCTTCTTCTGGGAGGACGCGGAGGCCGGCCAGGTGCGCGATCTGAAACTCAGCGCACGGCTGCTCGCCAAACTGGTGACCGGCTCCTACCCCTATGACATCCGGCAGGTCGGCTTTCAGCATCCGGTCCCGGATCATCTGAAGGGGAACGCGCAATCCATTGTCGTCGACCCGGAATTCATAAAACTGAATCCCTACTTCGACCGACCGACACAGCCCCAGCTCGGTCCGGGCGGAATACTCCTCCAGGCCGGTAATTCGGATGTCAACAGCCTGCTCTGGCGTTATCTCCAGTCGAACGCGGAGGCCCGGGACTTCCTGCGGGGCAAGCCGGATCCGTGGGGGATGAAGGTGAACCCCTTCTATCAGGCGCTGGGTCTGGACACGGAAGCGCCGCTCGACTTCCCGAAGGCCGACACGACCGAGACGCGCATGACACTGCCCGACAACGGCGTCGACCGCACCATCGCGTACGGCCAGCTGGAGAAGTCCCCGTACTCCAACGACATGCACGACGGCGCGCTGCGGGTGAGGCGCGGAGCCACCGGGGCCACCTTCCTCGCCTCGCTCGACCCGAGCTCCCCGCAGGGCATCAAACTGGTGCCCTCGGACAGCAACCCGGGGACCCGGCGGGCGTACGGGGTCGTCGACGCGGCCTCCGCCTCCCGCTACGAGCTCGACATCGCCGCGCTCCCGAACGCCGATGGTGTCTACGTACGGCCGACCGCCGACTCGATGCTCAAGGCCGTCGCCCGCATGCCCGACTCGTCCGTCAAGGGGGTGAAGGCGCCGAGCCCGGCCACCGCCAAGAGCGGCGCGTATCCGCTGACGGCGGTCGCCTACGCCATGGCCCCCGTCGACCAGCCCGCCGACGCGCGCCAGGACTACGCGCGGCTCATCCGGTACGCGGCAGGCGAAGGACAGACCCAGGGACTGGCGCCCGGCGAGCTGCCGCCCGGATACGCCCCGCTCCCCAAGGCACTGCGTGACCAGGCGCTTTCCGCCGCCGACCAGTTGGTACGCGGCAAGGTGGCCGATCCCGCCACCACCCCGCCGGCCGACGGCGGGACCGTCGGTGGTTCGGCGGCCGGCGGCTCCGCCGGCGGTGGTGACGCCGGCGGCGGCGACAGCGCCGGATCCGGGTCCGCGGGAGCGGCCGGGGCCGGCGGGGCCACGGGCGGTGAGGGCACGGGAACTCCCGGGGCATCCAACTCGCCGGGCGCGGGGGCGGGCACCTCGGGCCCGGGTTCGAAGAGCGGACTCGCCTCCGGCGGGCTCACCCCCGGCGAAGTCCTCGGCATCGTCCGCTGGGTGCTGCTCGGCGTCCTGGTCGTCGGTGGTGTGGCCGCGCTCGCCGGTCCCGTCATGCTGCGGCTCTCGGCACGCAGGGCGGCGACGGCGGCGGGCGGTCCCGGGGTGACATAGGAGGAAACGAGCGTCCGATCCAGGGGAACACCCGGAGCGGCTCAGCGCCCTCCGGGAATTCTCCATAACCAGTGGTGAGTTCTCCAGGTGTCTCCTAGGAAATGCCCCCGTAACCTTTTCATCCGGCGGAGTTGGTGGTCTCGGACTGTGCATATGCGGAAATGTTCACGGCGTCGGCCGACGGGTCGACGGAACGAAATCCGGATTCTTCTTGACAGTCCATTCCTCGAAATCCGTATTCACGGAGGAGAAAAGAAGTGAACGTCAAGTCCCGTGCTCGCCTGGGCGCCGTCGTCGGTGCCGCCGCACTCGGTGTGGGCCTGCTGGCCCCCGTAGCCTCCGCCGACCCGGCGGTCGGTGAGTACCGTCAGCTCGCCGGCGTGGGCTCCGACACCACGCAGGACGTCCTCAACCGCCTCGGCGCGGTCATCCCGGACCCGGACGGTGTCCCGGACGGTCAGCTCATCGCGTCCTACAACGCGACGGGCACCGCCACCATCAAGACCCGCGCCACCGGCTGTGTCATCAACCGGCCCAACGGTTCCTCGGCCGGCATCGACGCCCTGCGCAACGCGGTCCTCAACAACACCGGCTGCCTCGACTTCGCCCGTTCCTCCCGGGGCCCGGTGGACACGACGACCACCAAGCTGACCTGGATTCCGTTCGCCAAGGACGCGGTGACCGTCGCGGTCCGCTCGGACAGCGCGCTCAACAACAACCTGGACCTGACCACCGCCAACCTGCGTGACATCTACACCTGCGTGAAGACCACGCACAACGGTGTCGCCCTGACCCCGCTGCTGCCGCAGTCGGGCTCGGGCACGCGGTCCTTCTTCCTGGAGAAGATCGGCGTCACCGAGGCCCAGATCGGCACCTGCGTCAACGGCACCGTCCAGGAGCACGACGGCACCGCGCTGGACAGCGCCGGCGACATCGCCCCGTACTCCGTGGCCCAGTACATCGCCCAGACCAACGGTGTGGTGACCGACCGTCACGGCGTCACCGTCCTGGGCAAGGTGAACACCGTGGCGCCGCGCAACGCGGACGGCACGCTGAACGTCAACTTCCCCTACAACCGTGACGTCTACAACGTCGTCCCGACCCCCAAGATCACCGGCACCACCGCTGACCCCAACGTCGTGAGCGCGTTCGTCGGCACCGCCTCCAAGGTCTGTGGCCAGCCGTCGCACATCACGGCCTTCGGCTTCGGCTCGATCGGCACCGCCTGCGGCGCCACCACCCTGAAGGGCGAGCGCTGATCAGCGTTCCCACCCACCACGCCAAGGCCGGGCACCCTCCAGGTGCCCGGCCCCGCGGCGTGTCCCGATCCCGTTCCATCTCCGGCTGACATCGACACCGACATCACCTCCGACACCGCTGTCACCTCCGACACTGGCATCACCTCCGACACCAACGTCACTTCCGACACCGACATCAACCGCGGCACCGGCCGCGACACCGACACCCTGTGGGGGACCCGACCATGACACGCCTCGCGCGAGCGAGATCACTCCCGGCGCTGCTGCTCTGCTGCGCTCTGCTCATGGGTGCGGCCGCCGCCGTGCTCGGCGCCGCGGCGACCGCGAACGCGGCCGGCCGGCTCGGCGATCTGACTCTCGGCACCACTACCGGCAGCATCACGGACGATCCGCTCGTCCCCCGGGTCAGCACGGACACGGCGTGCCCGGAGGGGCAGGGCGGCGCGGTACGACTCACTGTGCTCCACCCGACGCTCGGCACGACCGCCCGCCTGGGCAACGCGACGACGGGACCGTACGACGCCGCGCCCATCGACACCGAGATGCCGCAGGAGTTCTTCCCCTTCTCCGACATCCTCGCCGGGTGGTACGGCAACGAGTCCCACGACGGTACGTTCGAGCTGCGGCTCGACTGTGTCAACGTCCTCGACCCGAACGTGCCTCCGGCCTTCTTCACCACGAACATCGAGGTCACGGGCGACACATGGGCGCTGGCCGCGGCCGAGACGACCAGCCTGGAGCTGACGGCCGCTCCGGAGAACCACCCCAAGGCGGGCAGCGAGGTGACGGTCACGGTGAAGGTGACCCCCGAGGCGGCGGCCGGCGAGGTGGCACTGACCTCGGAGCGCGCCGGTAAGGAGCCGATCGCTCTGGGCACGAAGCCGGTCGAGAACGGCACCGCCGTGTTCACGACGAAGGAACTGCCCGTGGGCGTGCAGAACATCCGTGCCCAGTTCACTCCCACGGATGCTGACGCGTACGCCGGTTCGAGCAATGAGCTCAGTGGCTATACGGTCGACGAGGCCGGTACCCCGAGCGGCTCGCCGACGCCCAGCGGCTCCGACGAGCCGACCGACGGACCCGGCGTGCCCGCCGACATCGACGCGCTGGACGCGGACGGCAACCTGCTCGAACCGAACCCGAACCTGGAAGCCGGCCAGCAGGTGACGCTCATCGCCCGCGGCTATTCCAAGGACGCGACCGTGAAGGTCGCCCTCGCCGAGGGCGACGCGGTCTTCGAGGACGCGAAGGCGGACGCGGACGGCATCGTCCAGGACTACCCGTTCACCGTCCCGGCGGAGATCGCGGACGGCGATCACGTGCTGACGCTCGCCGAGGACAAGGAGGGCGGCCACAGCCTCGACTTCATGTTCACCACGGGCGAGGTGACCGAGCCCAGCCCCGAGCCCAGCGACTCCGCGAGCGCGGACGGCGGCGCGGCGTCGGGCGCCTCCGGTGGTGACACCGGCGGTGACGGCGGCGCGGCGGCAGGTGGCAGCAGTGGCGGCAGTGGCGGGGGCGGCTCCCTCGCCTCGACGGGCACGGGCGTCGCCTCGATCGCCCTGGCCTCCCTCGCGCTGTGCTGCGTGGGCGCCGCGTTCGTGATCGGCGTGCGCCGCAAGGGTCTGATGACCTTCGCCACGCCTCCGGGCACGGCGGGCGACTGAGCCGGGACGGGTCCCGAGGTGCCCCGGTTTCCGGAGGCAGGCCGTGTGTCTGCCTCCGGGCCCCGGGCTCGTACCGACACCTCACCCCGTCCTCGCGTCGGCCCACCCGCCCCCGCCACTCCCATCCCCTCGCCCCACCACCGACCTTTGATCTCCGACCCCCGACCCAGCCAGCGAGGAGCGCAGCCACCGTGGCCGTTCTGACACCGCCGCCGTCCGCCACCGCCCCGCCGGACGCCCCCTCACCGCCCGCCGGATCCGCTACCCGCAAGGAGCCCGCCGGGCGCGGGGGAGCCCAGGGGACGCCCGCCCGCCCGGGTCTCGCGCTGGCCGGGGCCGCGCTGTGCGTGCTCGCCGCCGTACTGCTCGGCTTCGCCGCGAACCTCACCGTCGTCGGGCACCTTCAGCACGCGCGTGACCAGCAGGTCGCCTACGACGAGCTGCGCAAGCAACTCGCCGAGGGCACCGCCCCGGTGGGCCCGCTCGACAACAACGGCAAGGAACTCGCCCTGGGCGCCCCTGTCGCACTGCTGGACATCCCCGCCCTCGGTGTCCACGAGGTCGTCGGCGAGGGCACCACCTCCGGAGTGCTGATGTCCGGCCCCGGGCACCGCCGGGACACCGCGCTCCCCGGCCAGTCCGGCACCACGGTGATCATGGGCAGGCAGTGGGGATACGGGAGTCCGTTCTCCCATCTCGACCGGCTTCCCGACAACGCCACCATCACCCTGATGACAGGCCAGGGCAAGGCGGAGTACCGGGTGACCGGCATCCGGCGCGCGGGCGACGAACTGCCCCCGCCCAGCAGCGGTCAGAGCGAGGGCCGGCTCACCCTCATCACCGCCACCGGCGCCCCGTACACCCCCTCGGGGGTGCTGCGCGTGGACGCCGAACTGACCACGCCCGTACAGCCGAGTCCGCCGCGCGAGCGCCGCGCCGGATGGATCGGCACCGCCGAAGAGGCGCTCAAGGGTGATGGCGGCGCCTGGCTCGCCGTCTTCCTGTGGACGCAGGCGCTCTTCCTCGCCGCGCTCCTCGCCGCCTGGGCACACCGGGTGTGGGGCCGCTGGCAGGCCTGGATCTGCGCCGTGCCCGTCCTGGCCGCACTCGGCCTCGCCGTCTCCGGCGCCGCCACCCGCCTCCTGCCGAACCTGCTCTGACAGAAAGTGAGTTGCCCCACCATGACGGTGACGCCGCCCGATCTCGTCGACACCCTGGTCCAGCCCGCGGTGGGCGGTGGCACCGCCGCCACACTGCGCGCCGATGCCGTCTCCGCGTGGTTCGGCGACCACAAGGTGCTCGACCAGGTCTCGCTGACCATGCCCGCGCACGAGGTCACCGCGCTGATCGGCCCCTCGGGCTGCGGCAAGTCGACCTTCCTGCGCATCCTCAACCGTATGCACGAACTGATCCCGAGCGCCGCGCTCGCCGGACGCGTCCTGCTCGACGAGGGGGACATCTACGACCGCGGACGGCGCATCACCCATGCCCGCCGCCAGATCGGCATGGTCTTCCAGAAGCCCAACCCGTTTCCCGCCATGTCGCTGTACGACAACGTCCTGGCCGGGCTGAAGCTCAACGGCATCAAGGCGGCGCGCGACACCAAGGACGGCCTGGTCGAGGAGTGCCTCACCAAGGCCGGTCTCTGGCGCGAGGTCAAGGACAGGCTGCGGCAGCCGGGCGGCGCGCTCTCCGGCGGCCAGCAGCAGCGGCTGTGCATCGCACGGTCGCTGGCGGTACGGCCGAGGGTGCTGCTGATGGACGAGCCGTGCTCGGCGCTCGACCCGACCTCGACGCGGCGCATCGAGGAGACGATCGCCGAACTGAAGGCGGAGGTGACGATCGTCATCGTCACCCACAACATGCAGCAGGCCGCACGGGTCTCCGACTCCTGTGCCTTCTTCCTCGCGGAGCAGGGGACACCCGGGGTGATCGTCGAACACGGCGACACGGACGCGATGTTCAACGCGCCCCGGGACACCAGGACCGCCGACTACGTCAACGGCCGGTTCGGCTGAGCGGGCCTGATCCGGGTGGGGGGGCGACCGGCGCACCGGTCGCCCCCCACTCGTTCCCGCCCCACCGCGCCGTCAGTGTTCGTGGCCGAGAGCGCTCATCTGGCTGAGAGTTGATCCACTTCCGGTCTCTCCCGGTCGGGGCTGTGGCAAGGTGTGAGCCCACCGCACTGGAGGTCGATGGTGACGTTTGAGATCGTGACCGCGAACGCCGACTATGTCGAACAGCTGGGTATCTGGGCCGACGAGGAAGGCTGGAATCCGGGGAAGTCCGACCGGCACTCCTTCTTCCCCACCGATCCGGGCGGCTTTATCTTCGGGCGTCTGAACGGTGAGGCCGTAGCGTCCGTTTCCGCCGTGCGCTACGGCACCGATTTCGGCTTCATCGGTTTCTATATCGCCCGTCCCGCCGTACGCGGACAGGGATACGGAATTCAGGTCTGGCGGGCCGCCATGGCCCGGCTGAACGGCCGGAACGTAGGGCTCGACGGGGTGGTCGACCAGCAGGAGAACTACCGCAAGTCCGGCTTCCGCAAGGCCTGGAACAATGTCCGTTACGAAGGCGTCCCCGGGACCATCGATATTCCGGACGACATCACGCTCATCGACGCCCGTAAGGTCTCCTTCGATCAACTCGCCGCCTATGACCGGCGGTTCTTCCCCGCTGAGCGCGACGCCTTCCTCGCCTCGTGGATCGGGCTGCCCGACCGTACGAGCCTCGCCGCCGTCCACGACGGTGAATTGCGCGGCTTCGCGGCCATCCGCCCCTGTAGCGGAGCCTCGCGCGTCGGGCCGCTCTACGCCTCGTCCCCGGAGATCGCTGCCGCGCTGCTGAGCGGACTGGCCGCCACCGTCCCCGGCAAGCCCGTGGCGATCGACATCCCGGACATCAACGCGCCGTCCGTACGGCTCGCGGAAAAGCTGGGACTGGCGCCCAGCTTCGAGGCCGCGCGCATGTACACGGGCCCGGTCCCGGAAATGGATCTCCCGGGTTTGTACGCCGTCACCAGTCTTGAACTGGGGTGATTCCCGGGCCACCGAACACCGGCCGGATCCCCTCGGGGGCCGTATCGGCCGGTGCGCGGTGGAACCGATCCCGTCAACTCATGGCATCGGCCCGCCGGATCAGACGTTGGGCACCTTGAGCTTGTCCCAACTCGTCTTGCCGGGTATCCCGTCGGCGTCGTTTCCCGTGTAGCCGAGCTTGCGCTGCCAGGCCGCGTAGGACGTGCGGTCGGCCTCGGTCCAGTCCGGCCCGGGACCCACCTCGTACCGTCCGCAGCCCTCCGCCACCAGTCGCTTGCCCATCGCCGTGATCACGGCGCTGCGCCGGCCGACCGCGAAGAAGGCCGCCCCGGGGAAAGGTTCGAAGGTCGCCGGGGGTTTCGGCGGCGGTGACGAGGGGCCGTCCGGCTTGCCGCCGAGCCGGTTTCCGATCCGCGTCCGCATCGACTCCATCGTGAAGCCGCGCGGATCGATCTTCCCCGGCTGCCACTCCTTATGACCGATCACCGAGCGCTGCGTCCAGCCGTGCGCCCGGCAGATGGCCGCCGCCGCCTTCTCGATCGCCTCCAGCTGGGCGGCCGGCCACGGGTCCGTGCCATTGCCCAGGTTGACGCACTCGAAGCCGTAGAAATAGCGGTTGCCGTCGGTGTTGGCCTCGTTGTCGGCGGGCAGCCCCGACTCGTTGATCACCGCGCGCAGGACGTCGTCGTCGCCGAGTCCGGCGTGATTGGCCCGGCCGTTGCCGACCAGATACACCGTGCCGTCCTTGGCGATCACGCCGTGGCACAGTGGACCCGGCAGGCTCGAATGGCCGTTGTAGCAGAGCTCCACGGAGCTCTGCGTCCCCGAGGTCACGGTGTGATGGATCATCACTCCGTGCAGCGGCCCCCACGGACCCTTGTGGTTGCGGTTGTGCGTGCGCCAGCTCCGGTGCTCGACGACGCGCAGACCTTCGTTACGGAGGACTTGCAGCAGTTTGGTGGCGGTCAGAGGCGTTGCCATCGCGATGCTCCTTCACTTTCCGACGAGCCGTCAGTTCTCTTTCTGTTCGTCGCTGTTCTGTTCCGGCGCCCGCTGCGCGGTGTCGCCCGTCACGGCGAGTTCGGCGGCGACGGCCTCCTCCTCGGCCGCCGTCTCCGCCGCCAGCTGCGCCTCGTTGGCCGGCGGGACCGGAGTGGCCAGCGGGGCGAACGCCAGCCGCAGATCGGCGGCGGACCCTTCGCCGAACACCCATGCGAGTGGAGCGTAGTGGTACTGGACCCCACCGGGTGCGCGGAGCAGCGGCCGACGGGCCGCGTCCTTGGGCCATTCCACATCTCCGGTCGCCGTACGCGCGGGAACGGTCCAGAAGTCACCGGAACGATAGGTTTTCCCCGGCTCGAAGTAGACGAGAACGCCGTCCTCCAGCGGAATCCAGCCACCCTCCTCGATTCGCAGCGCGCCGTCGCGCGGCTTCGTCGCCCCCCGCTTCTGCCGTCCCGACCGCCCCGCCCCACTCGTGTGGTGCGCGTCCGGCCGGTGGTCCCAGCGGCGCAGGAACGGGTGCAGCCCGGGCCGGCGTCCCACCGACGGGTCCGGCTCGCCGGAGAGCCGCACCCGTCGACCCGGCAGGTCGACCTCCTCCACCCTGAGCAGCGGCAGCGGCTCGCCCCTGCTCAGATACCCGGTGTCGGCGAACTCGACCTGGTCACCGACGTTCAGATCCAGCTTGTCGTCACCGCCGAGCGAGGCCAGCTCCACCCACGTACCGTCGAGCCCGTCGACCGGAAAGGTCACGGAACCGTTCTCCCTGGACCACTTGAACGTCGCGTCCTTCGCCGCGCCGCCCTGATGGATCTCCACGCGGTACATCTGGTTCTCCGGCCCCCGGTACCGCGCGTCCGGCTTCACCAGGCACGGGTCCTCGTCCGCGTGCTCGGGCCGCCGGGCGCGCGCCGCCATCCGTGCCGTCGGCGCCTGCGCCGCCACCCACGTGGTGAACGCCGCCCGGGCCTGCTCCTGCGGCGTTCCGTCCGCCGGATCCAGCTCCAGCCGCTCGCCGGGCAGCGGCAGCAACTGCCAGACGACCTTGAGCCTGGCCGCCGTGTCGGGCATCGCCGAGCCCAGCGCGACCTCCCGCAGCAGCGGGTCCTCGGCCGCCGTGACCGAACGCTCCCACACCTTCAGATAGACCAGATAGGGGTATTGGGTGGGCAGCCGGTCCCCGGGCCGCTCCGGGTCGCGGTACGCGTCGGGCTGGTCCCAGTACGTCCAGGTGGCCGGCGCTTCCGGCGCCGCCGGAGCGTCCTTGTCGTCGTCCTCGGCCGGGGCCGCGTCGTCCTCGACGGGCACCCCGGGCGCCGGGCGTGTCGCGTCCACCAGGATGCCGTCGACGTAGTAACGGCCGCCCGCGATGGTCAGATCGTCCAGCTCCCGGCCGCCGCCCACGAAGTCCAGCGCGAATCCGGTGGCACCGAGCGGGCCCCCGTGCGGCCCGATCAGATCGGCGGCGAGGGTACGGGCCTGATACAGCTGGATCGCGGCCTGCTCATTCGCGTCCGCGTCGAGCTGGACGCGGCCCTGCTGGGCGATCACCGCCGAGTAGTGCCGGTCGGGCCGGAAGGTGGTGCGGGAGATATCTGCGTGCATGGGAAGGGGTCCCCCTCGGAAGATCGGCATTCGGTCGCGCGGGATACGGGTTCGCGGGATACGGAGTCATGGCATCGGGCATGGGACGGGGCACGGGGCGGAGGAGGGCTCAGGTCACGGTCACGATCCCGGCTTCGGCACCGGCCGGGGTGTACTCGGCCAGCCGCGCCCGCAGACTGTCCAGGCGCTGCGGCTGGTGGAGATCGTGGAAGGCGCCCATCTCGGAGCCGTCCTCGGCGCCCCGCTTGATCTCCTCGGCGCACCCGTCGGCCAACTGCCCGTAGGCGGGCGTGCCGTACCGCTCACCGGTGAACAACGGCCGCACCCGGGCGGCCTCCTCACCGCCCACCAGGTCCGGCTGGCAGCGATGGCGGCGCGGGGTGCGCGAGCCGGGCGGTACATACGAGAAGCGCACGCACCCGACGCCCCGCCTGGCCACCCGCAGCGCCCCGGTGAACAGCGAGTTCTCGGCGATCTCCACCGCGTGGGCATGGATCTCCCCGATGACGGTGGTGCGGTGCGCGTGCAGCACGGCGTGGGCATGCCGGCAGTCCGGGGCGGACAGGGCCGCCCGGTCATGACCGGTGGCGTCCAGGAGGCTGTCGCGGATATGGAGGGGCAGCGGGTCGTGCCCCACCTCGTCACCGATCACCTCGATGGTGCCGAGGACACACCGCTCGATCTCCACGCACGCGGTGGTCCTGTCCAGCACCAGACTCGGTTCCTCCGGGGAGTGCGGCTCGCAGTGGGGCTCCAGCGACCAGCCGGGCACGAGCGTGCAGTGCCGCAGCACGACCGAGCCCATGGGACCGGCGACATGGAGCCCGCGCCCGGTGATCAGCAGACCGTCGAGCACGATGCGGGGAGCCTTGCCCGCGGCCTCCCGGCCGCCCTCGTCCCGCCGCGCGTCCTCGTCCCGCCGTCCTTCCTCCTCCCGCGCCCGGATATTGAGCGCGTCCGGCCGGTTGCTGTACCAGTCGAGCAGTCGGATCACCGGCCGGGTGCCCTCCGCGGCCCGCACTTCCAGCCGGTCACCGGGGTCCAGATCGAAGTCGAGCTGCTCCTGATAGGCGCCGCTGTGCGTGATCTCGATCAGCCCGTCGGGTCCGCAGCGCCCGGCCCGCCGGTCCGCGCGCCACTGCGCGTACGCGTCCATGATCCGCTGGTACGGCCGGCCCGGGCCGACCCGGTAGACCGCCGAGGACACCGGCGTCTCCCGGTCGCGCGGGTACTCACCGCCGCCCGTGTCGTCCGAGAACGCGTGGTGGTACGTGACCCAGACACCCTGGCGTGGCGCCGAGCGCGAGCCGAAGGCGATCCGGCCCAGCTCGGGATCGACCGCGACCTGCCCGCGCTTGGGCCGGTAGCGCCAGTCCGTCAGATCCGCCACCACGAGATCCGCCGGTGCCACCGGCTCGTCCTGGCCGTCGCGCCAGATCGTGAAGCTCCTGCCGGGGCCGTAGTAGTCCGCGAGCCGGTCGGCGAGCTGCCGACGGCGGATATACGCGGGGACGTTGTCGATGGTCGCGACATGGGTGGCGGACGGCTCGGGCACCGGCTTCGTCACCAGCGGGGTGTCATTGCCCAGGATCGAGAACGTGTAGAGGTTACGGGCCCGGTCGACACAGTACGCGGGCGCCTTGGTCAGCTGGTACGGCTTCAGCCGCCACACGAACAGGCCCACCCCGGCCGGGGACTGGCCGCCCCGCCTGCGCGCCGAATCGGCCCGCCGTACGTTCACCGACCGCGCGACCGTGCCGAACGGCCCGCCCGCCAGATCCAGCGCCGCGCCCTCCCGTACGTCCACGAGCCGGCCGCGCTCCAGCCGGCGCGCGTTCACAGCCGCCGTTCCCGAGCCGTACAGCTTGACGGGCTGCTGATGGGCCAGGAGACGGGAGAACTCCACCGCCCGCGCGGGCCATCCCGCCACATCCCCGGCCAGCTCCTCCAGCAACGCCAGGGTGCCCTTGCGCCGCCGGTTGGCGACGGTCGCGGCGACATCGGCGCGCGGCGCCAGGGCCTCGGCGAGCCGGTCGCGTGCCTCCTCGGCGCCGTCGCCGCCCGCCAGGCCCTTCGCGAGCACCCGCTCATAGCCGGGCAGCGGGGTGTAGCCGACCAGATCGCCGAGATACGGCAGCACCCAGGGCGCCGCGGTCTCCACGAACCAGTCCTCATAGCTCTGTTCGACCCCGTCGCGGACCCGGTCGACCTGCTCGGCGATCACCGCGAGCAGTGCGCGCAGCGGCTCCCCGCCCTCGGCGTCGCGCAGCCGGTGCCACTGCGGGAGCAGCTCCGCGAGCCCGTCCGGTTCCCTGCTCATGCGGTGACCTCCGTCAGAATCAGCGTGTCCGCGACACGCGGTGACAACAGTGCGAGCTGGGCCGGCCTGATGCCCCGGAAGACACTCACGGCCCGTCCCCTCGCCAGCCGCCGGGTATCGGTGATGTCCGGGTTCAGCCGCAGCAGTTCGGCCAGTGGGATGCCGTACTGCCCGGCGATCCGGGTGAGGGTCTCGCCGTCCTGTTCGCCGACCACATGCACGTCCTCGTCGTACGTGGCGAGCCGCGCCGGGACCGCCGGGCGCGGCCGGTCCAGGTCGCCCACGAGCCCGATCAGCTCCTCCGGGGTGACGGACGCGGCCACCCCGGTGAACACATCGACATCCACATAGTCCACACCCGGTACCCGGTGGGCCGTCGCCAGCACGTCCGAGAGCCGGGCGGGCCGGCCCAACTCCCGGCGTCCGCTGCCGAATTCGCGCAGCAGCGCCTGCCGCAGCCGGGGTTCGACCACACTCCAGGTGTGATCACGGGCCACCTTCACCCGCGCCGCGAGCAGCAACAGCACCAACTCACGTACGTCCACGCGCACGGGCAGCCGTGAGTCGCCGTAGCGGGCGAGCGAGGACCGCAGGGCGCGCAGCACCTCGGAGTCCTCGGCGATCGCGATGTCATCGACCCCGGCGACCGTCATGTGCAGCACCCGCCGCCGCCCGTCGAAGATCTCACGGGCCGCTGCCCGGCCGATGCCCGCACGGGAACGGGCGAAGTCCTCGTAGTCCCTGATGGACACGAGCCGGTCAAGAGCGGAGACCGCGAGCGGGATAGTGCGCCGGGTCAGACCGGGACCGTCGGCGTCCGCACCGCCCGTGGCGGGCGCCGGATTGGTGACGGCCGTGACGCCGAGCGGCCGGGTGACGGCCTGGGTGATCCGGTCCGCCGGTACGTTGGCGGCGCTGCCGGTGCCGAAGCGGTACCGGGCCCGCACATTCTCGTGCCCGGACGGCAGCCGGGCGCCGGACACCCCGTCGCCGAAGGTCACGGTCGTCCGCCCGTCCGCGGCCGTGCCGATGACATACACCCGGGCACGCGGACCGCGTCCGGCCAGGCTGTCCACCGCGTGCCAGAGCAGACCGTCGACCCGTACCTCCAGGGTGGGCGTGGCCCCCAGTGGATTGTCCGCGGGCAGCCAGGTCAGCGGTGACTGCCAGAGGGCGAACATCTGGTTGATCCGGCCGGCGTCGCCGCTGCCGATCGGCTCGTCACGGCTCTCGCCGTGCGACGCGGGGACCACATTGCCCTGGACACGCACGGTGTCACGGCGGTAGCGGTAGGCCAGGTCCGCGGTGAGGGTGAGTTTCGTATGGACGTGGTCACCGGGCAGTTGGGGGTCGAGCGCCTGCTCCACCTCGGCGATGACGGCCAGTTCGGTGCCTCGCACCCCGGCCGTGTGCGGGATGTCGGTGCGTTCGCCCGACACGATCAGATGGCGTCCGGGCCGCAACCCGTCGTACAGCTCGGCCAGTTCGAGCTCATTGCCGTGGACGTCCTCACCCAGCGGCTCGTCGGCGAGGCGCAGCGCCTCACCGCCCGCGTGCACGGTGGTGTCCCGGATCGTGGAGAGCAGGACGTCGTGCTCGTCGAGCCAGGGGTCGGCCAGCGTCAGTTCGGTGCCCCGGCCGGTGATGCCGTAGTTGGTGTACGCGGCGGTGCGCAGGGCGGTCACCCGCGTGGTGACGGACGAGAGCTTCTCGTCGCCCGGGATTCCGTCGGGACCCTCGGCGCCCTTGCGGGGGCGCTCGACCACGACCCAGCTGCCGACCGTGATGCCGTCCTGCACGGAATCGAGCGGCAGCGTATGGCGGTTGGCCTGCTCGGGGACGGTCGCGAGTCCGATCTCGACATTCGCCGGCTCGCCGCCGACGGTGTACCGCACGGTCAGCTCAAGCTCTCCGTGGGTGACCTGCTTGTGCTCGCCGGGAGCGAGCCACCACTCCAGGGCCTCGCCATTGTGGACGGCCACATGGACCCGGCCGTCCTCGCCGGGGCGCGAGACGAAGAGCGTCCGCTCGGGGAGACCCGGCAGCAACTGGGCGGTCACGCCCGGCTCCTGGGAGTCGGCCGGGCGCCGGGAGAGCCAGCTCAGATCGCGGTCCTGGGCGGTACGGGTCACCAGCGAGACCCGGCCCGGCGCCAGATCGAAGGTGATCTCGGCGGGCAGATTCTCCGACCGCTGTACCGACGAGCCCGTCTCCGTGTGCTGGAACTCGGCGCGGACCGGCACCCGGCCCGCCGTGTCGTACACGATCCGCATGGTGGTGAGCGACGAGCCGCCCAGCGGCCAGTCGGTCTGCCGGATGACCCGCCCCCGCTCGTCCTGAACGGGCTTGAGCGGCGCCGTCGCCCCGAAGGGCGCCGCGGTCACCCGCATCGCCTGGACCTCGCGCAGCAGCGCGGGCACGGCCGGGGCCGCGTTGCGCCACGCCGCGTACATCCCGTCCGCGATCCGTGGATCCAGCGCGGACAGCAGCCGCGCGCCGAGGTCGGAGCCCGGCGCGAAGAGGCGCGCCGGGTCATGCGGGAGCGCGCGGGCTCCCGACGGGGGCTTGACGACCCGGGTGCGCAGAGCGGGCAGTACGGCGCCGAGCGCCCGCAGGGCCGGGGAGTCCACCGCCCCGGTGTTCTCCGTGGGGGAGTCCGCCGCCCCGGCGTTCGCGGCAGGAGTGGGCGGCACGGGCTGCGAGGGCTCCAACTCGGCCGCCCGCTCGATCAGTTCGCCGACCACGGCCTCCAGCCGCTCGAACCACGCCGCGACCTCCTCGTACGGAGCCGCGAGTGCCCCCGCCTCGGCGAGCCGCTCATACGGATCCGCGAGCCGCCGGGCGAACGCCGCCGGGGACGTGATGCCGTCCAGATCGGCGCGCAGCGGCGCCAGCACCTGAACGTCGAAATCGTCGATGATCAGGCTGACGGGGCGCGGATTGGGGTTGTCGGGGGTGGGATCGCCCTCCTCGGCCTCCCGCCCGTCCTTGGTGATCCACTCACGCAACTCCGCCACCAGCTCGGCCAGTGACGGCGGCGCGGACTGCGGCAGACCGATCGCCGTCACATCGTCGTCCCGGTCGATCCTGACCCGCGCGACCTGCGACAGCTGCCGCTCCCCGGCCGATTCGCCGTCCGCGCCGAAGACGAACAGCAGTCTGTCCCCGGTCTGGAACGAGGCGGCCGTCCCGGAGATCTGGATCTCGGAGCGCTCGCGCAGATCGCCGGGGGTGAGCAGAGCGGGCCGGCGTCGGCGTACCACCAGCTCGTTCCAGGCCCAGCGGGCCGTCAGGTCCTCACTGGTCTCGAAGGTCCGCGACTCCTCCTCGGCCGAGGCGGGCACGCTGTTGCTGCGCGCGCCGCGCGGGATCAGCACCGGCAGGTCCTCGGCGCGCGGATCGCGGTCCAGGGTGTAGGCGAGATGGGTGTCGGAGGCGATACCGGGCCGCGGCCGATGCCCGACCAGCCGGCCCAGCAGGGCCAGCGAACGGTACTCACGGGCCGTACGGAGATACCCCTCCTCGGCGATCCGCTCGGAGTGGAACGTGAGCAGGTCACCGACGACCGCCCAGGAGTCGAGCAGTCCGATCGCCGGGTCGTCCGGGGTACGGACGGTCAGTCCGCGCAGCGCGGGGTAGGCGGGGGACGCGAGCCGGTCGAGCATGGCCGCGAGGAACGAGCCGTACTCACCGACCCGGTGGTCGAGGGCCGTCCGGCCCGGCGGGTTGTACGGCGGCCGGGGAGCGTGCCGCTCGTCGTGCCCACCGCGGCCGCAGCCGCAGGTGCGGGTCTCACTCATCGTGCGCCTCCGGCCAGTTCGATGGACAGCCGGCCGTTCTCGGGCCGGTCCGGATCGTTGTCGCACCGCGCGATCTCCAGCGGGCCGACTCGCAGCACGCCTTCCTCCAGCGCGATGTCGTTGTCGGGGTCCTCGTCGAAGAGCCGGTTCAGCCGGGTCACTCGTACGCTCTCCACGCCCTGTACGGCTGCCGCCGCGGCCACCAGCCGGCTGAGTCGCACCGGTTCGCCGAAGGTCAGCGCGTCGGGGTGGAAGAATCCGAGCCGGCCGCCGGACAGCCGTCCGCCGCCCAGCAGCCGGTACAGCTCGGCCAGGATCTGCCCGTGCTGGTGGCCGGGCGCCGCACACACCGTGAGAGCGATGTCCAGCGGCACGCTCCTGGCAGGGCCCACCACCAGGTCGTGGCCGATCCGGCGGTAGCTCTCCAGGGCGTAGGACACCGAGTCGAGGAGTTCGGGCGACGGATCGCCGTTCCCCAGCGCGTCGATGGCGATATGCGCCTCCTGGACACTGCCCGTCCAGCGAATCTCCGCCGCCGCGCGCTGTACCCCCGGGAGCCCGGCGGCCAGCGCTGCGTAATCCTCGGCGGTCACAGCGCGCAGCCGAGAACGCTTGACGTCGAGCGGTGCCAACTGGCGCACCTGGTCGACGGGTTCGGGCTCCGTGCCACCGACGGCCGGCAGCGGATTGCGTACCCCCGCCACCGGCATCGGGTCCCCGGCGTCGGACGCCTCCGGATCACGGCACAGCACCAGATGGTTGATCGCCTCCGCGCCGACATTGCCCGCCGTACCGCCGCCGAGCCGATAGCGCAGCTCCAGCCGGGCACCCGGCCGCGGGCGCGCACCGTGCCGCCCGTCGCCGAAGCGCAGGGCGATCCGTCCGTCGTCCTCCAACTCACCGACGAAGTGCCGGTCGCGCGGGCCGCTGGAGAGCAGATCACGCCGGGGAGCCCAGGACATGTCGCCGTCCGTGACACTCACCGCGGGCAGCGCGGCCCGCGGGTCCTGGACGAGCGCCGCGGCGGGCCCGCGCAGCACCGCCTCACCGGGATGCAGTCCGACCGCGTACGCCCGGCCCCAACTGTGGGCGATCTCCCAGGCGATGGAGGCGTCGAGCACCGTGCCCGCCCGGGCCCGAGCGCTCAGTACCTCAAGCCGGCGCAGCTTCGGGGCGAGCAGCCGCTCGCAGCGGTGCAGCAACTCACGCAGCGCGCGCACCGGATGGCGCCGCAGCTCAAGACGTTCCAGGACGCGCAGTCCGAACAGCACGGTCAGCTCGGCGATCTCACGATCCGTCAGCCCGTCGTGGTCGCGGGCGCTGCGCCACAGCTCCACCAGCCGCTCCCGCACCCGGCCCCCGATGGCCGCCAGCCGGGTCGCCTGTCCGGCCGAGACATGGCGGGCCTCCGGGAACGGTACGGACTGGACGACGGGGGAGCGGTCGAGCACCGGCCGGAAGCGCGGCCGGATGCCGGGATAGACGACCTGCGCCAGCAGGGTCGCCACCGCCTCCGCCTGGGCGTAGGCGGTGCCGGGGAGGACCTTCTCCTGCCGTCGCCCCGCCAGCTCCAGCGTGAGCCCGGCGCGTACCGTCGCGTCCTCACCGACGACGGCGAACAGTTCACGGACCTGATCGGCCGTCAGTAGACGACCACAACGCGTCTGCTCGATACGGGCGTTGATGAGCTCGGCCGTCGCGTTGCCCGCGTCCCCGTCCCAGCAGCCGAAGCCCGAAGGCTCGCAGGAACCGAGCACGGCGGGCGCCGACGGGACGGTGACGGTCTGGGCCCCGCCCCCGTGGACGGACAGTGACCGGCCGTGGTCGACGAGTACGACATTCCCGCGCGCTACGCTCACGTCCTCCACCGGCTCGCAGCCGGGGCCGCCGCGGGTCGACAGACAGACGGGGAAGGTGAGCGCGTCCTCCCGCGCCCAGGTGACCTCCAGGACAGGCTGGTCCGAGAGCCGGTCGACGAGCGGGGTGACGGAGGTCAGGCGTACGGCCTGCCGGTGCGCCGGATCGGCGTCCCCCGGCGTACCGGACCGCGGCCCCCGTACCTCCTCGATCAGCAGCAGATCGCCCGGCGACAACTCCAGCGTCCGGTCCGCGCACTCCTCGTCCGCCCACTCGTCCCGCAGCGTGGCGGCGGTGGCCCCCCGGGGCAGCGCGCACACCTCGTCGCCCCAGGTCCAGAAGCGGATGGTGGTGTGCTCGGGGGACAGGACCAACGGTTCCTCGGCGACGACCGGTTCGAAGACCTCCACCGAACCGCGCTCGTCCAGCACGGCCAGATCCCGGTCGTCGATGACCGTACCGATCTCGGGCCGGTCGCGCGGCGCCAGCGTACGGACATCGACGGCGGCGAAGCGGAACGTACCGGCCGGCAGCGTCAGCCGGCGCGCGGTCTCCACGGTGACGAACGCGCGGGCGTTGACCCCGTCGTGCATCGGATAGTCGATGAGCCGCACATGGCGGCGTACGGACACCCGGCGCCGTGCCGTGTCGAGATACGCCTCGGTCGCGACCGCGTCCTGCTGATAGCTGATCAGATCCGCTGTGTGGGCGAGGAGTTCGACCAGTGTCGTGCCGAGGTCGGCGGCGTTGCGTTCGACCCAGTCCGGGGTGGTCAGCGCCAGCCGGTCCAGGATCAGCCGGCGGATCGTCTCGTAGTCGCGCGCGGTGTAATCGATGACGGGTTCAGGTGCGCGTGCGAGTGTGGCTCCTGGTGCGGCTGTGGCTCCCGGTGTGTGCGGGGGCGGGCCGTAGGGCTGCTCGGCCCCGGCCAACTCGTCCTTCTCGCAGTCGAAGGGGGTGGGACAGTCCGCCCGGAAGTCGAAGTCGGCCCGGAAGTAGCGCTGGTCGAACCCGTGGAAGGGCTCGGTGCCCGGCAGTCCGTACGGATCCGTCGCGACGACCGAGAGCCGGTAGCGGGAGGTGTCGCCGGTACGGTCGAGCGTGACGAACAGCCGGTCGTCCAGCTCCGGGTCCTCCTCGCGCTCGACGGACACCTCGACGGCCTCGATACCGGTGATCCGCCGGCCGCCGTCGATCCGGATGTTCTCCGCGCAGAGACCGTGGGGCGCCTTGCCCAGGAACGTGACCGTGAGGGTGAGCCCGTCGTCACCGACCTCGACCGCGTCCACACCACCGAGCCGCGCGGCCCGTACCTTCGCGCGCCTGCCGTCCGTACGGCAGACCAACTGATCGCTCCGCACACTCATACCGGGCCGCTCCCCTCGAACACCTCGTCGCGCCGACTCGCGGTGGAGCGCACCACATAGCGCAGATACACCCGCACCACGTTCTCCTCGCTCACCACGTCCAGCGCCTCCACCTCGATCAGTTCGCCCAGCCAGCGCTGGAGCGACGCCTGTACGGACAGCTCCAGCGCGGAGGCCAGCTCGGGGCTGTTCGGTGTGAAGACCAGATCGAGCAGCCCACAGCCGAAGTCGGGGTGCATGACGCGCTCGCCGGGGCTGGTGAAGAGCAACTGCTCGATCAGATCCCGCACATGGTCGTCGTAGTCCGCGTGCGCGGTGCGCCCCCGCCGGTCGGTGCGGAAGGGAAAGGCGATGTCCGCACGTACGTGTCTCGTCCTCATCCGCAGGCCACCCCCTGGTGGGACGCCGTCGTGATGACCGGCGGCCCCTGCGGCACGAGGCCCGCCGTGTAGCAGAGGGCCGCCGTGCTCTCCAGCAGTACCGGCGAGCCGTCGATCAGCACACCGCCGGCCGCCGGCGTCCAGCGGACGCTCGTACAGGGCACGGGGATGTTGTCGACGGTGTGCCGACAGCCGGTGACGGTGTGGACGAGCGCGCCGGTCGCGGTGGCGAGCCCGTCGAGCCGAACCCCCCGCGACGGGGCGGGCGCGGCGACGGCCCGGCCGCCGTGGGGGCAGCCGATCAGGGTGCCCGCATGGATGACTTTCCCGGACAAGACTTCTCTCCCCGTCTCTTCGCTCGCTTCGCTGACGTTTCTTGGGGCGCTTCTCGGGCGCCGACGCTTCTTGGGCACCAACGCTCTTTGGGCGCTAACGCTTCTTGGGTACGGTCAGCCGGCCCCGATTGATGTCGACCTGGTCGCCGGAGACAAGGACGGATGCCCCCTGCCCGTTGTCGATGTGGACCCCGTCCCTGTTGATCCGGATGAAGGGGCCGTTTCCGTCCGTGCCCGGCGCCTGGAGGAGAATCCCGCTGTCGGGGTCGTCGGAGAGCACGATCTTGTGGTGGCCCTGGGTCTCGATGACGACGGGCCGCGCGTCCCGCTCCGCGCTCGCCAGCGCGTCCGCCGGCAGTTCGCTCTTGTCGCCGAACCAACAGCCGGTCCAGATCGGGAAGCTCGGATCGCCCTGCTCGAACTCGATCCACACGCCCGCCCCCTCGGACGGGATCACATACTGGCCGGACCGCTCGCCCGTGAACGGGAAGCAGGGCATCGCCCAGGTCGATGGCTCCTCATCGAGCACGTCGGGGACGTACGCGGTGATCCGGCCGATCCGCAGCGGATCGTTGTTGTCCGCCACCCGGCCCCGGAACTTGCCGAGGAAGCGATTGTTCGATGCTGGCGCCATGCGGGCTGCTCCTGCTGTGTCGGGCGTGGGACTTCAGGGACTTCAGGGAACTCGGGGGAACTCGGGGGAACTCGGGGAACTCGAAGAACTCGGGGGACTCGGGGGACTCGGAGACTTCACGAACTGGAGGGGACTCAGGGACGGACGGTGCCGCTGCGGGCGATGAGCCCCTCACGTGAGAGCGTGAAGTTCTGCTGGTACGAGCCGGGCGTGAGGTTGTGGGTGACGGAGGTGACGTAGTAGTCACCGTCGTACGTCCTGCCGGCGCCCCGTACCCCGACCAACTCGCGCGGACGCAGTACATAGCCATGGCGGTTGACATCGAACTGCCCCGAACCGGAGATCGCGTCCGCGGAGGTCGCGGCGCGGGCGAGGGCTTCCGCCCGCGCCTGCTCGAATCCCTTCTTCGCGGTGCCCGACAACCGCTTCCGCTTGAGCGCGGGGCTCGCACGGCGGCCCAACGGTGGCCTGAGCGGGCTGATGTCGGGCTGCGGGAGCAGGGTCGTCTCGCGGGACAGCGGATTCTGCCAGCGGGCCTGCGGCTCCTCGCGCGCGGCTCCGTCGTACGCGAAGGTGAGCTGGTCGACCGTGGAGTTGACGTCCATGTTGACGTTGAGCGCGTGCTGACGCTGCCCCAGCCGTCGCTGCGGGCCCCAATAGGCCAGGGAATGGCCGGGGGTGGGTCCCGGTTCGAGATAGAAGGTGTAGCCGTTGGCGCGGGCGAGCTCATTGACGTAGCCGAGGTCCGTGGCGGTCTGGTAGTCGACGCGCAACTGCTCGCGGGGCGGCTGGGCGATCTGCTCGGGTACGACCTCGGGCCGGATGCCATAGTCCACGTACTTGGCGAGAATGCGGCTGACGCGCTCGGCGGGGGAGAGGTTGGGAAAGCGGTCGGTCCGCTCCTCCAGGTCCATCAGGATGGTCAGGTCCTCACCGGTCACGGTGAGCGTGCTGTGCCCCGGCTGATTGCTCGCCCCGACTTCCTGACGGACGATCAGACCGTCGAGGAGGACGGTCGGGGTGCCCTTGATGGTCGTC
Organism: Streptomyces sp. NPDC094034; assembly: GCF_040303865.1. NCBI lineage: Bacteria > Bacillati > Actinomycetota > Actinomycetes > Kitasatosporales > Streptomycetaceae > Streptomyces > Streptomyces sp. NPDC094034. Next base: position 150,772 of record NZ_JBEOUD010000011.1, on the reverse strand, counting down.
GAGACGATGACGCGGGTGCGGGGGTCGAAGAACCCCTCAGGCAGGAGCCGATCGATGATGGCGCCCTTCTTGGTCAGGTCGAACGCCAGCTGAAAACCACTGCGTTCGCCCGCGGTACTGGTGATCTGGGCGGACAGCAGGGCCTCGGCGACCGCCTGGGGCACGGGCCGGGTGAGCTGGGGGCCCATGCGCAGCGTGAAATGTACGGGCCCGGTCCCGATCGGCTCGTCAGCCATGGCCGGTCCCCACGGCCCCACCGGGCAGCGGAATCCCGATCACCCGCCCCGGCTCGGCGGTCAGCTCACGTGGATCGAGAACCGGATTGGCGTCCGCGATCCGCCACCACTGCCCGGGATCGCCGAAGTAGCGCTGCCCGAGGTGGTCGGGCCGCTCGCCACCGCTGACGGCATGCGGCGCGACGGCGCCCTCGTCGCTCGGCAACGGCGGCAGCAACCGCCGCTTGGTGTAACGCACTTCGGTCCCGTCGGGCTGGACATGCACCCCGATCTCGGCGTCGTGGTACCGGCTGTCGCGGGGGTACGGATGCGATCCCGGGATCGCGTCGAGCGGACTCTCGTACGGCTCCATCACTACGGACTACCTCCCTGTCCCGAATCCGGCACCGGCTCCGCCCCCGAGGGTCCCGCCCAGCCCGATCCCCCCGAGCTGCCCGCCGACGGCGGCGGCGGCGAGCCGCTCCTTCTGCGCGAGATGCGCGAGATACAGCTCGGCCCCACGATGCCCGGCGGGCAGATCACTGACGGTCAGCACCTTCAGCCCGATGCTGAGGCTGGCCCGGATGGGATTGAGATTGACGTCGAACGCGGACTCATTGATCGACAACTCGGTGAGCCGCACGGGCATGACGCGCTTGCTGCCCCAGGTGAAGAGGGTGAGCGGCATCTCGATGGGACTGATCTCGATGGTCCCGTTCTTCGCCAACTGCGACGCGGCCCGCAGCTTCTCGGTGGTGGGTTGCACCAGCATCTCCAACACGGCGAGCTGCGGATGAATCCCGTCGGGCGCGGCGACCTCGAACTGATCGGTCGCGTCGATCTCGGCGGTGAACTTCCATGTCTCCTGGGCGGGCCCCTTCAGCCGCAGGGCCTCATTCCGGTCCCCGCCGCTTCCGCTCCCTCCGCCGCCGGAATCACCACTGCCACCGGCGGCCTGGGGCGCGACGGAGCGTTCGAGGGTGTCGGGATTGAACTGCAACACGATGATGCGCTGGGGCGTGCCGCGCTCGGGATCGACGATGACGATCCCGGACCGGATGGGCTTGGGTATATCCGCGTAACGGGTCATGGTCCCTCGGTGGTAGCAGTGCCGTGGCGGCGGAGTCCGTCCAGTAGGACGCCAGCGTTGGCTCGTACATGGTCGACGGGGTCGGTACGGTGGATTTCCTCCACCAGGGCAATGAGTTCCGGCCAGCCGAGATAGCCGGTTGCGATGACAACGGCTTGACGAATACCAGCGTCAGGGCTGCCCGCCATGGCACGCAATTGCTCGACTGCGGCGCCACGATCAGGGGATGTTGCGGAGAGTGCGACGGCATAGAGCCCGATCAGCATGTCGTCACGATTATCCGCGTGTCGTACGAAAGACAGGGCGTCCGGGAAAGTCCAGGTCGGCACGGCATCCCTCAGCGCCGTGACGACGGACTCACAGTCTGTGCCATGGATCAAGAAATATCGCATACCAATCGGTCGATCCTGCACAAAGCGAATTTCGGTGCCCCCGTTGAGCGTCTGCCAGACGTCCACCGGAGTATCTGAACTTCGGTCTCCGACTTCGATCGCGTTCCAGTCGAATTCCCATGCGATGTCCTGGACGTCGTCCCGTGTCACCTGCGGTCGCAGGACAACCCGCTGTGATTCTTGCGGCATTTGCTGTTTCCTTCATTACGTTCCGTAGAATTTTGCAAGAGCGTCCCTCAGCTTATGACGTCCCTCCTCGAAGGCGCCATCCTCCGTGTCGCCGATAATTCCCTGGTTGTTGGTAATGGCGTTCGCCCACTGCTGGGCGAGCTGGGTCTCGCGCCGTACCAGTTCTGCGCGCTCGGCACGGGTTCCCCCCTGTGCGGTGGTGCCCGTCGCGCGCCCGGCCGCTGTCGCCTCGACGCCACGCACAGCGCGCATGGCCTTGGCCATGGACATCGGGAATCTTCCGCGCCGTCCGGTGATCTGGGTGCCTTCATACTCGGCGAGTGCTTCGTCCCACGACATTCCTCCCTGGTTCTGCCCGCGGCGTAGCAGGTCTATGGTCATGGCCGAGAACCCGACGTTCGCCGGGTTGCGCACCGATTCCCGGACGAGCATGAGCCATGCCGTATTGCGCAGAAGACGGCGATTTCTTCGGCTGAGTCCCTTGGGGAGTTTTCCGGTCCTGACGTATGTGCGCATGTAGTTGGCGATTTCCCGGTCCGTGAGTCCGCTGCGGGCCATCTTGTCTGCGATCTGAGGGTAGGCGAATACGCCTCGGGTGAACGCGTTGAGGAATCCGGGAGAGTTCAGTTCCAGGACTCTCTCGTGCTCCCTTCCGAAGATATAGGACTCGTCCTTCCAGAGCGGCGGTTTGTATGGTGCCAGGGTATGCACCGCGCCGCTCGGCGTGGAGATGTTCAAATCGGTTCCACGCTCTCGCAGATAACGTACCGCCGCAGGAATGTCGGGACCCTCCGCGACCTCTACTGGCTGCGACAGACGGAATCTGTTGAGCAATCCGGACTTTGAACGCCGCATCCGCATGGCTCGCTGCTGGATCTCAGGATGGTCCAGCAGTTCCTGAGAGATCTCGTGGACCAGAGCTCGAATCTCAGCCCCTGTCAGCCTGAAGCCGCCGCCTGCCAGCGCCTCTGGATTGAGAACTGCCCGGACGTTGAAGGACGGAAGGCCTTGGACACGGAGGTCCGTCAGCCGATACCACAGGCGCATCGCGCTGAGCGTTGAATCCAACACGATGCCTGTGGTCCCGCGACGGAACATGCGCCGCAGCCTGGGCTGGATGCGGGCCACGATCCTCCGGAGCCTGGCGTCCTTCGACTCCGGCGAATTCTCCTTCCGCCTCTGCTGGTCGCGGTGTTGGCGGCGTTGTTCCTGGCGCGTCCTCTGTTGCCGGCGTAGGAGATCGCGGCGCCTGGCGTACGCGTCGCGCATGCGGTGGGCGTTGTTGTCGAGGTCGCGGCGGCGCCTGTTGTCCGTGTCGCGGCGGCCCAGGGACTCCTTGGCCCTGCGAGTGCGGTTGAGGGCAGCCCGTACCGTCTGCCGGGCGCGGTTCATGGCCCGGGCCGCCGGAGATGTGGGGCGGCGGCGCTGTGTTGGCCTTGGGCGGGGGCGGTTCTGGGGGGTGTCCTGGTTGTTGGGGCGGTCGCGTTCGTCCCGGCGGTCCCGGTCCCGGTCGCTCGTGCGGTCGTCCCGGCGGTCCGGTCGTGGGCGCGTGGCGGGGGAGCTCTGGGGGCGCCGGGTCGTGGGGCGGGAGGTGGCGCCTCGGGAGGGGCGCGGTGGGCGCCTCTGTTCGTCGGTGGTGCGGCGCGCCTCCTGCTGGGCGTTCCTCACCTCCTGGTTCCTGGGCCGCTGATCGTTCGGCCTCGGCTGTTCCGTCGCCTGTGGCCTGTTCGGGTTGTTCGGGCGCGTGGGGTCCTGGGGGCGGGCCGGGGTCCCGGGCCTGGCCGGGCCGTTCTGGGTGTTCTGGTCGTTCGGCCGCCCCGGCCGGTTGCTTCTCAGGCCCTCCGCCACGCCTTTCAGCCGGTCGCCGACCTTCCGCACGTATCGGGCGACCCCGCTGAGGAGCGCCTGATAGGCCAGTTCCAGCAGCGCCACCACACCCGAGGCCACGGCCTTGGCGAACAGCAGACCGGCGTTGCCGCCCTTCACCGCCTTCAGGTAGTCCATGAACGCGCCGAAGGCCTGGAGGATTTCGCTCAACGCGCCCCACGCGGCCTTCAGCGCGTCGATGATCGCCAGCACCCAGCCCGCGCCGGGGATGAGCCTGGCGATGACCTTGGTGATGACGATCTCGCCGATGATGAACGGCAGTTGGGGTTGTGCCTCGGCCCACGCCTCCTCGACCATCTGCTCCTTGCTCACACCACCGTTGAGCAGAGCGTCGAAGATCTCCCGGGGGAGGCCGAGTACCTCTTGGATCTTCTCGTTGAACCAGTTCTTGACGGCCGAGATGATCTCGGAGAAGAGGTGGTTCCTGGCACCGTCCTCCGCCGAGGCCGCGGCGCCGCTGAGCCAGCCGCCCGGGTCGGTGATGATGTCGGCGGCGATCATCGCCCACTCGCCCAGGGCGTTGAGCAGGCCCAGCGCGAAGTCCATGATGGCCCCGAGCCCGCTCATGACGGCGTCGACCGCCATCCGGAGACCTTCACGCAGCACGTCGAGGAGGCCGCTGAGCATCTCCCCCAGCTGGTCGAGGAGATCGGTGACCAACTGCTGGAGCTCGTCGGCCAGCTGGTTGACCAGCTCGATCGCCGCGTCGCGGATCCGGATGATGAAGCCGCGAATCTCGTTGGCGATCTCAAGGAGCCCGTCGAGCAGGTCCTTGCCCAGCTGGATCAGGGCCTCGGTGAACTCCTCGAACAGGCCGATGATCTCCTCACGGACAGTCTCGATCCAGCCGAGGACCGTGCCCTCGAAGTCCGTGATCAGGCTGCTGATCGCCGCACGTGCCGCCCGGAAGACGCCGATGATGGCGTCCTTGAGCGCATTGAGCTTGTTGCGGATGTAGTCGAACGCCTGGGAGATCCAGTTGCCGGAGTCGCTTTTCGCGGTTTCGCGTTTGCTCCTGGCCTCCTCTTCGGCGGTGGTCCTCTTCCTGCCGATCTCCGCCTCGTCCGTCGTGCGGCGGTTCTCGACGTCTTCGTCGGTCTGCTCCTCCTTGTCCTTGACCTCCTTGCGGATCCCCTCGATCTTGTCGCTCTTCTTCGTCCCGAGGGAGTCGAGTTCCTCGTCCTGCCGCGTCCTCCACCGGGTCCGGGACTCCTCGACCTCGGTCCTGGTCCGCTCGCGCTCCGCGGTCTGGGTCCTCGTATTGGTCTCGATCTCGCTCCGGACGTCCTGCCGGTGCCGCTCCTGGGACTGCCTGAACTGGTCGTCCTTGGCCTGCCGCTTGTCGGACATCGTTCGCCGGCCGTCGCTGAACGTGCTCTGGAGTTGCGGCCCGCGTTCGTGCTCCGCGACTTCCGAGACCGCCTCCGGCGGGATCCGCCCCCCTGCCGCCGCGCCACGGCCCTGGCCCGCGCCGCCGCCCTGCCCCTGGGCACCCGGCACCTGAGCGGTCAGCGTCTCCTGCGGTACATCGGGATAGATCTGGTCCTCGCCCAGAGGGCGGCCGGCGTCGTCCCGCCCGGACGAACGGAGTTCCTGGCCCTTGGTGTCGAGTTCACCGCTCTGTTCGTCGACGCGGCCACTGGTCTCCCCTTCGAGCCCGACGCCGGGGGCCATGCCCACCGATGCCTGCGCGAGCATCTCGTCCTCGGTCGGCAGGTCGAGGATCCAGCCCACGAGGGCGTCGGTGTCGATGATGTCCCCGCCACCGACGAGGTTGCTGACTCCGTTCACGATCCCGGCGACGGCCTGCCCCCCGGCCGCCAGGCCCAGTTCGACCTTGCTCGGCTCCTCGATCTCCATCCCCGGGATCTCGCCCTCCGGGGTCTGGTCTCCCGAGACCTCCGCCTCCTCCTGCTCAGGGGCGTCGACCTGGGCTGCCGGATCACTGGAGTACGCGCCGGGCGCTGAGGCGTTCGGCGCGCCACTCAATGTCCGCGGGGCACCTGACGGCCGCTCCGTCGTCGGCGGTGCGGCCCGCAGCGCCTGATGCTCCTCACCAACGGTTCGGTCGACCGCGCTGTTCACACCGCCCAGCGCCTCAAGGGCGCGGTGCGGCTTGAGGTTCGCGGCGGTGCTGAGTCCGGCCTCCGGTGACACCTGCGACAGGTTCGGTGCGGCCGGTTCACGCTTGGTGCCGGCCGATGCGGCACCGCGTGAGCCCCTGCCGCCTCCGCCGCCACCGCCGCCCGAGGCGCTACGCGTGCCACCGCCGCCCCTGACGGTCCGTGAGGACGGGGAGCCCGACGGCCGTGAGGAGGCGGGCGCCGCCGCCCGAGTCGGCTCCGACGCCGGAGCGGCGGCGGGCTCGTCGGTGGTCGGAGCGGCGGCGGGAGCGTCCGACTGCCGCGCGTCCGTCCCGGGCTCCGGCGCGCCGCCGCCAGGGGTTTCGGCGGAGCCCCCCGCGCCCGAGACATGGGTGTCCCGGGCCGGGGAGACCTCGGTCGAGGTGTCCGTCCCGGAGTCCGGCCCGCCCGCGCGGGCGTCGCCGCTGCGGCGGGACCCTCCGGACGTGTCCGTGTCCGCCGTCGGCGCCGGGGACGTGACAGCCGTACCACTGGACGACGCACCACTGGACGACGCACCACTGAACGAAGCACCACTGGACGACGCCCGCCCTGTCCCGGACCCGGTCCCGCCAGAAGCGGACACGGTGGGCGAGCCGGACGTCGTACTGGAGGCCGTGCCGGACTCCGCGCCCGCCGAGGTCTGCGACCCGCTTCCCTCCGACGACGTGTCCTGGTTCTGGTCCTGGTCGCGTTCCGCTGTGTCGGCCTCCCGGGCTTCCGGTTCCTGGTCCGGTTCGGATCGCTCCGTCTCCCGTGCCGTGGATTCCCGGTCCCCGACCCCGGCGATCGGTTCGGCGGGTGCGGTACGGTCACCAGCCGAGCCGTCGGACGAGGGCGGCGGGCCCACCTCCTGCTCGACCGGCTTCTCGACCTGGAGGGCGTCGAGCCGCCGTCCCTCCGCCTCGGCGCGGGCGGCCGGGGAATCATGCGCGTCGCCGTCGGCGCCCATCGGCCGGGCGAGCTCGTCGTCCGCCGCGTCGGACTCCGCCGCGTCCTCCTCGTCCCGTCGCGCCTGAACCTCTTCGGCCTTGGTCCCGGGAGGCTCGGGAAAGCCCGGCATCGAAGGGTTGGTGTCCTGGCCGGGGGTGATCTTGTCCGCGGTGGGCACACCGGACACGTCGAGGTCGGACGCGGGGAGGAAGTCCTCGGGTTCGAGCGCGGTGTTCCACGCGCTGTCCTCGTCGAACGCCTTCTCCGGATCGAGCTCTTCCGGCACGCTGTCCGTACCGGACTCCGGACCCGGCGGCTCGTCCGCCAACTCCCTGTCCTGGGACCGGATCCCTTCGAGCGTGCTGCGGCTGCCCAGGTCCGCGGTCTTGAGCAGCGCGCCGGGTGCCACCCCCGCCGACTCCTGACCGTCCTTACCGTCCGCGCGACGCCTGTCCGCCCCGCGCGGCAACCCTCCCGCGACCAAGGGCTCCACGGCACCGGGCCGGTTCCTGGCAGCGGACTCCTCCTCGCTCGCCGTGGGCGCACCGCTGACCGCAGGGGCTTCCGCACCCTCTCCGGAGTCCTTCTGGCCTTGCTGCCGAGACCCGGTATCGGTCTTCTGGTCCGCGCCGGTCTTGTCGCCGTTGGCGCCGCCCCCGCCGCCCGGGCCGCCACCGCCCTGCTCCGTCGACTGCGTCGCCCGCGAGGCGCCGTCGGACGTTCCGGTCGGCCGCTGTGCCCCGGGCCCGGCCGTACGGTCATCGCCGTTCGAGGCCGGTCGTCGCGGCTCCTGTTGTCCCGGGCCGGTCGTCTCGCCGCCCTCCTGGCTCGGCCGACGCTCGGCCTCGCCCGAGGCTTCGGGTTCCCGTTCCAGCAGGTCGACGGCGTCCGGTACGGCCGCGGGGGCACTGAGGGCGTCCAGTTCGAGTGAGCCGCTTTCCTCGGCCTCCTCGACCAGATCGATCAGCCGCTCCCGCTCGGAGGAGAGCAGCCGCGGCTCCAGCCGGTCCAGCACGGCGTCCTGCAACTCGGGTGAGAATCGGCCGAGTTGCGTGCGTACGCGCCTGGAGCGGTCCTCCGGGTCGCCGCGCAGCGACCGCAGCAGACTGTTCGTCAGCCGGTCCACCAGCGTCGCGGGGTCCAGCTGCTCCTGGCGCCGCAGATCGGCGTCGACGGTCGCGTAGCGCAGCCAGCCGGGTGTGGCCTGGCCCTTCTCGACCTCTCGCGCCGCCGGTTCTCCGTCCCGTACGGACTCCCGCGCCGCCGACTCCGCCTCGCGCTCCATCGCCTGCTGCGGCAGGCTCACCGCGCCCAGGTCGCGGCCCGCGCGCAGGGCGCCCAGGCCGTCCGGGTTCTGGACCGTGTGCAGCAACTCGTGGGCCAGCAGGTGCTGTCCGTCGACCGTGCCGGGGCGGTAGGCGCCCTCGCGGAAGAGGATGTCCTGGCCGACCGCGACCGCGTCCGCGCCCAGCAGTTCCGTGAGCGCGCCCGCGTCGCGGTCGGTGTGCAGGCGTACGCGGCTGAAGTCATGGCCGAGCTGTTCCTCCAGCTCGCGCCGTACGCTCAGATCGAGCGGCTGGCCGGCGCCGCTGACGATGTTCTTCGGTTCCGGAGTACGGGACGCGGCCCGGGCCTTGCGCTTGCGCCGCTTGCCGTTCGTCGACTCGTCGCGCCGCTCCTCGGAGTGTGTCGTACTCATCGCGACTCACCCCGCCCCGAAAGTCCCGCGTGCACGGCGCGCGCCAGCGCCTCACCCAGCCGGCGTGGTGAGGTGGTCGCGGGCAGGGGCGGCAGACCGGAGAGGGCGTCCAGCCTCCGGCCGCCGTCCGCGGCCAGGGGTACGCCCCGGTCCCGTACGAGGCGGGTCAGCTCCGTCTGGAACGCGGCGGAGACCCGGTCGGGGTCGACGCGGTCGAAGCCGTCCAGGACCAGTTCGCCGATGTCCACCCGTACCGAGGGCGTGGCTGATGTCTCGTTCAGACCCATCCGTGCACCTCCGAGGGCGTCAAGGAGCGGTCCAGCTTCAGGTATTCGGTGCGCGCGGCCTCCAGCATGTGGCGCATCTGGAGGCGGTCGCCCTCCTCGGCCGCGAGGAAGGCGCCGGACAGCGCGATATTGCGGATGGAGCCGCCCGCCACGGTCAGCCGGGCCAGCTGCGCCGGATCGATGCCCTTCATCGGCGCCCGCGCGGGCAGCACCCGCCGCCAGATCTCGGCGCGCTCGGCCTCGCCGGGGAACGGGAAGTCGACGACGAAGCGGATCCGGCGCATGAACGCCGTGTCCAGCGCCTGCTTCATATTGGTGGTGAGGATCGCCAGCCCCCGGTACGCCTCCATCCGCATCAGCAGATAGCTGACCTCCAGGTTGGCGTACCGGTCATGGCTGTCCTTGACCTCGCTGCGCTTGCCGAAGAGCGCGTCCGCCTCGTCGAACAGCAGCAGCGCGCCCCCGCGTTCGGCCGCGTCGAACACCTTGCGCAGATTCTTCTCGGTCTCACCGATGTACTTGCTGACCACCTGGGACAGATCGATGATGAACAGATCCAGCCCCAGTTCCCGCGCCATCACCTCGGCCGCGAGGGTCTTTCCGGTGCCGGAGCCGCCCGCGAAGAGCGCGGTGACCCCCAGTCCCCGGCGCAGCGTCGACTCGAAGCCCCACTCCTGGTAGACGGTGGCCCGCTGCCGTACGTGCGCGACGATCTCGCGCAGAATCCGCAACTGCCGCTCCGCCAGCACCAGATCGGTCCAGGCCGCGTCGGGTTCGATCCGCCGGCCCAGCTCGTCCATGCCCATCCGGGCCTCGGTGAGCCCGGCACGCCAGGCGAGCCCGGCCGCGTCAGGGGTGTCCGCACCGGACAGCTCCCGCACGACCGAGGCACCGGCGGACCGGATCAGATGGGGCGGCAGCGAGAACTGCTCGACCAGCGACCTCAGATCGTGCTCCGACACCGCCGGCACGTCCTCGAAGGCGTTCGCCCACACCCCCAACTGCTCCTCGGCGTCCAGCGCCGGTACGGTCACCCGCTCGCCGCGCGGCCGGGCGGTCCCCCGCGGGTCGAGGCTGGAGACGACGAGCGGTACGCCCGCGCTCTCGACGAACGCGTCCGTGGCGGCGGCCTGTGCACGGTCCGGCTCGCCGATCTCCACCAGCAGCGCGGCGGGCAGCAGGACGGCCTCACGCTGCCAGAGCCGGGCCAGCCGGTCGCGTTCCGCCGGATCGGTGGGCAGATCGTCGGCGGCCAGCGCGTACAGACCGAGCCCCGAGCGGCGGGCCGCCGCGGCGGCGATATCGGCGCGGGAGCGCGGATCACCGCCGACCAGCTCGACCCGGAGCGGGGCGTACGACCCGGCGTTGCCCAGCCCCGCCGCGACCCGGTCCGCCGCCCGTTCATACGAGGCGGGCAGGGAGGAGTCCGGGGCGCTCGTACGGCGCAGCAGTCCGTGCAGCCGCGCGTCCAGATAGGGCGAGCCGACGAGGAAGTGCAGGATGCGTTCGTCGAGGCGCAGCCGGGAGGTGGTCAGCCGTGTCTCGTCGTCGAGCTCGACCAGCCGCCAGCGGCGCAGCGGGGCGACGGGCGTCAGCGCGCTCCAGTGCGGCTCCACCAGAGCGGCCAGGGCGAGCGAGAAGGTCGGGTGCGCCCGCTGGGGATCGGCGCTCGCGGCGGCGCACCGGGCGCCGGTGGTCGGCTCCAGCTCCGCGGCGGCGGCGAGCAGGATCACCTCGCGTTCGAACGCGCTGAGCCCGAAGCAACTGACGAGCGCGTCCAGGGCGCCGGGACCGGTGCCGACGCCAGTGCCAACGCCAGTGCCGACGCCAGTGCCAACGCCGGTACCGGCGCCAACGCCGGTGCCGACGCCGGTGTCCTCGGGCGCGTCGTTCTCGGTCGGTCGCGTACGGTCCTCGGCGCGCCGCGCGTGGCGGTCGACACGCGCGAGTACGGACCGTAGGGCCGCGGCCAGCGCGCGGCCGTCCGTACCGGCGTCGGCGCCGTCCGCCGCACCCCGGGCCGTCCCCTCGTACGTACCCATGTCCTCACCCGCCCCCGTTTCCCCCACGGCCCCTCAGCTCTCCGCGCCGTCTTCGCCCGTGCCGGGCTTTCCACGGGTGCGGGTACGCGTACGAGAGGCGGACGCGGCCCGCTTGGCCGCGGGCTTGGAGGCGGCGGCGGTCTTGCCCGCCGCCCGCTTCTTCGCGGGCGCGTCGTCCTTCGGCGTCGGTTTCGTCCCTGGCTCCGTGGCGGCCTCGGCAACGCCTGACGGCTCCACCGACGGTGCCTCCGCCGTCGGCGGCACCGGCGCGCCGGGCGCCCCGAACGGCAGCACCCGCACCGTCCTTCGCTCCACCGGCTTCGCCGGGACCGGCTTCTCGCGGCCCTCGATCAGGATCAGCGAAGCCTGATACGCCACCGACAGGGTGTACGGCGTCTGATGGAGCATCCCCCACAGCTTGGACGTCTCATCGATGTCCATCACCGTCGGTGTGAAGCGGACCTTCTGCGCCGACGCCGCCAGATCGCTGCCCGCCAGATACGGACGTTCGGCGGCCAGTTCGATCAACTCATGCGGCAGGACGGGAAATTCGTGCAGAGTCCGGATCACGCACCCGATCAGCCGCTGACCGACGAGCTCCGCCTCCTCCCCGTACGCGCTGATCAGATAGTGCAGATCCAGCGCCGCGGCGGGCCGCTTGACCAGCGTGCCGTCCGACGCGCGCGTCGGCAGATCGGTATGGCGCATCGAGGCGTTCGGAGTGACCTGGTACAGAAACACATGGACGGTCGGCTCGGCCGGTGGCTCGGCCGGTGGTTTACGGGTCTCCACCTTGACCGCGATATCCATCTCGGGCCCCAGATTGCTCTCGATCAGCAGCGCCAGGGCCTGGGTGACCGTCGCGATGGCAAGCGCGTTGCTCATGGCCTCAGTTCCTCTTCTCGCCGCGCGACAGATAGTCGTCCAGGGTCAGCGCGGGCGCGCGCCGGCCGGTGCGATCGGTGCGCTCGGCGGCTGGGGAGCGATCCCCGCCGGGCGGCGGCGCCGCGCTCACTTCGAGCCGGCCGATCTGTACGTGCACGACGCGCTCGGCCTGCCTGGGCGCGCGCCGTCCCACCCCGTTCGGCGTGGCGCCCCGGGCGGCGGCGGTGTCGGCGCCGCGCGGTCCGAGTCGCGCGGGGGCGGCCGGGGGAGCGGGGGCGGCGGCGCGCGGCGCGGCGGCGGGCGCGGTGCGCGGTGTGCCGGACACCGAGGGTGCCCCTGGGCGCCGTGGCGCGCGCGGGCTGTCGTCCACCGCCGGACGCGGCGCCGGATTCCGGTGGGACAGCGGCGGGAGCAGCGGCCCCGTGGCCGGTGTGGCGACGGCGTCGGCGGGACGTTCGGGCGCCTCGCCCGGACGCGCCGCCTCGGTCCGTACCACCGTATGCCGGTCCGTCCGGACCTCGCGCTCCCGGTACGTGAACTCGGGCGGAGCGGCGGCGGGTTGGGAAGCGTACGGGATCAGCGCGGCAGGCTCGTCGGGTTCCCGCGGGCCGGACCGCAGCGCTTCCGCCCGCTCGTACGGGCCGGGCAGCCGGGGCCGGACCCGCGCCATGCCCCCGACGCCGTCCGCGCCTGCGGCGCCCACGGCACCGGCCACCCCGGGCACCGGCGTGTACCGGGCGAGCAGCCGGTCGAAGTAGTCAGGCATCCGTACACAGCTCCAGGTAGTAACGACGCCGCAGCGGGCTGAGCGCCAGGATCTCCGGTTCACTCCACCCGTAGGCGCTCGCGAGCAGATGGACGTCGAGCAGTAAGTCCCGTGCCCAGGCGTCCAGTTCGGTCCACAAATACGAGGTGATGTCCAGTGCGGCGGGGGTGGCCCCGCCGCACTCGGGGCAGTTGACGTTCAGCGTCACATCGGCCGCCGGATCGGCCTCGGCCGCCTTCTCGGCGAGACGCCGCTGTACGTCCGCGGGCAGCAGCGCGGCCAGCCGCTCCGGTGGCACCGGCTCCCCGCCCCGTACGGCCGAGACCGCGCAGCGCGCCACCAGCAGTCGACGGGCCTGCGCCGCGTCCGGTGCGGAGCCGGCCGCCGCGAGGTCGGCGACGGTGGGCAGCCGGAACTCCACCACCCAGTCGCCTTCCTCGACACGCAGCGGTCCCTCCGGTGTCCGCCCCCGCACACCCAGCGACGTCGCGTCGAGATCGAACTCCATCGCCTCTTCGCACGACGCGCACTCGACGCGGACCTGCATGCGCTCGCCGAACAGCGCCCGGCGCAGCGCGAAGAGATCCGCCTCGCGCGTGCCGACCGGCATCGACAGCAACTCGTCGGTGCCGGTGCCCGGGCGGGCCGCCCGGTGCAGCAGCAGAGACCGTCCCGCGTCGTGCTGCGCCAGCCCGGCTTCCCAGGTGGCGAGCAGCTCGGCCGGCCCCGTCGGCGTCATCGCTCATTCCTCCGGTGTGCAGGTGGTGTCGGTGGTGCGTCTCCCCGTGGAGAGGTGGTGCGTCCGCGCGTGAAGAGGCGTCGCGGATCAGGCCGGATGAGTGAACGACGGCTCTACCGGCTCCTCCACCTCGTAGTCCCGCTCCCAGCCCTCGCATTCGAGCTTGACGCTCTGGATGGCGACGGCGTTCGCGTTCGCGTCCAGCTCGCCGAGCACCTGGTACTCACTCACCCAGGCCCGGTAGAGCTTGTGCGAGACGGCCACCTGCCCGGCCTCGTTGAGGACCTGGATGATGATGTCCTTGCGGAAGTCGCGCAGCGAGACCTCCGAGCCGAGCCCGGCCCCGACCTGCCAGACCTTGTTGGCCCAGCGGTCGAACTCCGGGTCGTGGGTGACGCCGCGTTCCAGCGTGACCCCCTCGAACTCGGAGCGGCCCGGCGACTTCCGCGGTGAGCTGGGGTCGCCGCCATGGCGGTGTTTGACCACTTCGGTGGTGCGCTTCAGCGGACTGATCTTGCTGACGCCCGCGACCGTTCGACCGTCCCACAGGACCAGGAACTTGAAATTCTTGTAGGGGTCGAAGCGATGGGCGTTGATCTGGAACTCAGCCATCGGTTTCCTTCGTGTTCCTTTTCCTCGGTTACGACAGGTCGAACTGCCCGGCCACCTGCTGGATCTTCACGATCACGAACTCCGCGGGCCTGACCGGCGCGATGCCGATCACGACATTGACCACTCCGCGCTCGATATCCGCCTCGGTGGTGGTGTCCTTGTCGCACTTGACGAAGTACGCCTCGCGCGGTGTGCCGCCCTGGAAGGCGCCCTGCCGGAAGAGATCGTTGAGATAGGCGGAGGCCTTCAGCCGGATCTGCTGCCACAACTGCTCGTTGTTGGGCTCGAAGACGACCCATTGCAGACCGCGGTAGAGACTCTCCTCGACATGCAGCGCGAGCCGGCGCACCGGCACGTACTTCCACTCGCTGTCGAGCGCGTCCGCGCCCCGCAGCGTACGGGCGCCCCACACCAGCGGGCCGACCACCGGGAAGGTGCGCAGACAGTTCACACCGAGCGGATTGAGCAGTCCGTTCTCCCGGTCGGTGAGCTTGACGGTCAGCGACCGGACACCGGCCAGCCGCGCCTCGGTCCCCGCCGGCGCCTTCCAGACGCCGCGCTCGCCGTCGGTGCGGGCGATGACACCGGCGATGGCCCCGGACGGCGGGAAGGGGCGCAGCCGTCCCGTGAGCGGGTCCGTGAGCTGGAGGTGCGGGAAGTACAGCGCGGCGTGATCACTGCGTACGGGGTCGAACGCGCCGATCCCGGCCCGCGCGGCGTCCACGCTGCCCCAGGTGGACGGCGAGTCCACGAGCAGGAAGATCCGCCGCTCCCGGCACAGCTGCTCGGCCGCGGAGAGCACGGTGACCATGTCCTCGGTGGACTCGTACGCCGAAAGCTCGGGCAGGGCAAGCAGATTGACATCGTCCACATCGCGCAGCGCCTGCACACCGGTCTTGCGCGCCTCGCTGCCGATGAGATCGCGCGGTCCGGGCGGATCGCCGTCCTTGCCGCCCTTGAGCGGGAAGACGGGCGGATTGACCGACGCCTCAAGGCCCAGATCGTTGGCGCACTCGCCGACGAAGCGCACCACGTCCTCGGGGTCGAGGGAGCCGGCGACGACCTGGATCCTCCGGCCGAACGCCGTGACCTCGGCGCCGGCGAAGGTGTGCTTCCCCGGGGCGTCCGGGAGCGAACGCAGCTTGCGTTCCAGCAGGAGGGCCAGTTCCGTGACGGTGGTGGGCGCCTCGCCGTCGTGATCGGGATCGTGGAGCGTGAACTCACGCTCCACATCACCGATCTTCACCTTCAACTCGACGTTCAGATCGGGCAGTTCCGCCGCGAAGGGCTTGGAGACCGTGCCGGAGGGGTCGGGCCTGTCCTCGTCCAGGGCCTTGACACGAACGAGGGAGGAACCGGCGTTGACGACCGTCTCCACGAACCGTCCGTGGCCGGTGTTCATCGACAGACCGGTGAAGGTCTCGCGGGCGTCGCCGCGGGCGTCGAGGATCCGGAGGTTGAACGTCTTGTCCGGGGTCGGTGTGTCGTGGTCGACGGCCACCCGCAGTCCCGAGCCCCAGACGCCTGGCTCCTTGGCGCGTACCTCAAGCACCGGGCACTGACTGTGCCCCTCGGTGGATTCGAGTGTGACACGGGCTTCTTCGCCGGTGCCGGCCTTGGCCACGCGCACGATCACCGCGACGGAGCCGCCGTTGCCGAAGAACTGATGGACGGCGTGGCTGACCGCGCTCTGGGAGGTGAGCCCGCCGAAGCGACGCTCGAAGTCCGCGAAGCTGGTGATCCGCACGGGTTGATTGAGCGGACCCCGGCGGGTGTGCCCCACGAACGCGGTCACCGAGGTGGTGACCGAGGCGATGGTACGGATGCTGCTGGGAAGCTCTTCGATGTATACGCCGGGATAGCCCATGTGCGTCGGCATTCCCCCTCCATTCCCTTCGCGCACCAAGAGATGAGGAGGGGAAGTGAAGGGGTTGCGTATATATGTCGAACTCGCTTACGCGTTCCCCGTTGTTCCCCCGTCACACACCCCGTGCGATATCGGTCTCGCAGGGCCATCCGCATGCGTATGCGAATGGCGCATGCGCACGCGTCAGTGGCTCCTGATGCATGAGTGCCGCTTGCGAGTCTGGATTGTGCGTCAAGGGATGGTCAAGAGAGTGATTCGGTCATTGGGTGATCGTTTTCCGCGATTCCGTTCGCAGGCGAAAAGGCGTGGTCGGAGAGGTGTCGCCGGACGGGTATGAAGATGAATTCACCACTGCTTCACACGGCCACTCGATCCCGCGCGAGAAACAAGCCGAATAAAAACCCGTCCGGCGCGCCGTCTTGCGTCCGGTTCATGCGATATGTGCGGCTTGGCCGGGTTCTTGTCAGCGGGCCAGAAAGGTGACCGCGCCACAGGCACCGCTCGCCGCCCCGACGGCCAGCACGGCCGCCGCCAGCGCGCGCGTTCTGAGCCGCCGGTAGCGCGCGGTGTATTCGCGGCGCAGTTCGGTCGCGCGGTCGGAGATACGTACGAGCATCGCCCGGGAGGCCGCCAACCGGTCCGCGGTATAGACCCTCTCCACGTCCTCGCGCTGGGCCGTGGTCAGCCAGGGCAATTGCGCGGTGAAGCGGGCCGCCTGCCGGCGTACGTCCTCGACCTCCGCGCTCCAGAGCAGATAGCCCTCGATCTGGTAGAGACCGCGGGCGCTGTCCTTGTCGGGCTCCACGCAATTCTCCTTGCTTTTCCCCTTGCGCTCCGGGTGCCGGCCGCTCTCCTCGTACAAGGCACCGGGACGGTCATTTCCGCTGGTCACCCGCTGCCGAGGGGGCGGCGGCGCCGGGGTTGTTCAGCGCCTCGTCGAGCAGCCGGATGGACGGGTAGTGCAGATCGAACGCGGGGGACTCGGAACGGATACGCGGCAGCGTGATGAAGTTGTGCCGCGGCGGCGGGCAGGAAGTGGCCCATTCCAGCGAACGCCCGTACCCCCAGGGGTCGTCGACCCCGACCGGCTTCCCGTACTTCTCGGTCTTCCAGACGTTGTAGAAGAACGGCAGCATCGACAGGCCGAGTACGAACGAGCTGATCGTGGAGACGGTGTTCAGCGCGGTGAAACCGTCGGCGGCGAGATAGTCCGCGTAACGGCGCGGCATGCCCTCGGCGCCCAGCCAGTGCTGGACGAGGAAGGTGCCGTGGAACCCGGCGAAGAGCGTCCAGAACGTGATCTTCCCGAGCCGCTCGTCCAGCATCTTGCCGGTGAACTTCGGCCACCAGAAGTGAAATCCGGCGAACATCGCGAACACCACCGTGCCGAACACCACGTAGTGGAAGTGCGCCACCACGAAGTAGGAGTCGGACACATGGAAGTCCATCGGCGGCGACGCCAGGATGATGCCGGTCAGACCGCCGAACAGGAACGTGACCAGGAAGCCGATCGACCACAGCATCGGTGTCTCGAAGGAGAGCGAACCGTTCCACATCGTGCCGATCCAGTTGAAGAACTTCACCCCCGTCGGCACCGCGATCAGGAAGGTCATGAACGCGAAGAAAGGCAACAGCACCCCACCGGTCACAAACATATGGTGCGCCCATACCGTGATCGACAGCCCCGCGATCGCGATGGTCGCCGCCACCAGACCGATATAGCCGAAGACCGGCTTACGGCTGAAGACGGGGAGGATTTCCGTGACGATGCCGAAGAACGGCAGGGCGATGATGTAGACCTCCGGATGGCCGAAGAACCAGAAGAGGTGCTGCCACAGGAACGCCCCGCCATTGGCCGCCTCGAAGACATGCGCGCCGAACTTCCGGTCCGCCTCCAGCACGAGCAGCGCGGCGGCCAGAATGGGGAAGGCGAACAGGACCAGTACAGCGGTCAGCAGGACATTCCAGGTGAAGATCGGCATCCGGAACATCGTCATGCCCGGTGCCCGCATACAGACGATCGTGGTGATGAAGTTGACCGAGCCGAGGATCGTACCGAAACCGGAGAAGGCCAGCCCCATGATCCACAGATCGCCGCCGACCCCCGGCGAGCGGACCCCGTCCGTCAGCGGTGAATAGGCGAACCACCCGAAGTCCGCCGCGCCGTTCGGAGTGAGAAAACCGGCTACGACAATGAGCGACCCGAACAAATAGAGCCAGTACGCCAAGATGTTGAGCCGTGGGAACGCCACATCGGGCGCACCGATCTGCAACGGCATGATCCAGTTCGTGAATCCGGCGAACAGCGGTGTCGCGAACATCAGCAGCATGATCGTGCCGTGAATCGTGAACGCCTGATTGAACTGCTCGTGCGAGATGATCTGAATTCCGGGACGGCCCAGTTCGGCGCGCATGAAGAGCGCCAGCACCCCGCCGATGATGAAGAACCCGAACGACGTCAGGAGATAGAGCGTGCCGATCGTCTTATGATCGGTGGTGGTCAGCCACCCCACGATGACTTTGCCCGGCTCCCTGCGCCGTACCGGCAGCTCATTCTCGTAGCTGTCGTCGGCCTCCGCCGATTCTTCCGTGCCCGTCGTGGTCACTGCAACGCTCCTCCGGTCAGCAGTGGCGTGTGAACTCGGCAGCAGCATGGCGTTGCTTTCACCCGGCCGGTGCGACCCTCTTTCCTCCGGCGCGTCGCGAGAATCGTCATCGCCTTCCGCGGAATCGCCCAAAAGCGTGCGGTCACTGGGCCGAGGGGCGGCTTCGCCACGTAACGCGGCCTCCGCACCCGGCAATCACCGCCGGGCCACATTCACCCGATCGTGCGGTCCCTGTTCGCCATCGGGATCGTCGCGGCCACGCGTGCGGCCGTGTCGGCGGTCAGCCCCAGGCGCGGCGTTCGTCGTCCCGTGGGGCATGGACGACCTCGGGGGCACCTGGGCCGTACGTCATCACCGGGCGCGAGGCGTCCCAGGCCGGCCAGCCCGGATCCCCGGTGGTCGCGAAGCGCACCCAGTCGGCGTGCATGGCGTCCGCGAGGGACTGTGGCGCCTCGGCGCCGGTGAGCGAGATCGTGGCCGGCTCGCGCAGGGTGTCGAAGACGAAGCCGATCTCCAGGGCGTGGCACGCGCCGAGCCGCTGGACCGGCGAGGGCCAGGCGAACTCGTAGAAATGGGTGGCGGCCGGGGCCTGTCGGCGCGCGTCGGCGAGCCGGGTGAGCGGGATACGCAGCAGCCGGTCGGTGGCGAGCGCGCCGAGCAGCTCCCCGGCGGACACGTCCGGCCGGTTGGCGCGGTACACCGCGACCGTCCGGCGCCGTACCCGGAACCGGGCCATGGCCAGTCGCAGCGCGACCGGACCGATCCGGTCGAGCGCGCCGCTGGGTATGAGCCACAGCCGGTACTCCTGCGAGGTGGTGCCCATCAGCAGACCGATCTCCGCGCCCTGCCCCCCGGTCAGCGCGGCGGCCGGGTCACGGGGCAGCACCTCGCCGTCCACCACGAGATCGAAGCTCGCGCCGCCGCCCAGCGGGCTGCCCGCGGTCATCTCGCGCTGTGCCCGCAGCAGCCGCTCGCGGTCCACCCCGGCGAAGGCCGCCGCAGTCGCCGGGACCCTCAGCCGCCGGGCGATGCGCCGGGTGGTGCGCCTGGCCCTGGCCGGGGTGACGGCGGACGGGACACCGCTTTGCAGTACGGCCCGCCGCAGCAGGCCCGCGGAGAGCGGGGAGGCCAGGATCCCGGCGACGCAGAACGCCCCGGCGGACTCGCCGAATACGGTGACCAGTTCGGGATCGCCGCCGAAGGCCGCCGCGTTCCGCCGTACCCACGCGAGCGCGGCCAGCTGGTCCCGCAGCCCCAGGTTGGCGGGCGCGTCGGGGAACATCCCGAACCCTTCGACACCGAGCCGGTAGTTCAGCGACACGAGGACCACGCCGTCCCGGGCGAACGCGGCGCCGTCGTAGGTGGGAACGGCCGACGAGCCGTGCCGCAGCGAGCCGCCGTGGATCCAGACCATGACGGGCAGCCCGGCGCCGCCCGGATCGGGGGTCCACACATTGAGGTTCAGACAGCCGTCCCCCGGCACGGACGGTTCGGCCAGCAGCCGGTCCAGGGGCGGGGCGTACGGCAGCTTCGGTGCGGTCGGCCCGAAGGCGGAGGCATCGCGGACACCGTCCCACGGCTCGGGCGCGACCGGCGCCCGGAAGCGGTACGGACCGACGGGCGGCGCGGCGTACGGGATACCGCGGAAGACGGCGACCCCGCGCTCGATCCGGCCGCGCACCCGGCCGTACTCGGTGCTGACGACGGGCTCCCGGCCGACGACGGGGTCCGCGTCACCGATCCCGCCTGGCCCGGTCACGCCCGCCCGTCCCGCCCGCCGCGCCGGCGGGCACGGACGGCGCCCGCCCCCATCCCCCGAATGGGCAGCTCGTTCTCCGCCGGGCCCGCCGGGGGCACACCGGTGACGGCTGAGGCCTTTCCGTAGCGTTGGGCGAGAGGCGCGGAGCTGATGCCGTGTGCGAGGACACTGAGCAGCACGGTGCACGCGACCACGGGGACGATCGACTGCCAGGCCGGCGGGGCGAGTTCCTCGACCGCCAGCAGACCGAAGATGACCGATGCCAGCCCGCGGGGGCCGAACCAGCCCACGAACAGGACGGTTCTCCGGTCCAGACCGCTCCCGGCCAACGACAGGGCCACGGACACCATACGCACCACCGTCAGGCTCAGGACCGCGTAGAGCACCGCCTGCCAGGTGAAGTGGTCGAAGGCGGCCGGTACCAGCACCGCACCGAACAGGAGCCAGACCAGCATGGAGAACAGCGAGCCGGTCTGCTCGACGAACAGCAGCACCCCCTGGGGGGCGCCGCGCGTCGATCCGAAGGCCAGGCCCGCGACAAAAGCGGCGACGAAGCCGTTGCCGCCGATCGCGATGGCCGAGGTGTAGCCGAGGAGGGCCAGCGCCAGGACGCCCGTCCCGGCGACGTCCTCCGTCGCCCAGCCCCTGCGCAGGGCGAAGCGCAGCAACCATCCCGCCACCAGTCCGAGCACCACGCCGTAGACCAGACCGATGGCGAGTTCCACGAGGGCGTCACCGGAGGAATGCGTGTCCGACATACTCCCGGCCGCAGCCACTCCGGCCAGCGCGAGGACGACGAACGGGGTGGCGATGCCGTCGTTCAGACCGCTCTCGACGTTGATGAGCCGGCGGATCCTCGCGGGCACGGCCGGATCGACCATCATGGTGGCGCCGAGCGCGGCGTCGGTCGGAGCGAGCGCGGCGGCGACGTACAGCGCGGCCCAGCCCGACACCCCGGGGAGCAGACCGATGGCCAGCAGGGTGCCGAGACCGATGCACATCGGCAGCCCGAGCAGCAGAAGCCGTCCGTACAGGCCGAGTTCCGGGCGCAGGGCCCGGAAGGACAGCCGCGCGGCATCGGTGAAGAGCACCCAGGCGAGTGTGACTTCGGCGAGTGTCCGCACGGTCTCCGGGGACGGCGCCAAGTCCAGTACGCCGACTCCCTCGCTCAGCAGCAGGCCCAGCAGGACGAAAGCCACGGGGGCGGTGAGTTCGACGCGCGCCAGCCGCTGCGAGCACAGGCTCCAGAGGAAGAGAAGAAGCAGGATCAGTGAGAAGGTTCCATCCACCGTGGACTCCGTAACCGTGGCCGGTCCGTCGGCCGGGTCCCGCGGACCGGACAGGCCGTAGGGCCTGATTCTCGGCGGTCGTGCCGTCTTGAGGATCCGCCGGAGGAAATGGAGCACAGCTTTCACCCGAGTGGCGGAGCGCGCCATGTCGTCGCGCGCCCGCCGGTGGGCCGGTCTCGCGCGCGCCGTGTCGTCGCGCGTCCGCCGGCGGCCCGGCGGGTCTCGGTGCGCGAGATCACGTTGACCTCGGGTGACGTTCCTCGGAATGGTTGGGTGCATGACACATATACCGATACCGTCGTCCGGACAGGCCCTGGGCCCCGGGGCCGCCCTCTCCATCGACGGGGGCGCGCGGTGCGCGGCGTACTGACCGGGTTCGGTGTCATCGCGGTCGTCATCGGTGTCGGCTATCTGATAGGCCGTCGCAGATATCTCGGGGACAACGGGCGCGAGGTGCTGACCAAGCTCGCCTTTCACGTGGCCACACCGGCGCTGCTGTTCACGACGCTCGCCCAGGCCGATCTGTCGGTGATCCTCTCCAGCAGGCTGCTGATCACCGCGCTCAGTACGGCGGCCGCGGCCGCGGCCTTCGTGGCGGTCGCGCTCGTACGCCGCTGGGACGTGGGGACCACCACGATCGGCGCGCTCTGCTCCAGCTATGTCAACGCCGGGAATCTCGGCATCCCGATCGCCGTCTACGTTCTCGGCGACGCCTCGCTGGTGGCCCCCGTACTGCTCTTCCAGCAGATCGTGGTCACCCCGATCGCGCTGACGGTGCTCGATCTCTCGGGCTCCGGCGAGAAGCGACCGGTGTGGCAGCGGGTGACGACACCGCTGCGCAACCCGGTCGCGGCCGGCTCACTGTGCGGAGTCGCCGTGGCGGCGACGGGGGTGACGGTGCCGGGCCCGGTGCTCGACCCGCTGGTACTGATCGGCAACATGTCCGTCCCCGCGGTGCTGCTGGCCTTCGGTATCTCGTTGTACGGCAGCGCCCTGCCGGGCCGGGGCCCCGACCGCCGGCCGGTGCTGCTGTCCGCGGTCCTGAAATCCGTGGGGCAACCGCTGGTGGCCTGGGCGCTCGGGGCGCTGGTCTTCGGGCTGCGCGGCCCGGCCCTGCTCGATGTCGTGGTGACCTCGGCCCTGCCGGCCGCGCAGAACCTCTATACGTACGCGTCCCGCTACCGCGTCGCCGAGCGGCTGGCGCGTGAATCGATTCTGCTGTCCACGATGCTGTCGGTGCCGGGTCTGGTCATGGTGGCGGCGTTCCTCGGCTGACGGCGTCGCCCCCTGGCGGCGTCGCCCCCGGTCGGGCGGTTGCCCAGGCACCCGGCCGCGCGGTCACCCCGTCACTGGGTCACATCACCAGTCGAACGCTCCGCTGTACGCGTTGAGCGCGGGCTGCCCGCCCAGATGCGCGTACAGCACCGTCGAGTCCCCGTCGATCTCGCCCGAACGCACCAGATCGATCAGCCCGGCCATGGACTTGCCCTCGTACACCGGGTCGATGATCATCCCCTCCAGCCGGCCGGTGAGCCGGATCGCCTCCAGCGTCGACGCCACAGGGACGCCATAGCGGTCGCCCGCCCATCCCGCGAGCACGCTGATCTCGTCGTCGCGCAACTCGCGCCGCAGGCCGATCAGATCGGCGGTGTGCCGGGCGATGCGCTCGACCTGCTCACGGGTCTCGTCGATCCGGGCGGAGGCGTCGATGCCGATCACCCGCCGCGGGCGGTCCTGGCCCGCGAATCCGGCGATCATCCCGGCCTGTGTGGAGCCCGTGACGCTACAGACGACGATCGTGTCGAAGAAGACGTCGTGCTCGGCCTCCTGACGCTCCACCTCGTACGCCCAGTTCGCGAACCCCAGCCCGCCGAGCGGGTGTTCGGAGGCCCCGGCCGGGATCGGATACGGTGCGCCGCCCTCGGCCCGTACCTCGTCCAGCGCCCGCTGCCAGGAGTCCTTGACGCCGATACCGAACCCGGCGGGGTCGAGCCGGACATCGGCGCCCATGACGCGGGACAGCAGGATATTGCCGACCTTCTCGTTCGCCGGGTCGGGCCAGTCGACCCACTTCTCCTGGATGAGCCGGGCCTTGAGACCGAGATGAGCGGCGACGGCCGCCACCTGCCGGGTGTGGTTCGACTGGTACCCCCCGATCGACACGAGCGTGTCCGCGCCCTGGGCCAGCACATCGGGAACGATGTACTCCAGCTTGCGGGTCTTGTTCCCGCCATGGGCGAGAGGGGAGTTGCAGTCCTCGCGCTTGGCCCAGACGCGGGCCCCGCCGAGGAACTCGGTCAGCCGGTCCAGCCGGTGGATCGGGCTCGGTCCGAAGAGCAGGGGATAGCGCGGGAAATCCTCGACGGCCACGGGGAGGTCCTCTCTGCGGGAAGGCGTCTCCCGGTACGGCCTTCCCCGTGACGAGCCCCGTCAAGAGTCGAGCACGCTCCCCAGCCGCCCCTCCAGCAGGACCAGCAATTCGCCCAGCGAGCCCGCCAGTCGCTCCTGGTTCCGGGTGCCGAGCCCGTCCAGCAGGGAGGCCTCGTACCCCAGTTGCTCGGGCAGCAGACGGTCGAGCAGTTCACGCCCCTCGGTGGTCAGGGACAGATGGGTGACCCGGCGGTCCCGGTTGTCCGGCCGCCTGGCGACCAGTCCCCGCCCCTCCAGCTGCCGCAGCCGCTTGGTCACGGCCGCTCCGGAGGCGAAGGTCTCCCGGGCGATCCGGCCCGGGGTCAGCTCCCGGTCCGTACGGCGCAGGGTGCCCAGGATGTCGAACTCGGGCCGGGTCAGTCCCTCTCGCCGCAGGGGTGCGTCGGCGGCCTGCTGGAGGAGCGCGGAACAGCGGTTGAGCCGCCCGATGACCGCCATGGGGGCGGTGTCCAGATCGGGCAGCACCCGCTGCCACTGCCGCATCACGCCTGTCACGATGTCCTCGGCCACGGGTACCTCCTCCGGCTCGTGGAGTGTGCTTCGGCAGGGAAGAAGATCAGCAGGTGTTTTACCAGTGAAGGTAATATCGGTCTTCTTATCTCACCACTACACAAAAGCGTTCAAAGCGCGCAGAATGGATTTGGTGCGGCTCGATGCCGCGCACCACGGTCAGACTTCGCGAGCGAAGGAGGCGAGTCGTATGGCCGACGTCTCACACTCGAGGCAGGACGTCTCAAACACGAGGCAGGACGTCCCAAACACGAGGCAGGATGTCTCACATACGAGGCAGGACCTGGCCGGCCACCCGGACGTCCCGGAGATGCGGGAGCGGTACAACCGCATGCTCGGCGGACGCGACGTGGCCCTCGTCGACGGGCCACTGTTTCTCGTCGGCCTGTTCTGCGCCTTGTCGCCCTGGATCGTCCACTTCACGACCACCCAGCCGGCACTGGCGACGCACAATCTCATCATGGGTATCGCACTCGTGGTTCTGGCGGTGGGTTTCACCGTCATGCCGCAGCGCATGTACGGCCTCAGCTGGGCCATGTGCGCCATGGGTGTGTGGCTGATCATCGCGCCCTGGATCGTCGGCACCGGTCCCGACAAGGGCATCATCTGGACGAACGCGGTCATCGGAGCACTGACGATCCTGCTCGGTCTGGTGTGCGCGCTCGCGGCGATGAAGAAGAGGGGTCGCGGCAGCGGCGCCCGAAGGGTCTGAGTTTGAGCGGTTCGGCCCGTCCCGGGATGCCGGGCGGGCCTGCCGCCGCTCCCTGACGGTCCCCGTCCCGAAGTCTGGGACAGTGGGGCCATGCAGGCCATGACGCGCACCGAACTCACCGATCTCGTCGACTCCCTTCTCGACGGCCCGTCCCCGCTTCCCATCGTCTCCGCGGGCGATCCCGTGCTGCGGCGGCCCGCGGTCCCCTACGAGGGGCAGTTGGGGGACGCCCGGCTGGCGCGTCTGGTGCGGGTGATGCGCGAGACGATGCATGCCGCGCCCGGCGTCGGGCTGGCGGCGCCGCAGGTCGGAATCCCCCTGCGGCTCGCGGTCGTCGAGGACTCCGCCGAGGTGAGTGACGAGGTGCGTGCCGCGCGGGGGCGGGTTCCGCAGTCGTTCCGAGTGCTCCTCAACCCGTCGTACGAGCCGGTCGGCGACGGCCGGGCCGCGTTCTTCGAGGGCTGCCTGAGCGTCCCCGGCTGGCAGGCCGTGGTCGTGCGGCACGCGCGGGTCCGGCTGCGCGGGCAGGACGAGCGAGGGCGGGAACTCGACGAGGAGTTCTCGGGATGGCCCGCCCGAATCGTCCAGCACGAGACGGACCATCTCGGTGGGACGCTCTACCTCGACCTCGCCGAGACGCGCTCGCTGTCCAGCACCGAGCACGCGGTGGCGCGCTGGTCACAGCCCACCCCCGCCCTGGCCGCGGCGGAACTGGGCTTCACGCTTCCCACTTCCTGACAGTTCTTGGCGCACGTGGCTCCCGATGCCGCTCCGGACGCCGCTCCGGGCACCGCTCGGGACGCCGCTCCGGCGTAGCTCAGGCATCGCTCGAAGTTTCGAACGAGCCGTCAGATTTGCATGTCCACACACGAGTCGCTGTGGCAGACTCCCCGGTGTAACGGTGGCGCTCGGGGGGTGCTGTGGTGCGTAGAGGTGGGACGTGAGCGAGCCGCGCTCCGCGCCGACGATCGGCCAACTCGTCCTCAGCAAGCAGTTGCAGACCCTGCGCGAGGGCGCGGGCCTGAGCCGGGAGCAGGCGGGCAAGCTGCTGCGTGTCACCGCCGCCACCGTCCGCCGGATGGAGACGGCCGAGGTCTCGCTCAAGATCCCGTATGTGCAGATCCTGTTGTCCGCCTACGGCGTGCCCGTCGACGATGCCGAGATCTTTCTGCGGCTTGCGGACGAGGCGAACGAACCTGGCTGGTGGCAGCGGTTCCACGACATACTCCCCGACTGGTTCAGCGGATATGTGAGCCTCGAAGAGGCCGCCACGACCATTCGCTCCTATGAACCGCACTTCGTACCGGGACTGCTCCAGACGGAGGAGTACGCCCGCGAGGTCCTCACCGCGGGCGCCCTGGGCCGGATGACCGACCCCGGCAGGATCGAGCGCCATGTCGCGCTGCGCAAGCGGCGCCAGGCGTTGCTGACCCGTGTCGATGCCCCAGCCCTCTGGGTCGTTCTGGACGAGACGGTGCTACGAAGACCCGTCGGCTCGTCGATGGTGATGCGGGCGCAGATCGACCGGCTGCTGGAGGCGACGGAGCTGCCCAATGTGACGATCCAGATAGCCGAGTTCGCCTCGGGCCATCACCCCGGCACCTACAGCCCGTTCGTGCTGTTCCGATTTGATATGCCCGAAGTTCCCGACATGGTGTACATCGAGTATCTGACCGGTGCCCTCTATCTCGATCAGGACGCGGAGGTCACCGAGCACAAAGAGGTCATGGACCGGATGGTGGCCCACGCGGAGTCCGCGAGCCGGACCAGACAACTCCTCGTCGCGTTCCGCCGGGCGATCTGAGGTACGTGCCGGACGGAGTTCTTGACACCGATCTCCCCGGGGGTCCAGGATGCGCGGGTGAACCTGTCAGACAGCCAGACAGCTGGTGAGGCGCCCAAGCGCGTCAGCGCGTTGGAAGCGGTGCTCGGTCATCTCCGCGGTGCCATCGAGCGCGGTGAGTACGCCGTGGGGGAGAAGCTCCCCTCCGAGGCGGAGCTCTGCCGCCGCCTGGAAGTGAGCAGACCCGTGCTCCGGGAGGCGCTGCGCGCGCTCCAGACCATGGGGCTCACGGTCTCGCGCACCGGCAAGGGCACCTTCGTCCTCGCCCACGGCCCGGTCGAGGATCCGACCTTCGGCGACTACTCCGCGAGCGACCTCCTTGAGGTGCGCCGCCATGTGGAGATCCCGGTGGCCGGTTACGCGGCGCTCCGCCGCACCCCCGAGGACCTCGACCATCTCGCCCATCTGCTGGAGCGGATGGAGCGGGAAACCGACACCACCGCATGGGTGGCGATGGACACCCTCTTCCATCTCGCGGTCGCGCGGGCCGCTCAGAATCCGGTCTTCCGGCGGGTCATCGAGGAGATCCGGGACGCGCTGGCCCGCCAGTCGGCGTTTCTCAACGATCTCGGCGGCCGGCGCGAGCAGTCGAACCGGGAGCACCAGGCGATCGTCGACGCGCTCGTCGACCGTTCCGAGCACGAGGCCGTGGCAGCCATGACCCACCATCTGGCCCGTGTCGAGTCGACGTTGACCACCATCGTGCGCTCGCCGCGACGCGCGGCCGGAACCGTACGGGAGCCCGCGGCCGGTAGCACTCCCCGTACCGACACCGGGACTTCCCCCGGCACCAAGAACGACAACGAGAGCTGAACATGAGCCACCCCACCCCGGCGGGCGCCGCCCCGGCCGGTGCCACCCCGTCGCCCGCGCCACGCCCCGCGCGCTCCACGAGCCGCACGCCGGGCGAGCCCCCCGCCGTCCGCGAGCCGGCCCATGTCCCCGTCGCGCATGTCGTACGGGGCGGAGTGGTCGAGGGCGTTCACTACGGCTCGGTCGTCGTGCTCGCGCCGGACGGCGGTGTGGAGTACCGCGCGGGCGACATCGAGGCCGCGTTCTACCCGCGCTCGGCGCTCAAGCCCGTCCAGGCGGTCGGACTGCTCCGCGCGGGACTGCCGCCGCTCGACGGTGCGGCGCTGGCCCTCACGGCGGCCAGCCACTCGGGCGAGGAGCGCCATCTGGCCATGGCCCGGCGCATCCTGGACGCCGCCGGGCTGACCGAGGACGACCTGCGCAATGTGCCCGATCTGCCCTACGGTCCTGCGGTGCGGGACGAGTGGATCCGCGCCGGGCGCGGCCCGGACCGGCTCGCCCAGAACTGCTCGGGCAAGCACGCCGCCATGCTGCTGACGGCCAAGGCCAGGGGCTGGTCACTGGAGGACTACCTCGACCCCGGGCATCCACTTCAGCGGGAGATCGCCTCGACCGTCGAGGAGCTGACAGGACAGGGCATCGCGCGGGTGACGGTCGACGGCTGCGGCGCGCCGCTCTTCGCCGTATCCCTGCGCGGTCTCACCCGGGCCGCGGCCCGGATCGCGACGGCCGCGCCCGACAGTGCCGAGGGCCGGGTCGCGCACGCCATGCGTGAGCACCCGGAGATGGTCTCCGGCAGCGGCCGGGATGTCGCCCGGCTGATGCGCGCGGTGCCGGGACTGCTCGCCAAGGACGGCTTCGAGGGCGTACAGATCGCGGCGCTGCCGGACGGGCGGGCCGTCGGCGTGAAGATCGCCGACGGCGCGGACCGCGCCAGGATGCCGGTGACCGCGGCGGCGCTCGCGAGGTGCGGAGTCGATCAGGAGGTCCTGGCCGCGTTCGACCACGCGCCGGTCATAGGGGGCGGACGGGAGGTCGGAACCCTGCGTGCGGCGGGCGCGCCGTCCGCCGCCTCGTCCGCCGCGTAACACCGCTCCACCGCTCCACCGCTTCGACGCTTCGACGATCCCGCTCTTCCCGACTCCCGCTCTCCCGCCTTCCCTTCGGCTCTCCGCCTCCCCCCTCTCTCCTCACGAAGGACCCGCGACATGACTGCCGGCCGCCGCCGCGAACACGATCTGCTGGGCGATCGCGACATACCCGCCGACGCGTACTGGGGAGTGCACACCCTGCGCGCCTCGGAGAACTTCCCCATCACCGGTACGCCGATCGCCGCCTACCCCCATCTGATCAACGCGCTCGCCGCCGTCAAGGAGGCCGCGGCCCGTGCCAACCAGGATCTCGGACTGCTCACCGCCGAGAAGGCCGACGCCATCTCCGCCGCCTGCCGGGAGATCAGGGACGAGGGCCTGCTGCACGACCAGTTCGTCGTGGACGTGATCCAGGGTGGCGCCGGTACGTCGACCAATATGAACGCCAACGAGGTCATCGCCAACCGGGCGCTGGAGATCCTCGGTCATGCCAAGGGCGACTACCACGAGCTGCACCCGAACGAGGACGTCAACCTCAGCCAGTCGACCAACGACGTCTACCCGACCGCCGTCAACGTCGCCACGATCCTCGCCGTACGGGAACTGCTCGACGCGATGACGATCCTGCGCGAGGCGTTCGCGGCCAAGGCCGAGGAGTTCCGCGAGATCCTCAAGATGGGCCGGACACAGCTCCAGGACGCGGTGCCGATGACCCTGGGCCAGGAGTTCTCCGCGTACGCCGTCATGCTGGAGGAGGACGAATGCCGGCTGGCCGAGGCCGTCTGCCTCGTCCATGAGATCAACCTCGGCGCGACCGCCATCGGCACCGGTCTCAACGCCCCGGCGGGTTACGCGGAGGCCGCCCGCCGCCATCTCGCCACCCTCACCGGACTGCCCCTGGTCACCGCGGCCAATCTCGTCGAGGCCACCCAGGACTGCGGCGCCTTCGTCCATCTCTCCGGTGTGCTCAAGCGCATCGCGGTCAAGCTCTCCAAGAGCTGCAACGATCTGCGGCTGCTCTCCTCGGGACCGCGCGCGGGCTTCGCGGAGATCAATCTCCCGCCGGTGCAGGCCGGTTCCAGCATCATGCCGGGCAAGGTCAACCCGGTCATCCCGGAAGTCGTCAACCAGGTCGCGTTCGAGGTGATCGGCAACGATGTCACCATCACCATGGCGGCGGAGGCGGGTCAGCTCCAGCTCAACGCCTTCGAACCGATCATCCTGCACTCCCTCTCGGAGTCCATCACCCATCTGCGGGCGGCCTGTGTCACGCTCGCCGAGCGCTGCGTGTCCGGTATCACCGCCAATACGGAGACCCTGCGCGCGAGCGTGGAGAACTCCATCGGGCTTGTCACCGCGCTCAATCCGCACATCGGCTATCTCGCCGCGACGGAGATCGCCAAGGAGGCCCTCGCGTCGGGGCGCGGTGTCGCCGAACTGGTCCTGGAACGGGGGCTGATCCCGGCCGACCGGCTCATGGCCCTGCTGCGCCCTGAGGTGATCGCGGGTACGGGTACGGGTACGCACACAGATGCGCCCGATACGGACGCGGCCTGATACGGAGCCGCGACGCGACCACGCGACACGCCCCGGCCGCGCTCCTGTTCACGGCGAGCCGTGCTCCCTGCGGGGGAACGACTGGAGTTGTACGACGACCGGGAGCGCGTCCGGGGCGGGCTCGGTGTCGGCACCGGTGCCGGGTGCGGCGCGGGATTCGGCGTCGGGGGCGGGGAGATGGCGGACGATGACGGCCGTCAGCTCCTCGTTGAGGGCCCGCAACTGGTCCGGTGTCATCCGCAGATCACGCCAGTCCGAGAGGGTGCCGGCGTTGCGCCACTCGTCCTCCCACTCCTCGCCCAGATAGTGCGTGACCCGCTCGAAGTGCTGTCTCAGCAGTTCCTGGGTGAAGACCGACACCGCACCTCGGGCATCGGGATCGTCCCGGAGATCGGCGGTGTGGAGTACGTTCGTCACCTTCACCGTGCGCCACCACCGCTCCCGTTTCGTACCGCGTCCCGTCTCCTCCTCGATGAAGCCGTGCTCGGCGAGATGACGCAGGTGCCAGCTGATGGTGCCGGTGTTCTCGCCGAGGCGTTCGGAGAGCAGGGTGGCGGTGGCGGGACCGTCGAGCCCGAGCAGTTCGTAGATGCTCATCCGCAGGGGATGGGCCAGCCCGCGCAGGCTGCGCGCGTCGAGGCGCCGGGTGGGCTTGGCGGCGGGCGGTGCGGCGCGCTCCGGCGTGGGTTCGTCGGTCATGCCGGAATCGTATGGTGCGCGTCCCCGGGGTCCCCCTCCGCCGGTGGAGGGGCGCGTGTCCTCCGCCGTCTCCACGCGTTACACCGACCATGAACGCGTATCGATTTCTCACCGCCGCCGCGGCAGGCTCCGCGCTGCTCGCCGCCGTCGCCCCCGCCGCCCAGGCGGTCGAATTCGGCTCCACGCTCAGCAGTGCCGCCCAGACCGCGGCGACCGTGGGCACCAAGGCCGAGCCTGTCGTGGAAGGCGTCCTCGGGAACAAGGTCGACAAGAAGGTGGGCGCCGTGAAGGGCGCGGTGAAGGCCGGGGCCGACGCGGTGAAGGCCGGGAACGATCTGATCAACTGAAGGGAATGACGGTGGGGGGCGGTGCCGGTAGGCGCCGCCCCCACCGTCATGTCGGGGGCCGGAATCCCAGGGGTCCAGGCGAGGGAGTCCGACCGAGGCATGGTTGCCCGCTGCGGGACATGCGTCAACAATGCCCATGACAAAACCGAAGGAACTTCGGTCACAGAGGGGACCCCACATGAGAAAGCCTCTCCTCGGCGCGCTGCTCGCCGTCCTGCTCCTCGGAGCGGGAGCGGCACCCGCCATGGCCACCAGCCATGACGCGGGCGCGCCCACGAAGACCGCCGGGACCGCGGCAACCGCCCAAGCCAAGGTCCAGGCAGTCGACTTCGCCGGAACGGTGGCGCTCAGCAACTGTTCCGGCTCCGTTGTCCGTACGCCCGCCTCGCAACCGAGCGACCCCGCCCTCGTGCTGTCCAACGGCCACTGCCTGGAGAGCGGGATGCCCGCCGCCGGCCAGGTCATCGTGGACAGGGCGTCCACCCGCACCTTCAGCCTGCTGAACTCCTCGGGCACCGGCGTCGCGACCCTGCGCGCCAGCAAGATCGCGTACGCGACCATGACCGACACCGATGTCTCGTTGTACCAACTCACCAGCACCTACGCGCAGATACAGAGCGCGTACGGGATATCGGCGCTGGAACTCAACGCCACCCGCCCGGTCCAGGGCACCGCGATCAAGGTCGTCTCCGGCTACTGGAAGCGGATCTACAGCTGCGACATCGACGGATTCGCCTACCAGTTGAAGGAAGGGAGCTGGACCTGGAAGGACTCGGTCCGCTACACCTCCGCGTGCAACACGATCGGCGGCACCTCCGGCTCGCCCGTTATCGACAACACCACGGGCAAGGTGGTCGCCGTCAACAACACGGGCAATGAGGACGGTGCGCGCTGCACGGTCAACAACCCGTGCGAGGTGGACGAGAACGGCACCGTGACCGTACGCCAGGGCATCAACTACGCCCAGGAGACCTACGGGATCGTGCCGTGCGTCGGCACCGGCAGCAAGATCGACCTGACGCGTACCGGCTGTACCCTGCCCAAGCCGTAGGAACGCGGGGAGCGCGTACACGGTGTGGCGCCGCCGGGGGACCGGCGGCGCTGTCGACGAGAGGGGCCGCCATGCGCGCCGAGCAGTGGACCGGGGTCGTCACCCAGCACGGCGAGGGGCCCGGCTGGGACCCCGGCACCGGCCAGTTGAGGATCGTCGACCTGCTGGCCGGAGACCTCCTCACCTTCGGCCCCGGGGCCAACGGCGCCGACGCGTACGAGCGGTGGCATCTCGGCGCGGTCGCGGCGGCCTGGCGACCCCGGCGCTCCGGCGGCGTGGTCGCCGCTGTCGAGCGGGGCTTCGTCCTGGTGGCCGAGGACGGCACCCTCACGCCCGGCGACGAGCTGTGGTCCGACCCCACGGTCCGGATGAACGACGGGGCCTGCGATCCGGCCGGCAACTTCTACTGCGGTTCCATGGCGTACGACACCCGCCCCGGTGCCGGCTCCGTCCACCGCCTCACCCCCGACGGCGCCACCTCGGTCGTGCATACCGGGGTCACCATTTCCAACGGCCTCGCGTGGGCGCCGGACGGCGGTTTCGCCTACTACGTCGACACCCCCACGCAGACCGTCGCCCGGATCACCACCGACCCGTCGACCGGACACTTCTCCACCCCCGAGCCCTGGGTCACCATCGACCCGGACGACGGCTCCCCCGACGGCCTCACCCTGGATGCCGAGGGGGGAGTTTGGGTCGCGCTGTGGGGCGGCTCCGCGGTCCGCCGCTACGCGTCCGACGGCACCCTGGACGAGGTGGTCGAGGTCAACGCCCGCCAGGTCAGCGCCTGTTCGTTCGGCGGCGACGGCTACCGCCGGCTCTTCATCACCACCTCGCGCCAGGACCTCGCGGACGGCGACGATCCGGCCGCGGGCGCCGTGTTCACCGTCGATCCGGGGATCGCCGGACTCGCCCCGCTGCCGTACGCCGGGTAACGCCGCGGAGCGATCCGCCGTCCACCGCGGACAACGGGTCCGCTCAGAGTCCCGGCGCACCCCAGACGGGGAACCAGCGCGCGAGATCGGGCTCGATCCGCAGATCGTTCCCGAGCACCGCTCTGACCTGGAGTTCCCGCTGATTGTCACGCTTCTCGGCGCTGCCGGGCAGGGGCGCGAAGGGGTAGAAGCTGCCGCGCTTGTAGAGATACACGAGAGCCAGCGGCCGCTGTTCGGTGTCCCGGAAGCTGAGCAGTGAGCAGAGCAGCTGAGGGCCGAAGCCGCCGTCCTGGAGCAGAGTGTTGACCGCGTGCAGATCGTTGACCAGCGTGGCCGTGTCGTCGGGCGCCCGACGCGCGAGCAGCCAGGTGTAGCCGTAGGAGTCCTGGCTGAATTCCACCGGGCGGCTGTCCTGGCCGGTGTCCGCGTCCAGCAGCTCGCGCACGTCCTGCCGGATCCGGGCGAAGCCGCCGCCCTCGACGCCCGCGAAACAGACCGAGCCGAGACCGGTGGGGGTGTATCCGGCCCCGGCCTGGAGCGTGAGCGCGGCGGACGGGAGGGCGAAGAGCTGGTCGAGATCGGGGCTGACCGGTTTGCTCCGGCCGAGGATGGCGTCGAGAAGGCCCACGGGTCCAGCTCCTCAGAGTGACGGCGGTGACGGCGGTGACGGCAGTGACGGCAGTACGTCGGTGACGGGCAGGGACGGAAATACGGAAAGCGACGGCGGTGACGGCAGGAGGCTCACGGACGGGCGAGCTCGGCGGAGATACGGGCGAGCTGGTCCAGCCGCTGTTCCAGCGTCGGGTGCGAGGCGAGCAGCCGCCCCAGGCTCTCCTTCGAGGCGAACGCGGGCACGAAGTAGAAGGCGTTGTACGGCTCCGCCTTCCGCAGGTCCTCCGTCGGGATCCGCGCCATCTGACCGCTCACCTTGGTCAGCGCCGAGGCGAGCGCCGAAGGCCGGCCGGTGAGCAGCGCGGCCGTCCGGTCGGCCGAGAGCTCACGGTAGCGGGAGAGCAGCCGGGTCAGCAGGAAGCCGATCGTGTACACCACCGCGCTGACCAGCGGAATCAGCAGGATCGCGAGCCCGGCGGGGCCGGCGTTCCTGGCGCTCCTCGACAGCCCGCTGTAGAGCGCGATGCGAGTGATCAGACCCGCGAGCACGCCCAGGAACGAGGCGATGGTCATCACCGCGACATCGCGGTGCGCGACATGCGACATCTCGTGCGCGAGGACGCCTTCCAGCTCCTCCGGCTCCAGTCTGCGGAGCAGGCCGGTGGTGGCGCAGACCAGCGCGCTGCGTTCGTTCCGGCCGGTGGCGAAGGCGTTCGGTATGTCACTCCGCGCGATCGCCACTTTGGGTTTCGGCATATCGGCCAGCGCGCAGATCCGGTCGACGGCGCCGTGCAGCTCGGGTGCCTGCTCGGGGGTGACCTCGCGCGCGCCCATGCCGAAGGCCGCGATCTTGTCGCTGAACCAGAACTGCGCGATGAACAGTCCTCCGACGAGGATCAGGATGATCGGCCAGAACTTGCCCAGTACGGCCAGCAGCACACCGACCAGGACCACGTACAGCAGCCCGATCAGGAACATGGTGGTCACCATGCGGGTGGTCAGACCGCGGTCCTGGGTGTAACGGGTCCGTGTCATCGCTCGCCTCCATTAGTTCCTTCTTCTTTCATTTTCCCCCTTTCCTGGCGAAACGGAATAAGCGCACTATATGGAAGGCGTAGGACCGGCCCCATGAAAGACGTAGGACCGGCCCCCCGAGGCGCCCCCCGGCCGGTCCTACGCCCGTTTCGCGGCCTCTTCCGTGGCCTTTCGCCCGCTGCCGCTACAGCGCCGGGTTCGCGTTCTTCAGCAGCTCCTGGAACTGCGCGGAGAACCAGTCACCGGACAGCGGCGCGTTCGGCAGCGCACCGGACATGTGGTTGTTGTTCCGGGGATTGCCGGTATACGTCGGGTCGCACATCCGGTCGAAGCCCTTGCCCTGGTCGTTCGGGATCTCCTTGCTCGCCCCGTCCGACTCGCCCGGGGGCTTCATCCACACATACGCGTCGATCCCGGCGGCGGGCGATGCCTTCGGCCGCTCGCCCAGTCCGGCTCCGGACTGGTTGCACCAGTTCCCCAGGTGGATGCGGCGGTCGTAGCGCCCGCCGTCCACATAGGTGTCCACACTGGTCTGCGGCCCCGGGCCGGTGGGCCGGGCCGAGCCGCCCCAGCCGTTGCGGGAGGTGTCGATCAGCATGCCGATGCCCGACGGGAAGCCGACGTTCACCAGTTCCTGCCGGAAGGCCTGGGCGAACGACTGCTCGTCGACGTAGCGGTTCCAGTCCACCCACTTCGACTCACGCACGGACTTGCCGGCCACGTTGTCGTTGATGGTGAAGTTGTTCTCCTTGAGCGCGCCGTAGTTGGCGGTGTTCGCGATGAAGCCGTGCACCTTGTCGACCGTGCTGCCCTCGGCGGTCGCGGCCTGCTTGAAGATCTGCGCCGAGGCGTTGAAGTTGTCGTCCCAGCCGATCCAGCCGTGGTGACCCGCGTCGACATAGTTGTAGACGTTGGGGACGGCGCCGAGGTGGTTGAGCGCGTAACCGACGCCCTTGACGTAGTTGCCGTTCGCCTTCATCACATCGCACTGCGGTGTGACGGTCGGCCGGGGCGTGACATTGGTGACCAGATTGGGCAGCGAGTCGATCTCGACGGTCGTCACGATCCGCAGGCCGGCGTACTTGCTGTCGGCGAGTATGGCGGCGATCGGATCGATGTACTCGCTGCGGTACCGGCCGATCTCCGTCGGGCCCAGCTCCCCGTTGGAGGCGAGCGCGGCGCAGTCACGGCCCGGCAGGTTGTAGATCACGAGTTGGACGACGAGCGGCTTGCCCGCGGCCTGCCGCAGCGCCTCGTCGAGATGGTCGCGCAGCCCCATGCCGGTGCCGACACCCTCGATGGCCGCGATCCGGTCCAGCCATACACCGGTCGGCTGGTTGGAGATCTTGCTGCCGCCGGGCTCGGCGGCGGCCTTCGCGGACCACTCCGGGTTCACGTACACCCCGGCGCCCACGTACGGGTTGTCGACCTTGGATCCGGCCGGCGGGTCGGTCGGCGGGTCGGTCGGGGGATCCGTGGGATCGCCGCCACCCGGCGCGTTACAGGTGACCCCGTTCAGCTTGAAGGCGGCCGGAACCGCGTTGGACCCGGTGACCGAGGCGTTGAAGCCGAAGGACGCCGAGGCGCCGGTCGCCAGCGAGCCGTTGTACGACACATTGGCGGCGGAGACGGCCGTACCGCTCTGGGTGAGCGTGGAGTTCCAGCCCTGCGTCACCTTCTGGTCGCCGGCGAAGCTCCACTCCAGCTTCCAGGAGCTGATCGCGTCTCCCGTGTTGGTCACCTTGACGTCGGCCGTGAAGCCGCCGTTCCAGGCGGTCTGGATCCGGTAGTCGACGGTGCAGCCGGCCGCCGCGGCGCCGATGGGCGCGTCCAGCGCGGTCGCGGTCCCGGCCGCGGCGGCGACCAGCGCGAACGCGGCGAGCGCCGCGCCTCGCGCACGTCGCGGAGGGGTGGTGGTGCGGCTCATGAGAGTCCCTTCAGATGGTCACGGAGTCCTACGCCGAAATTCGTGGGCGTGCCGTTGTAGTCGCTGATCAGAGCGGGCCCCGAGGAGCAGTCCCAGGTGTTCCAGGTCCACCCGAGATACGAGGCGCCATGGCTGTCGAGCCAGGCCATGACCCGGTCGATATAGCCGTGCGAGCAGGTGTTCTCGCCGATCTCGCCCGCCACGAAGGGCACTTGGGCGGCCACCGGCGCCAGCTGTTCGTTCCAGCAGCTCTCGCTCGCGCAGACGTTGAAGTTGTACGTGTGCCAGGCGGCGGCCAGATTGCCCGCCGGGTCGGTGGGCCGGTACTTCAGCCACTGCCGCATGTCGTTGGAGTAGGCGATGCCGGGGATCAGCACCAGGTTCTGGGCGCCGGTGGCCCGTACCGCGTTCACCAGCGACTGCATTCCGGCCACCTCGAAATCGATCCCCGGACAGCTGCCGCCGTCGCGCCAGCAGGTCCAGGCCGCGTCGAGATTTCCGGTGGCCCGGTCCGGGAACGGCTCGTTGAAGAGGTCGAAGACCACCGCCGGATCGTCCTTGAAGGTCTGCGCGACCGAGGTCCAGAAGGCCGGCGTGTACCGCGCGTTCGGCATCGGCTTCTGGCAGGTCGCGTACTCGGTGTCGGGGCAGTGGTTGTCGTTGCCCGTGTATCTGCCGTGGGTCCAGTGCAGTTCGACGACCGGCGTGATGCCGTGCGCCTCCAGCCTGGTCACGAACTGCTGGACCGCGGTGATGTAGTTCGCGCCGGCGTACTCCGGCTTGACATGCGAGAGGCCGAGCCAGCACTCCTCGTTGAGCGGTATCCGTACGGTGTTGACCTTCCAGTCCGCGATGGCCCGCACCGACGCGTCGTCCACCGGGCCGTCGAAGACGCCGTAGCCCTGGACGCACGCGAACTCGCCACCGGAGCGGTTGACCCCGAGCATGCGGCGGGTCGCGCCGTTCTCGTCGACCAGTTTGTTGCCCGAGGCGCGCAGCTTGGGCGGGGCGCCGCCCGGCCCCGGTGGATCGGTCGGTGGATCGGTGGGGGGATCCGTCGGCGGGTCGGTGGGGTCGCCCGGTCCCGGACCGCCGTCGCACGCGACGCCGTTGAGCCTGAAGGCGGTGGGCGCCGGGTTGGCCCCGGACGTGGAGGCGAGGAACCCGGCGCTGAGCGAGCCGCCGGTGGCGATCTTCCCGTTCCAGCTCTCGTTGACCGCGGTCACGGTCCTGCCGGACTGCGACCACTTCCCGTTCCAGCCCTGGGTCACCTGCTGACTTCCGGGGAAGTCGAAGGTGAGCGTCCAGGCCTCGACCGGTGAGCCGTTGTTGGTGAGCGTGACAGCGCCCTGGAAGCCACTGTCCCATTCGTTGGTGGTGCTGTAGGCGACGGTGCAGCCGGCCGCGGTTCCCGACGCGGTCAGCTGCGGTGCGAGAGCGGTGCCGGCCACGGCCAGGGCCCCGGCGGCCAGCAGTGCGGTGAGGCGCGGTGGTGCTCGCATGGAGCGACTCCTCGATGGCCGATACGCCGCCTGACACGGCGTATGACTGATGGAAGCGCTCCCACTGGTTGGCTTCCGACGGTAGCGCCGAAGTCGCGTGAGTCAACAGTCCAGTTGAATTCTTTTATCTGGCGACTCGCCCGGACGTGCGTCGTGTTCAAACTCTTGACAGGTGCACGGTCCCGCTCAACGCTTGGGAGCGCTCCCACTGGTTCGCACCCCCCACACCACCCGCACCGGACCGCGAGGAGGACCACCCCATGCTCGGCTTACGAGGCTCACCATCAGGGGCACCACCGCCATCCGGAAGATCCGGCCGATCACGTGGCATCCGGCGGCTGCTCACCGCGCTGGCCGCCGCCCTCTCCCTGCCGCTCGGTCTGACCGCGGTCAACAGCACCCCCGCGCACGCCGCGGCCCTCCAGTGCGGTGTCGACTACAAGACCAATGACTGGGGCTCCGGCTTCACGGCCGACCTCACCCTCACCAATCGCGGTACGGACCCCATCGACGGCTGGACACTCAGCTACGACTACGCCGGCAACCAGAAACTCACCAGCGGCTGGAACGGCACCTGGAGCCAGACCGGCAGGACCGTCACCGTCAAGAACGCCCCGCACAACGCGAGCATCGCGCCGGGAGCGGCGGCGACCGCGGGTGCCAACTTCGACTACAGCGGCGCCAACGCCAAGCCCACCGTCTTCGCCGTCAACGGCGTGACATGCACGGGCCCGCATCAGCCGCCCCTCACCGTACTGACCAGCCCGGCGCCCGGCGCGGTGTTCACCGCGGGCGGCACCATCCCGATGGCCGCCACCGCGGTCGCCGCCGACGGCGCGGGGATCTCCAAGGTCGAGTTCTACAGCGACACCCAGCTGCTCGGCACGGACACCACCTCCCCGTACACCTTCGACTACGCGAACGTCCCCGCGGGCGATCTCTCGCTCTACGCGAAGGCGTACGACGGCCAGGGCGCCGCGGCGGAGTCCACGCCGGTCGGGGTACGGGTCACCGCGGGCCCGTCATTGGTCGCGAGCCCCGCCCAACTGGGCGTACAGCAGGGCAGGACCGGCACCTTCGGGGTGAAGCTCTCCACCAGGCCGGCCGCCGATGTCACGGTCACCGTGGCCCGCACCGCGGGCAACCCCGGCCTCACCGTCACCTCCGGCTCCACCCTCACCTTCACCGGCGCCAACTGGAGCACCGCCCAGCAGGTGACCGTCTCCGCCGCGGCCACCGGCACCGGCGCCGCCACCTTCACCGCGACCGCGCCCGGCCAGACCAAGGCCGAGGTGACCGTCACCCAACTGGCCGCGGCCGGTACCTATGACGCCCGGTTCCTCGATCTGTACGGCAAGATCACCGATCCGGCCGCCGGCTACTTCTCGCCCGAGGGCATCCCGTACCACTCGGTGGAGACCCTGATCGTCGAGGCGCCCGACCAGGGCCATGAGACGACCTCGGAGGCGTACAGCTATCTGATCTGGCTCCAGGCCATGTACGGCAAGGTCACCGGCGACTGGAGCAAGTTCAACGGCGCGTGGGCCACCATGGAGAAGTACATGATCCCCACCCACGCCGACCAGCCCACGAACAGCTTCTACAACGCGTCGAAACCGGCCACCTACGCCCCCGAGTGGGACCTGCCCTCGCAGTACCCCTCGCAGCTCAACAGCAATGTGCCGGTCGGCAACGATCCCCTCGCGGGCGAACTGAAGAGCGCCTACGGCACCGATGACATCTATGGCATGCACTGGATCCAGGACGTCGACAACGTCTACGGCTTCGGCAACTCGCCAGGCAAGTGCGAGGCGGGACCGGCCGACCAGGGGCCCTCGTACATCAACACCTTCCAGCGCGGACCGCAGGAGTCCGTCTGGGAGACGGTGACCCAGCCGACCTGCGACGCCTTCAAGTACGGCGGCAAGAACGGCTATCTCGATCTGTTCACCGGGGACGCCTCCTACGCGAAGCAGTGGAAGTTCACCAACGCTCCGGACGCGGACGCCCGTGCCGTCCAGGCCGCCTACTGGGCCTCGGAATGGGCCAAGGAACAGGGCAAGGGCGGCGAGGTCGCGGCCAATGTCGCCAAGGCGGCCAAGATGGGGGACTACCTCCGCTACGCGATGTACGACAAGTACTTCAAGAAGATCGGCGACTGTGTCGGCGAGACGGCCTGTGCACCGGGCAGCGGCAAGAACAGCTCGCACTATCTGCTCTCCTGGTACTACGCCTGGGGCGGTGCCACCGACGCCTCGGCGGGCTGGGCCTGGCGTATCGGGTCGAGTTTCAGCCACAGCGGCTACCAGAACCCGATGGCCGCCTGGGCG
Source organism: Streptomyces sp. NPDC094034 (assembly GCF_040303865.1). NCBI lineage: Bacteria > Bacillati > Actinomycetota > Actinomycetes > Kitasatosporales > Streptomycetaceae > Streptomyces > Streptomyces sp. NPDC094034. Next base: position 109,998 of record NZ_JBEOUD010000011.1, on the reverse strand, counting down.
CTGAGTTCGTACGCCGATCTCAAGCCGAAGTCCGCCGGCGGTCAGCAGGACTGGAACACCAGCCTCAAGCGGCAGTTGGAGTTCTACCGCTGGCTCCAGTCCTCGGAAGGCGGTATCGCGGGCGGCGCCACCAACAGCTGGCAGGGCAGATACGCGCAGCCCCCGGCCGGCACCCCGACCTTCTACGGCATGTACTACGACGAGGCGCCCGTCTACCACGACCCGCCGTCCAACCAGTGGTTCGGCTTCCAGGCCTGGTCGATGGAGCGCGTCGCGGAGTACTACCACCAGACCGGTGACAGCGCCGCGAAGGCCGTGCTGGACAAGTGGGTCGCCTGGGCCCTGTCCAAGACCACCGTCAACCCCGACGGTACGTACCGGATCCCGTCGACCCTCCAGTGGTCCGGCAAGCCCGACACCTGGAACGCCACCACGCCCGGCGCCAACACCGGTCTGCATGTGACCGTCGCCGACTACACCAATGACGTCGGGGTGGCCGCCGCGTATGCCAAGACCCTCTCCTACTACGCGGCGAAATCGGGCAACGCGGCGGCCAGGACCACCGCGAAGGCGCTCCTCGACGGGATGTGGGACCACCACCGCGACGCGCTGGGGATCGCCGTCCCCGAGACTCGCGCCGACTACAGCCGCTTCGACGACCCGGTCTACGTACCGAGCGGCTGGACCGGCACCATGCCCAACGGCGACGCGATCAACGGGAGTTCCACCTTCGCGTCGATCCGCTCCTTCTACGAGAGCGATCCGGCCTGGTCCAAGGTCGAGGCCTATCTGAACGGCGGGGCCGCGCCGAGCTTCACGTACCACCGCTTCTGGGCGCAGGCCGACATCGCGCTGGCCCTCGGCTCGTACGCCGATCTCTTCGAATAGAGGTGTCCTTTCGGGGTGTTCGACCGATCGCTCATGTGGGGCCCCGCGCGTCATGGGCGCGGGGCCCTCCCGCTGTCAGGACCCCTGCCCGTGCGACCGATTGATGTCTGTATGCCGCACTCAATTGACAACACCAGGTCAAATCCTGGTATTTGATCTGTCCCTACGAGTCCGATCGATGTCACTCTCTGGACGGCTCAGGGCGCGTGGATCACGCGGTGAGCCAGTTCGTGGCATTCGCACAGCTCAGCACAGCTCAGCACCATCGGGCGGCGGTCCACCCACGGCCGTCGCTTCCCCACACAGGGCCGTTCCCGACGGCCCGGCACCCTTGGAGACTGAGTGAGACTCGTAGCTTCCACCCCCCGCTCCCACACCCCCCGCAAGAACGTCGTCCGTGTCGCGGCCCTGGTCGCCTCCGCCGCCATGGTGGTCGTCGGCGTCCAGTCGGGACCGGCCGCCGCCCAGCCCGACCCCACGCGGGAAAGCGGCGCCACGGCCCTGGAGCTGAGCCCGGCCCAGCGCGTCGACGCCATCAAGTCCGCCCAGGCGGACGCCGCGAGCGAGGCCGGTGCCCTCGGCCTCGGCGCCCGGGAGAAGCTGGTCGTCAGGGACGTCATCAAGGACGCCGACGGCACCGTCCACACCCGTTACGAGCGGACCTACGCGGGCCTGCCCGTCCTCGGCGGCGACCTCGTCGTCCATCAGGCCCCGGCCGGCGGGCGGGACGTGACCAAGGCGACCACCGCCCGAATAGCCGTGCCCTCCACCGACGCCGGGCTTCCCGCGGCCACCGCCAAGTCGAGCGCGCTGAAGGCCGCTTCGGCGGAGAAGACCGCCAAGGCGGCGGCGGACACCGCGCCCCGCAAGGTGATCTGGGCCGCGACCGGCAAGCCCGTGCTGGCCTGGGAGACCGTCGTCAAGGGCGTCCAGCCCGACGGCACCCCGAGCGAGCTGCACGTCGTCACCGACGCGGCCACCGGCGAGCGGCTGTTCACCGACGAGGCCATCGAGGCAGGCACCGGCACGGGCAAGTACAACGGCTCGGTGACGCTCGGCACCACCAAGAGCGGCACCACGTACAACCTCACCGACGGCGGTCGCGGCGGCCACAAGACGTACGACCTGAACCAGGGCAGCTCGGGCACCGGCACGCTCTTCACCGACGCCGACGACATCTGGGGCGGCGGCAGGCAGAGCGCCGCCGTCGACGCGCACTACGGCGCGGCCGAGACCTGGGACTTCTTCAAGAACGTGCTGGGCCGCAACGGCATCAAGAACAACGGGGTCGCCTCCTACTCCCGCGTCCACTACGGCAACAACTATGTGAACGCGTTCTGGAGCGACAGCTGCTTCTGCATGACCTACGGTGACGGCTCCGGCAACGCCAACCCGCTCACCTCGCTCGACGTGGCCGCGCACGAGATGAGCCACGGCGTCACCGCCGCCACCGCCAACCTCACCTACAGCGGTGAGTCCGGCGGACTCAACGAGGCGACCTCCGACATCTTCGCCACCGCGGTCGAGTTCTACTCCAACACCGCGAGCGACCCGGGCGACTACCTCATCGGTGAGAAGATCAACATCAACGGTGACGGTACGCCGCTTCGCTACCAGGACAAGCCGAGCAAGGACGGAGCGTCGAAGGACTACTGGTCGTCCACCCTGGGCAGCATCGACGTCCACTACTCCTCGGGCCCGGCCAACCACTTCTACTACCTGCTGTCCGAGGGCAGCGGCGCGAAGACGATCAATGGTGTGAGCTACAACAGCCCCACCTACGACGGCTCCACGGTCACCGGCATCGGCCGCGACAAGGCCACGCAGATCTGGTACAAGGCGCTCACCACGTATATGACGTCCTCCACCAACTACGCGAAGGCGCGCACCGCGACGCTGAGCGCGGCGGGCGCCCTCTACGGCACGACCAGCGCCGAGTACAAGGCGGTCGGCGCCGCCTGGACCGCCATCAACGTCAAGTGACCCCGATGGCCCGGCACAACGGCTGATCTCCGGGGTACGGGCCCGTGCGCTCCGAGCGCGCGGGCCCGTACCCCTTCCGGGCCTCCGGGTCCACCGGTCGGCGCGCTCCGGATGAGGGATCGGAGCGCGCGAACTAGGGTGCGATTCATGGCCGGAGATACAGGGCTGGGGAGCGGACGGGGCGCCGCCGCGGCACCGGACCCGCGCCGCTGGAAGGCGCTGGCCGTATGTCTGGTGGCGGGCTTCATGACGCTCCTCGACGTCTCCATCGTCAATGTGGCCCTTCCGTCGATCCGTGAGGGGCTGCGTACCCCGGTCTCCGACCTCCAGTGGGTGCTGTCCGGCTACGCGCTCGCCTTCGGCCTCTTCCTGATCCCCGCCGGGCGGCTGGGCGACGCCCACGGGCGGCGGCCGGTCTTCATGATCGGGCTCGCCCTCTTCACCCTGGCCTCCGCCGCCTGCGGAGCGGCCCAGTCCAGCCTCTGGCTGGTGATCGCCCGGCTGGTACAGGGCTTCGCCGGAGGCATGGTCACCCCACAGATCTCCGCGCTGATCCAGCAGATGTTCGCCGGCCGTGAGCGGGGCCGGGCCTTCGGCATGTTCGGTGTGGTGGTCGGCCTCTCCACGGCCGTGGGCCCGCTGCTCGGCGGTCTTCTCATCCAGCTGGCGGGCGCCCGGGAGGGCTGGCGCTGGGTCTTCTACGTCAATCTGCCGCTGGGCGTCGTCTGTCTGCTGCTGGCCCGGCGACTGCTGCCCGACACCCCCTGTGCGGGCCCGGCGCGCCTACGCGATCTCGACCCCTTCGGGGTACTGCTGCTCGGCACGGGCGTTCTGGCGCTGCTGCTGCCCTTCGTCCAGTCGCAGCAGTGGCACGGCTGGGAGAAGTGGCTGCTGCTGATCGTCGCCGCCGTGCTGCTGGCCGGGTTCGTGAAATGGGAGTCCCGGTGCCGGCCCGGCGGCACCCAGCCGGTGCTGGACCTGCGGCTCTTCCGCATCCGCTCCTACTGGCTGGGATGTCTGCTGAGTCTGCTGTACTTCGCCGGGTTCACCACGATCTTCTTCATCAGCACCCTCTATCTCCAGAGTGGACTGCACTACACCGCTCTGGAGGCCGGACTGGCCATCACCACCTTCGCGGTGGGCTCCGGCGTCGCGGCGGGCATCGGCGGACGGCTGGTCAACCGGTTCGGGAGACCCCTGGTCGTGGTCGGACTCCTCATCGTCACGGTCGGACTCGCGGCCACCACGGTCGCCGTACATCTGGTGCCGGGGCGGGGCGCGGGCTGGGCGATGGCGGCTCCGCTGCTGGTGGCCGGTCTCGGCAGCGGCCTCGTCATCACACCGAACCAGACACTGACCCTCGCGGAGGTGCCGGTGCCCATGGCGGGCAGCGCGGGCGGCACGCTCCAGACCGGCCAGCGGGTGGGATCCGCGATCGGTATCGCCGCCGTGGGATCGGTCTTCTTCGCCGAGGTGGGGCCGGACGGCTGGGCCACGGCGTTCGACCACGGGCTGATCGTCTCGGTGGCGTTCGTGATCGCGGCCCTGCTGGTCGCCGTCGCCGACGTACTCACCGGACACCGGGACAGAAAGCGGGGTACGGAACCGAAGAGGCCCTTCACCCACCGAACGTCCGAACCGCCGGAAGGAGACCAGCGATAGGTGCCACCGGCGGGACGCCCCTGAGACGCCCGCTCCGCCGGCCCCAAGACGCCCGCTCCACCGGCCCCGAGACGGCCGCTCCACCGGCCCCGTCAGCTCTCCAACGGGTGCCTGCGCAGCAGATACACCGCCACGCACGCCACCAGCACCATCACGCAGGCCGTGAACGTCAGCCCGGCGCCCTTCAGCCCCAGCCCGAGCGTCAGCGCGCCGACGCCGACGACGGGCAGCGAGATTCCCGTATAGGCCACGACGAACAGCGCGGAGACCGTGCCGCCCCGGTGCTCGGGCGGCGCCGCGCCGCTGACGGCGGTCATCGCCGCGCGGAAGGCCAGCCCCTGGCCCAGGCCGCCCAGGACCGCGCCCACGACGAGCAGCGCCAGCGACTCCACCGCGAGCGACGTGCCGACCAGCACCAGACCGGCCACCAGCACCAGACAGCCGTCCGGCAGCGCCCGGCGTACCCCCAGACGCCCCATCAGCGACTGGCCGATCGTGGAGGCGAGAAACAGGGAGAAGACGATCGCTCCCGAGACGGCCAGATTGTGCACGTTCAGGGTCTGGGCCACAAAGGACGGCGTCACCGCGGTGAACAGTCCCAGCAGGGCGAAGCCCGCGAACGCGGCGAGCGCGGACGGCGCGAACACCCCACGCACCTCGGGCGGCACCGCAAGCCCCCGCGGTTTCAGCCGGGGCCGCCGCGTCGGGTGCGCGACGGTCTCCGGCAGGAACCAGGTCAGTACGGAGGCGACGGCCACCAGCGCGAGATGGACGAGGAAGGGCAGCCGCAGCGGCCATGGCGCGTACTGCGCGAGCAGCCCGGCCAGCAGCGGGCCACAGCCCAGACCGCCCATGTTCGCCGCGGTGGCGGCGAGCCCGGCCCGTGCCTCGTGGCCGGGCGGCGCCAGCTCCAGCACGGTGACGGTGGCCGCGCCGCTGAGCAGCCCGGCGGCGAAGCCGGACAGCAATCGGCCCGCGAACAGCAGCGGGAGCCCGCCCTCGAAGAGGAAGCAGAGGGCGCTCGCGGCGGACAGCCCCAGCGCGGTCAGCAGCACCGGCCGCCGGCCCACCTGGTCCGAGAGATCGCCCGCCAGCAGCAGTACGGCGATCACCCCGAGGGCGTAGACGGCGAACACGACCGTCACGATCAGTTCGGAGAAGCCGAGTTGTGCGCGATAGAGCCCGTACAGCGGGGTGGGCAGTGTCGTACCGGCCATACCGACGGCGAACACCCCGGCGGCCACGGGATAGCCCAGGCGCCCGCTTCCCTGAGCGCGATCCGTCATACCAGCCCCGTCCGTCCTTCGCGCCCTGTGGGCCCTGTCCTTCGAGCCGGTGGGAGTCAGCTGTCGTTGGCCCTACCGGCCGTCCGCAGGTGGCGCATCAGGGCCGAGCCGCCGACGAGCGCGGCGACCTCGTCCAGCGGCCGGCCAGAGGGGCGCACGCTTGGATCCATCAAAGGCCCCTGTCGGACTTCTACGCCATCCGGGACCGGCCTAAGAGGTGACCGGCCCCCCGCCCGCCCCCCGCCCGGCCGGCGCCCTCGCCCGGCCCGCGCGCTATCCGACGGGAGCGCCGCCGGTGCCCCGGGTGAGGTCGGCGGTCAGTGAGGGGTCGGGCTGGGGGACCTCACCGAAGTCCTCGTCGGCGCTGTCGACACGGAGCCGGTTGATGACGGCCTCCAGCGCCGCCGGCAGCGTGGGGTGACGTCCGTGATGACACTGACTGAGCAGATCGTGCCTGACCGTCTCGGGCAGCAGCGAGGAGAGCGCGGGCGGCGCCGCGGGCCTGCCCGACCCGGGCAGCCGACGGGACTGACGGCGCCAGTACGCCGCGTCCTTGAACTCGGCCCGCTGCTGATGGGCGAGGAAGAGACAGAAGGCGGCGGTGCGATTGCCCCCGCCGGCGGCGAACTGCCACCAGAACTGGGCCGCGTCGCGGTGCCCGGTCAGATGCAGGAGCGCGGCGAAGACGACGGCGCCCTCGGGGTCGATACGGTCATGGTCCACCAGCCGGGACAGACTGGCCGCCGCCTCGGGCGCGTTCAGGACGAGGGCCACGGCGAGGCTGAGGTCGTGCGCGGCCTGTTCATGGGCCGAGGGATAGCGGCGCGGCGCCGCGCCCGGATCCGGGCGGCACGCCGCTCCCCGTACCGTCCGCCGGGCCCCGGCCCGGCTCCGCGCCGCGGCCGTGTCGTAGTCGTCGTAGGTGCTGGTGAGGACTTCCGCGTCGTCGAGCAGTGCGTCGATCGGTCCGGGATCGGTCTCGTCTGTGTGGCGCACGGTCTACTCCTCCGCCTCGGTCTCACCTACGTCGAGGTCTTTGGCCAGTCGCCTGCGGGCATGCCGTACATGGGACCGTACGGTGGCGACTTCGATGCCCATGTACTCGGCGACCTCTTCGTCCGGGACCTGGAGGACATGACGCAGTACGACCACGTCGTACTGCCGCTCGGGAAGCCGGGCGATGGACCGGTACAGCCGGATCTCCCGTTGCAGCACGTCGAATTGATCGCGCTTCTCGTGGTGGAGCAGCTTGCGGACCGCGGCGTGGAAGGCGGCGGTGTCGACCAGGGCCGGTTCCCTGGCGTGGTCGTCCAGCCACCACGCCACCTCCTCCTTGAGGAGCGCCCACGCGTACCGGGCCACGGATTCCTGGGTCAGCACATGCGGCCAGTGCTCCAGGAGCCGGGCGCAGGTGGCGTCGACCACCGTCTCGGCGGCGGCCCTACTGCCCACCTGGGTATGCGCGTAGCGCAGCCACACCGTGTGGTGGCGCGCGTCGAACGCGTCGAAGGTGAGCGCCAGCCGGTGGACCGTCCCGTCCGGGGAGACCTGATCGCCGCGGTCCTCCACGCAGTGCGCGCCGTGGGTGACGCGGACCACCGGACGTTCCGGATCAACCTGCACGCATGCCCCGTTCCCTGGACACCGCGCCGCTCCACGGCGGAGGGCGTCGGTGCGAGAGGTGTGCCTCTCTCCACCAGTCAGCCAACCGGATGAGCGCCGTCAATGTGCGGGACACACCCGGGGGTTTCTCGCGGACAGCCATCATATGATTACTGGGCGGTAGAACGGGTGGCGTTTCCCGAATGTTTCGCCGCCTCGTGCGCCGGTTCTCTCTCATATGGCCTGCCCGCGAGGAGAGTTGGGTCATCTCGTACGGTTGTCCGCGTGCGGTGGCGGGAAGTCACCGACTGTTATGCGGTGTTGTCCGGCGATGAGAACGGGGGTCGCGCGATGAGCGACAACGGTGCGGTGGATCTTGAACTGGACCGGGCGCATTCAGCCCGGATGTACGACTACTACCTGGGCGGGACGACCAACTTCCCCGCGGACCGCGAGGCCGCCGCGAGGGCCATTTCCGCCTTCCCCTCCATTCTCTCCACGGCCCGCATCAACAGGCGCTTCATGCACCGCTCCGTCCGCTTCCTCGCACGGCGGGGTATGCGGCAATTCCTCGACATCGGCACCGGAATCCCCACCTCTCCGAATGTCCACGAAGTTGCCCAGCGGGAGGTGCCGGAGGCACGCGTCGTCTATACGGACAACGATCCGATCGTGCTGGCCCACGCCCGCGCGCTGTTGCACAGCCACCCCGCCGGACGCACCGCGTACGCGGAGGCCGATGTCACCGCCCCCGAGGCCCTGTTGGCCGCCGAGGAGATACGCTCGACGCTCGACTTCACCCGCCCCATAGCGCTCAGCCTCAACGCGCTGCTGCACTTCGTCACCGACGAGCACGACGCCCACGACATCGTCGAACGGCTCAAGTCCGCACTGCCGTCCGGCTCCACGCTCGCCATAGCGCATGTCACCACCGAGTTCGACCCCGAGGGCATCGCGCGGCTCACCACCGCCTACCGTGCCGCGGGCACACCGGGACAGGCGCGCACCCGCGAGGAGATCGCCCGTTTCTTCGCCGGCTGGCAACTCCTCGACCCGGGGATCACGCCCTCGCACGAGTGGCGCCCCGACCCCGGCGAGCAGAGCGGGAACGTCACCAACAAGGAAGCCGCCTGCTACGTCGGGGTGGCGCGCAAACCCTGACCGGCACCCGCCGCCGTGCGGTGGTGCCCGTCGCTCTCGCCGTTCGCCACCGCGAGTCCGGCCTCGACATCATCCAGCGCACGGCGCGCGGCGGCGATCCGCGCGAGCAGCACGGCCCGCGACTCGTCGATGGCCGGCACCACCGGTACGGCAGGGCTCTCGCGGGTCCGCTCCTCCTCCAGTTCGCGGGCCTCCTCAAGGGAGTTGATGACGACCCCGATCAGCAGATTGACGAGCAGGAAGGACCCGAGCAGCACGAACGAGGCGAAGTAGACGATCGTCCAACGGGAGATCTCCAGGCCGCTCCGTACCGCGTCACCCAGGCCGTCGAGGGTGATCAGCAGAAAGAGGGTGAGGGCCGCGCGGCCCAGCGAACCGTAGTGTTCCGGGTCGGCCGCGGCGAAGAAGACCCAGCCGAGCATGGCGTACACGTACAGCAGCAGCGCACCGACCAGGACGAAGCTCAGTGTGCCCGGCAGACTCTTGCCGACGGCGACGATGACGATGCGCAGTTGGGGCAGGAAGCGCGCGGCGCGCAGCACGCGCGCGAGCCGGAGCAGCCGCAGGACCGTGGCGTTCTCGCGGGCGAGGGGCGTGAGGGCGAGCCCGACGACCGCCAGATCGAAGATGTTCCAGGGATCCCGGAAGAAGTCCTTGGGGCGCTCCGCGTAGGTGGCGGCGCGCAGCAGGATCTCCACGGCGAAGGCGGCGAGGAAGAGATGCTCGGCGACCTTCAGTTCCGTGTGCCACTGGTCGACCGCGCCGGTGTAGGTCTCGATGCCCAGCAGGACGGCGTTGCCGACGATGAGGCAGAACACCGCGGTGTTGAAACCGGCGGACTCCACGACGCGCCGGCTGCGATCGGCGAGAGCCGGCTGTAACCGGCTCGTCCTGTCGGACATCAGATGAACCCATTCCCCACTACGGAAGGTGACACAGACACAGACACGGATACGGAAGCTGATGGGGACCGGACACAGGCCCGGAGCCGGCACCCGGACCGGACCCGGGCAAGAGAAGCGGCCGGTGCCCGGGGCGGGGCACCGGCCGCTCTTCCACCGCGCGGCTACGCGGCGGTCGGTGAGCCGGCCGCGGGGCCGACCAGTTCCTCCAGGACGTCTTCCATGGTCACGAAGCCGATGACGGTCCCCTTGTCACCGCTGACCGCGGCGAGGTGCGTACCGGCGGCGCGCATGGCCGTCATGGTGTCGTCGAGCGGGGTGTCGATCTCGACCCTGATCACCGTGTGCAGCGCGCTGCGCGGGAAGGGCTGGGTCCGGTCGGCGGCACCGAGGGCGTCCTTGATGTGGAGATAGCCGAGGATCGTGTTGTCCGGCCCGGTGACCGGCAGCCGTGAGAAGCCGGAGGACGACGCGGTGCGCTCCAACTGCTGCGGAGTGACCTCGTGGTCGACGGTGATCGTCCGGTTGAGCGGGACCATCACCTCACCCACCGGACGTGTGCCCAGCTCCAGGGCGTCGCGCAGCCGCTCGCCGTCCGCGGGGTCGAGCAGCCCCGCCTCGCTGGAATCCTTGACCAGCCGGGCGAGTTCGTCGTCGGTGAAGACCGACGCGACCTCGTCCTTGGGCTCGACCTTCAGCAGCCGCAGGATGGCGTTGGCGAACGCGTTGATCCCGAAGATCACCGGGCGCAGCGCCCGGGTCAGCCAGACCAGCGCGGGCCCCAGCGCGAGCGCGGTCGGGGCCGGCGCGGCCAGCGCGATGTTCTTCGGCACCATCTCGCCGATCAGCATGTGCAGATACGTCGCCAACGTCAGCGCGATCACGAACGCGATCGGGTGGATCAGCGCCTCCGGCACACCGATCGCCTCGAACGGCGGCTCCAGCAGATGGGCGATCGCCGGTTCGGCGACGGCGCCGAGCACCAGCGAGGAGATGGTGATACCCATCTGAGCCGTGGCCATGGCCGCGGACAGATGCTCCAGACCCCACAGGGTGCTCTTGGCCCGGCGGCTGCCCTTGATCGCCTGGGGCTCGATCTGGCTGCGCCGTACGGAGATCAGGGCGAACTCGGCGCCGACGAAGAACGCGTTGGTGAACAGGGTGAGCACGCCGATGGCGAGCTGTAGGGCGGTCATCGGTTCTCCTCCACGAGCCGGTCGGCCGGGGCGGGCTCGGTGACCCTGACCCGGTCGGCCCGGTGGTGTTCGACGCGCAGGACCGCGAACTGCCAGCCCTCGATCTCCAGCGTGTCGGTCAGCACGGGCAGCCGCTCCAGCCGGGTCGCGAGGAGCCCGGCGAGCGTCTCGTACGGGCCCTCGGGCGCGCCGAAGCCGATCTCCGCGAGCTGGTCGAGACGGACACTGCCGTCCGCCTCCCATACGCGCCGGCCGTCGCCGGCCGGCCGGCCCGGTGCCAGGTCGGGGGTCTCGTGCGGATCGTGTTCGTCACGTACCTCGCCGACGACCTCCTCGACGATGTCCTCGACGGTGGCGACGCCCGCGGTGCCGCCGTACTCGTCTATGACCACGGCCATCGTCCGCGACTCGCGCAGGCGGCGCAGCAGCCGGTCCACCGACAGGGAGTCCGGGACGAGCAGCGGGCTGGTGGCCAGCTCGGTCACGAGGGTGCCGTCGCGCTTGCTCTCGTCCAGGGCGAGGACATCGCGGATATGGATGGTGCCGATCACCTCGTCGAGGCTGTCGCGGTAGACCGGGAACCGGGACAGGCCGGTGGCCAGCGTCAGGTTCGCCGCGTCGGTGGCGGTGGCGTGGGACTCCAGGGCCCGCACGTCCACACGCGGTGTCATCACGTTCTCCGCGGTCAGGTCTGCCAGATGCAGGGTCCGTACGAACAGCTCGGCGGAGTCCGCCTCTATGGCGCCCTCCCGCGCGGAGTGCCGCGCCAGGGCGACCAGTTCCTCGGGGGTACGGGCGGAGGCCAGCTCTTCGGCGGGCTCCAGCCCGAAGCGGCGTACGAGATGGTTCGCGGTGTTGTTGAGATGCCTGATCAGCGGGGCGAAGGCGGCGGTGAAGCCACGCTGGGGCCCCGCCACGACCTTGGCCACCGCGAGCGGGCTGGAGATCGCCCAGTTCTTCGGGACGAGCTCGCCGATGACCATCAGCACGACGGTGGACATGGCCACGCCCAGCAGCGTGGCGATGGTGGGCACCGCGCCCGCGGGCAGGCCGGTCGCCTCCAGCGGGCCGCGCAGCAGCACGGCCAGGGACGGCTCGGCGAGCATGCCGATGACCAGCGAGGTCACCGTGATGCCCAGCTGGGCGCCGGAGAGCTGGAACGTCAGCCGCTTGGCCGCCGCCAGCGCGCTGGCGGCACCACGCTCACCAGCGGCGGCGGCGCGTTCCAGCTCGCCGCGCTCGATGGTGGTCAGGGAGAACTCGGCCGCGACGAACACCGCACAGGCGAGGGTGAGCGCGAGGGCGAGGAGCAACAGAAGCACTTCGGTCACCGTGCCACCTCCGGTCCATCGCTCGACGGGACGGGGACGGCACGGCTCGTACTGGGAGGCTCACCCATTGCGGGACCGCAGCTCCTTCTCAGGTCAGATGGTAGGGACGGGGTGGGCACCCCGTCCATCAATAGTAAAGGAATCGCAAAGCAGTGCAATGGCGTGTCCGATTTATCACCATCGGTCAGCTCATCGGACCGCGTTGAAGTCCTTGCCCACGGTCAGTGTCACCACTCCCGGGGCGGCCTCCGCGTCCTGCCTGGCGACGCTGCCGGGCAGTCGTGAGGCCAGTACCTCGGCCGGTTCCGCCAGGTCCTGCGGATAGCCGACCGTGGTCTTCTTCGTGTCCTCGGGCGCGTCGCCGATACCGACGACGGTGAATCCCGCCGACCGCAGCGTCTCCGCGACCTCCGCGGCCCGGCCGGTCGTGCCGGAGCCATTGAGGACCTGGACCCGGACCGTACTCGCGTAGACCGGGCTCTTCGCGTCGGCTTCCAGCTTCTCCTTGTCGACCTCGGTGTCCTTCGCCAGGGCGGCGAACAACTCCGCCGCCTGCGGATACTGCCAGACGACGTTCGCCTTGTCGGTCGGCACATCGGCCTCCCGCGGGTAGTTCGGCACCGTGAGGAACGTCAGCCGGTCGGTGGGGATTCCCTTGACCTCGGACGCGAGACCCGAGAGGGGCTTGATCCCCGCCAGCGCCTTGTCCGTGGTCAGCGACTTCGTCGCCGAGTCGAGGAACCCGTAGAGCGCGTTCGGGCTGGTCAGCTTCTCCTGAGCCTTGGCGGCCAGGGCCTCCATGAACTCCTGCTGCCGGCCGATACGCCCCAGATCGGAGCCGTCGCCGACGCTGTAGCGCGTACGTACGTACCCGAGGGCCTCCTCGTCCCTGACCGTCTGGCACCCGGCGTCCAGGTTGATATGCGCCTTCTTGTCATTGATCGCGCTCTCGGGGCAGACCTCGATGCCGTCCAGCGCGTTGACCATGCCCTTGAAGCCCTGGAAATCGACCGACATGAAGTGGTTGATGCGCAGGCCGGTGTTCTGTTCCACCGTCCGGATGGTGCAGGCGGCGGCGTCGACGACCTCGCCGGTCATACCGCCGATGGCGAACGCCTCATTGATCTTGAACTTGTGCGGCGTCGACGTGGCGCCGTCCCCCTTGTCGCAGGACGGTATGTCCACCCACGAGTCGCGGGGGAGCGAGACGACCGTGGCCCACTTACGGTCGGCGGACACATGCAGGACCATCAGCGTGTCCGACTGCATGGTGGTCAGGCCCTTGCCGTACTTCGCGTTGTCGCCGTCCCGTGAGTCGGACCCCACCACGAGGATGTTCTTGGACCCCGGGCTCAGATTGACCGGCCGGTCGCCGCCGATCTTGTTGTCCACGTCGGCGGAGTGGATATTGCCGTTGAGATCCTGGTACACCCAGGCCGCCGCGCCGGACACACCGATGAGCAGCACGACCAGTGTCCCGCCCGACCACATGGCTATTCGGCCCCGCCGGGTCAGCCTGGCCTTTCGGCGCGCCCTCCGGCCGCCGCGGTGACCCCCGCCCGCCGAGCGGCCCCGCCGCCCGCTGGATTCCCTGCCCACGCTGATCCTCCGTGCCCCGTTGCCGGCCGCCGTTCGTCCGGACAGGCTGGTTATCGCCCCGTGCGACGAATGGCACTCTACTGGCTCTACAAGCCTGTAGAAGCAACTGGGTGTTCCGTCGGCGTTCACAGCGGCGCGGCGGCTTCGAGAGCGACGAAGAGCGCGAGGGCCGCGTTGAAGGCGGAGAGTGTGGAGGCGGCGGTCCCCGCGGCCGCCACACAGGCGGCCATCCCCGCGCGGATCCCCGCGGACGTCCAGCTTCCGCGTGGCGGCACAGGACCGAGCAGCGCGGCGACCCGGCGCGGCACCGGGCCCGCCGCGGCGAACGCCGCCAGTCCCGGCGTGGTGACCCGGCGGGAGAACAGCGCGGCCTTGCCCACCGCGCGCGCCGTGGTCCGGCGGTCGCCGGTGACCCGCGCCGCTTCCTCGTCCGCCCAGCGCTCCGTGCCGTACATCACCGCGGCGCGCAGTGGCCGCAGGAACGGGTTGGCGCAGCCGGCCAGCTGAACGGCGAGCAGCAGCCGGTGATGCCGTCCGGCCAGATGGGCGCGTTCGTGGGCGAGCAGCGCCCGCTGCTCGGCCTCGTCCAGACAGGACAGCATCCCCGTGGAGACGACGATCCGGCCGGGGGAGCCGGGCAGCGCGTACGCGTAGGGCTCCTCGTCGTCCAGGACGGCCACCTCGGCGGAGCCGACTCCGACGCCGACTCCGACGCCGACCCCGACGCCGGCCCCGAGCCCGGCCAGCGCCCGGTGCGCGCGGAAGCGGAAGCGCACATGCCGCCGTACGGTCAGCGCACACGCCACGACGACCAGGGCCAGCGCGACGATCGCAGCCTCGCCCGCGACCTCGTCGTACGGCACGGCCGCCCGTACCTCGGGATCGGACCAGCTGTCCGGGAGTGGATTCCCCGGCAACTGCGCGGTGCCCACGACCACGAGCAGACCGAGACAGAACGTGCTGCACGCCGCCAGCACGACGGCGACGAAAGTCACGAACACCGAGGCGCTGCGCGGATGCAGATGGTGTTCGGCCAGCCGCGCGATCGGCAGCGCGGTCAACGGCAGGACGAGTGGCAGGAAGACGAAGACGCCCATGGATCAGCTTTCGGGGCCGGGTTCGGATCGGGTCTCGGGGCCGCCGGTGTCCTTGAGCAGCGAGCGCAGCACCTGCTCGTCATCGGGTGACAGCGCCGACACGAAGCTGGAGAGCACCGCGTCGCGATCGTCCCGCTCATCGAGCAGACGCCGCATCCGCAGAGCCGTCAGCCCCGCCTCGTCCGCCACCGGCGTCCACAGGAAGGAGCGCCCCGAACGGCTGCGGGTCACGGCCTGTTTGCCGAGGAGACGCGTGAGGATGGTGATCACCGTGGTGTACGCCAGCTCGCCGTCGAGCCGTTCCTGCACCCAGGTCGCCGCCACCGGTGAGGTTGCCGAGCCCAGTACGGCCAGTACCTGGGCCTCCAACTGACCCTGGCCGCGTCTGCCCGTACGGGACGCCCCGTCCCGGTCGTCCATGTTCCCGACCACGAAATGGCCTCCTCCCACACCGCCGCCCCGGCCACCCTCGGGCCGGACCATCATGACCAGCTCTTCGCGGCGCACCTTTACGGCGGCCAACTTCTACAGTGTTGTAGATTTACGATGGTGCCACACGGCACCGCGTTGCGCCGGAACGTCCGGCGTGCCCGGTTCCGGGACCGAGGAAGGGAAGCAATATGGGTGTGAGCCTCGCCAAGGGCGGCAACGTCTCGCTGAGCAAGGAGGCTCCCGGTCTGACCGCCGTTCTGGTCGGCCTCGGCTGGGACGTACGGACCACCACCGGCGCCGATCACGATCTGGACGCCAGCGCCCTGCTGGTCGACGGCTCCGGCAAGGTCGTCTCCGACCGTCACTTCGTCTTCTACAACAACCTGACCAGCCCGGACGGTTCGGTCGAGCACACCGGGGACAACCTCACCGGTGAGGGCGAGGGCGACGACGAGACCGTCAAGGTCAATCTGGCCGGTGTGCCCGCCGATGTCACCAAGATCGTCTTTCCCGTGTCGATCCATGACGCGGAGTCCCGCGGCCAGTCCTTCGGACAGGTCCGCAACGCGTACATCCGGGTGGTCAACCAGGCGGGCGGCGCCGAGCTGGCGCGCTACGACCTCAGCGAGGACGCCTCGACCGAGACCGCGATGGTCTTCGGCGAGCTGTACCGCAACGGCGCCGAGTGGAAGTTCCGCGCCATCGGCCAGGGGTACGCCTCCGGCCTCGCCGGTATCGCCTCCGACTACGGCGTCAACATCTGACCTCCGTAGCCGTATCCGCCGTACCGACCGGCGCACCCGACCCCCACGCCTTCCCAGGAGCGAACGATGAGCGTCAACCTTGCCAAGGGCCAGCAGATCAGCCTGACCAAGTCCGGTGGAGGTGAACTCACCGTCGTCCGCATGGGCCTGGGCTGGCAGGCGGCCCGCAAGGGCTTCTTCGCCCGTATGACCGCCCGCGAGATCGACCTGGACGCCTCGGCGCTGCTCTTCGCCGGCAAGGAGGCCGTCGATGTCGTCTTCTTCCAGCATCTGACCAGCGATGACGGCTCGGTGCGGCACACCGGGGACAACCGCGTCGGCGGTGCGGGACAGGGCGGTGACGACGAGTCGATCGTCGTGGACCTCCAGCGGGTCCCCGTCCATGTCGACCAGATCGTCTTCACCGTCAACTCCTTCACCGGCCAGACCTTCGAAGAGGTCGAGAACGCCTTCTGCCGGCTGGTCGACGAGACCAACGGCCAGGAACTGGCGCGCTACACCCTCACCGGCGGTGGCAAGCACACCGCGCAGATCATGGCCAAGGTGTACCGCTCGGGCGGTGGCTGGCAGATGTCCGCCATCGGCACCCCCGCCGATGGACGGACGTTCCAGGACCTCATGCCGGCCGTCGTCCCCCACCTGTAGGCCGTGCCCCGGACGTCCCGTCCGGCATTCATCACACCCCGCCACTCACTATCCAGGAGACTCCACGTGGCCCTGTGGGACCGCATCAAGGATTCCGCCGCGTCGATGCAGACGCAGCTGAACGCGAAGAAGAACGATCTCAAGAGCGGCGCCTTCCGTGACGCCAGCATGGCGATGTGCGCCCTGGTCGCGGCGGCCGACGGATCCATCGACCCGTCCGAGCGCCAGCGCGTCGCCTCGCTGATCATGACCAACGACGTGCTGCAGAACTTCCCCGCGGACGATCTGCAGGCGCGCTTCAACGACTACTGCCAGAAGCTGACCGCCGACTTCGACTTCGGCAAGGTCGGCGTGTTGCAGACCATCGGCAAGGTCGCCAAGAAGCCCACCGAGGCCCGCGCGGTCATCCAGATCGGCATCGTCATCGGCGGCGCCGACGGCGACTTCGACGAGAGCGAGCGCGCCGTCGTCCGCGAGGCCTGTTTCGCGGTCGGCATCGCGCCGAGCGAGTTCGACCTCTGACGGTCATGAACCGGGGCGTGCCGTTTCTCGTACGGCACGCCCCTCAGACGTTCTCCGCGGTACTCCGCCCCGGCGGTCCGCCGGGGCGTCAGGAGCCCCCGGCCTCGCCGGGCCGGTCCTTCCCGTCGCCACGGCCCGTTCCGTCGCCACGGTCCGTCTCGTCGCCGCGGTCCGTCTCGTCGTCCGCGTTGAGACTTCTCTGGATCCGCTTGTGCGTGCGGTGTTCATGGAAGAGACGACCCACCAGCGCGCCGCCGTAGACGACGAAGCCGACGCCGACCAGCCAGGACTGGATGACCAGAACCGTTCCGAACGGGCCGTAGGTGACCGCGTTCGCGGCGATCAGCGGGGAGAAGACGACGCGCGAGAACACCCGCAGCCCGAGCAGCCCCAGCGCGGTCGCGACGGCGCCCGGCAGGAGGGCCGGCCAGCGGACGCGGCCCGCCAGGAGCACCCGCTGCGACCACCAGAAGAAGAGGCACGTCCCGATCAGATCGCCCAGGGTGGCGAACACGATCTCGACGACGGACTCGGAGGTGACGGGTGTGTTGACGAAGGCCAGCAGGAAGACGACGAGCACCGCCAGCCACAGGACATGGCGCCACATGGTGTGCCAACGCGCCGTCGGCAGCTCCCAGACCCGCTCGTAACCGGTCTGTACGGCGGAGCCGAACGTCAGCCCGAACACCGCGAGCGCGGCGAGTCCGAACGCCGTCGTACGCTGCAACGCCTGACCCGGCCTGCCGAACAACTGCTGGATCTCCGCCTGCGCGGAGGACGACACCCCGAGCCCCTGACCCAGCCAGCGGGCGAACCCCTGACCGCTCGCCGGATCGGCCGCGGCGACGAGGATCAACAGCGGCACGAGAGTGAGGAATCCGAGCGCGGCGAAGCTCATCGCCCGATGTATCAGCTCCATCTCACGCCCGCGGTTCCAGGCGAGCACGGCGGCAGACGTGCCGATCCAGCGATAGAGGCTCTGGAACCGGTGTCTGTGCTCCGTCGCACCGAAACGCTTGCGGGTCATAGGTCGTCTACTACCCGCCGGGGCCGCCGGGGGCGTGCACGGCCCCCCGGATGGGTGCCGCGCGCCCCGCCCGGCCCCGCCCACGCGGACAGGCCGTGGACGGGACGGGGCGAGAAGCGCGTACTACCCGGGCTCTCCAGGGGATTCGGCCTCCTCCAGGGCCCAGACACGTTCGGCGCGCAGTGGCCCGCTCCGGGCCATCACCCGCCCGTGGTCGATGGCGAGCGGGGCCAGTTGCGAGGCGTAACAGAGCACCACCGCGCGCTTGACCGCCCACTGCTCGTCGGACAGGGTCAGATCGTGAACGGCCCGTGTCCGGTAGCGGCTCGCGATGTCCCGATAGGCGGATCCGAAGTGCTCGTCCCCGGCGAGGGCCGCGTCGGTCTCCGCGCCGCCCCACTCCTTCAGGTGGCCCGTATAGGGGAGGTCGGCATAGATAAGGGGGAGCGGCCTGCCGAGTTCGCCGAGGACCCGCAGCGCATGGTCGCGTACCTTCGTGTGATCGGCCTGGTTGGTGCCCAGGGGAAGCAGCAGCCGTGTGTCGGGGGCGAGATCGGCGAGATACGTGTCGATCTCATGGAGCGGGCCGCCGTCCCCGTACGGACCGTCGGGATGTCCCAGGACGACCCGCTCGACCCCGAGCAGCGCACAGGCCCGGGTGTCCTCCGCCTCCCGGGCGAGATGTGCCTCGCCGCCGGAGGAGAAGCCGCAGGTGGTGTCCCACCAGGAGACCTCCTGTCCAGGACAGGGCGCGCCGCCGTACACGGTCACGACGGTGACGGGCGAGTCGAACGCGGCGATCAGACCCGCGAGTGACAGCGCGGCGTCGTCGAAGTGCGGGGAGACGATCACGGTGGAGGGCGGGGGCGGTGTCATACGGACGTGCTCCTGTCGGTGACGGACGGAAGGGGCGTGGTGAAGGCTCCGGACGGTACGGATGGCTCCGGCGAGGGCGAGGGCGAGGGCGAATTCGAGGGAGAAGATGAAGACGAGGGGGAAGGTGACGGCGCAGGCGAGGCGAGGCGCACAGCGCGGAACGCGGCGTCCCACTCGGCGTCATCGCCCTCCCACCGCCCGGGGGCGGCCGCGACCGTGCCCCAGCTGATCCCCGGGCCGAGAGCGGCGCCGTCCGGCGGCGGGGTACGGCGCAGCCAGAGCAGATCGAACCGATGGCGCGGATACGCCGTCGCGATGACCAGCCGCAGCCTGCGCAGATCGGCCGCGGTGAGTTCGTCGAAGGCGTCGTGGTGGACGTACAGCACGTGCGCCGACGACCGCGCGAGCGTACGCCAGCGGTCGGCCAGCGCCCGGAACTTGGCGCGCACGCCGTCGACCTGCCCGTCGATGTCGGACTGCGTGAGCGCGGTGCCCGACGTGGGGTGGAAGTCGTGGAAGAAGCGGATGTCGGAGCCCCGGTCCAGCGCGCACAGACCGTCGCTGAACGGCTCGACCATCCCGGGCCGCAGTACATCGGCGAAGTCACCGGCGATCGTCTCCACGACGGACTCGAAGTCGAGATCGAGCCAGTCGAAGAAGTGCGCGCGGTCATGGCCGGTGATCCGGCGGATCTGATGGGTGGACTCGCAGTGGTAGCCCAACCCGACACAACGGTCGTACATGTCGCACATCTCCGGTCTCCCCGGGCGGTCAGCCGTTCGTACGCCGCAGGAGCAGCCCCACGCTGCCGCGCTTGCTCAGATAGGCGCGTCCCGCGCAGACGGTCTCCAACTGCGGCGGCACGAGAACGGTCTCCTCTTCCGCACGCCAGGTGGCGGACCGCTCCAGCCAGGGGCGTACGCGCGAGGCCAGCGCATCGGGTTCGAGGGCGACGAAGACGAGATCCGTGGCCAGATCGTCGAGGAGCGCCAGATCCTGGCCGTAGTAGAGCATTTCGATCAGCAGGTGCGCGGCGGCGCGGGGAGCGTCTTCCTTGGCCAGTTCCGCGAGATCGGCGCCGTCCACGGTGACCGCGTCGGTGCCGGCGAGCGCGGCGGTGAGCCTGGACCTGAACACCGCGTTGGGTTCGGTGGCCCGTACGGCGAAGCCGGCGGCGACGAGCCGGTGGGTCAGCGCCCCCTCACATGCCCCCACCTCCACGAGCGCGCCGGCGGGGCCGGAGCCGAGGTCGGCGCATCGGTTCCGTACCCAGGCCGCGGTGGCGTCCAGCCGGCGCCCCTCGTACCGCGAACTGCCGAACTCCCAGGGGTCCACCACCGACGCCGCCTCGTCGTCCAGGCTGGCGAGCAGCGCGAAAAGCCGCTCACGCTGATCGGGGTCGGTGTCGAAGAAGCGCTCGACGGCGGGGACACGGGGGGTCTGTACCACGAACTCGGGGTCGGCCTCGGCCAGCAGATGCCCGCAGGAGCCGTTGACGAAGTCCAGCTTGGCGGCGATGTGTTCGCGCCCCAGCGGGCGGTCGAGATCGCTGAGGATCTGAAGGTACGGCGAGAACCCGACGGCGTGCCGCAACGTGGCCGTCGCGAGGCCGGCGCCGGAGTCTTCGGCGTCGGCGTCGGCGGCGTGGGCGAGGGCGGCGTGGGCGAGGGCGGTGTCACGGCCGAGACGCCCGCGGCTGCGCCGGTTGTCCGCGGGGGAATGGGCCCAGATCCGGCAGGGCCCTCCGGCAGCCGCCCGGCGCAGGAGTGTGGCGAGTACCTCGGGCCCCGGCGAGGCGATGCCGTCCGTCACGGGCCCGACATGGGACGCGATCAGGGCGAGCCGTTCCGGCGCTGTCATGCCCGCGCCGAGGATCAGCGTCTCGGCGCGATCGGCGAGGATCACCCGGGTCTCGCCACCACCGTCGTCGGTGAGTACGGACAGGAAGTCGAGGACGGCGTCCTCGGCCCGGAGTACGACAACGATATCAATCACGGTACTTCGGTCCTTGGTACGGAGCCGACTGCGGGAGCGGGGCAGGTGGGGCCGGTCGGGGGGTGCTCGGTACGGGTGTCGGCTGGCAGGGACCCTAGCGGTCACCGCGTATGTGGTCCAGACCAATTGGGCGCGGAGGCATCGAGTTTCGGCCACCTCGCCCCGGCTGGACCGAGGTCGCCGCACGCGCCGGTATGCCACGTGCGCTTCCGCGCGCCGCCCGCGTGGGTGAACGCGGTGATGCGGCCCCTCCGGAGAATGATCAATCATCGGACGCGTCACCTCACGCCCGTGTTCGTGTACCCCCGGAGGTTCGCCATGCCCGTAGCCCCGCTCGACCATCGGACGACCGGCTATCAACTGGCCCATGCCTACTGGCTGGCGAAGGCCGCGGAACTCGCCTACCGCGAGGAGGACGAGGCGCGGACCGTTCTCGCCGACTGGGGGTTCGACCGGTTCCGGCACTTCGAGGCACGCCATGAACTGCCGTTCCCCCTGGAGGACACCCAGGCGTATGTCGCCGCGAGCGACCGGATGATCATTACCGCGTTCCGCGGCACCCAGCCGGAGGAGATCCGCGACTGGTTGACCGACGTCAACACTCCGCCGGTGCCGGGGCCGGGCAACAAGGGCTTCGTCCACTTCGGCTTCCACCGGGCACTCGCGTCGGTGTATCCGGACGTACGCTCCGCCATCGAGACGTTCCGTACCGGCGGACAGACCGTGTGGTTCACCGGGCACAGCCTGGGCGGCGCCCTCGCCATGCTCGCCGGTGGCCGGCTGTACTTCGAGGAGCCGAGGATCCTCGCCGACGGCATCTACACGTATGGACAGCCCCGCACCTGCGACCGGCTGCTCGCCGCCGCGCACAACACCGCGCTGAAGGGCCGTACCCACCGCTTCGTCAATAACAACGACATCGTGCCGCAGGTCCCGCCGGCGCCGGTGTTCACCCATGTGGATCACGTCAGGTATTTCGACGCCGACGGCGTACTCCACGATCGGATGCCGCTGATCGACGGGCTCAAGGACCGAATCAAGGGGCGTACCGCCGATCTGTTCGCGCCCGCCTCCGACGGAATTCGCGACCACTTCATGCCCGCGTATCTGGCGAATATCGAGAAGAATCTCGCCTGATCCCGAGCGGCCCCGGCGGCGCGTGACGCGGTACGCACACCGCGCTCCGCGCCGCTTTTTTCAGCGGCGGCCCAGTCGGCGCTCGCCCTGCGTGCCGGTCGAGTAGGGCAGTCCGTAGTGGGCGAAGATCCGCGGCTCGTCCTCGGCGAGCAGTTCCCCGTCGGTATCGATCGACGGGGCGTTCTTGGCGAGTTGCCTGTCCCACGGGATCTTCAGGTAATTCGGCCCGACGGTGGCCTCGGCGAGCGGAACGAAGACGAGCCGCCGTTTGGTGGGCAGGCCGACCGTGACCGTGGCGAACGACGGGGCGTCCGTGGCGGTGTCGACATAGATGGCTTCCAGCGAGCCGATCTTCCGCTTCTCGCCATCGACCACATCGTGACCGCGGTACTCCCGGATGTCCTCGGCTTCGAACATGCGCGACTCGCCTCTCCTCTGCTTATCCTCTGTTTATCCGTCTTTCCAGGACGGTATCGGGCCATGACATCGAACCGATGCCGACCGCGCCCGTATCCGCCGTCCGGGGGGCGGACGGTTACCCACGAAAAACATTCCCGGTCGGTGTACGAAATCAACACAGTTGGCTCAAGACGGTCGGGATCGACCCGAAAGGCGTTCACCACGGCGTGAGCGGCCAAAGCGCTGGCGGGCGCGCGGTACATACAGGCATCCTGGCGCCATGTTGATCAGGGAAGCCACCACCGAGGACTGGCCCGCCATCTGGCCGTTCTTCCACCGGATCGCCGCCGCCGGCGAGACCTTCACCTACCCCGTCGAGCTCAGCGAGACCGACGGGCGGGACATGTGGCTCGTCGCGCCCCCGAACCGTACCGTCGTCGCCGTCGACGACGCGGGTACGGTCCTGGGCACGGCGAAGATGAACCGGAACCACATGGGCAACGCCTCGCACATCGCGAGCGCGAGCTACATGGTCGACCCGGCGCACGCGGGGCGCGGGGTGGGCAGGGCGCTCTGTACGTACACGATCGACTGGGCGCGGGCGGCCGGGTTCCGCGCGATGCAGTACAACGCCGTCGTCGAGACCAACACGCACGCGGTGAAGCTGTACAGGTCACTCGGCTTCGAGGTGGTGGGCACGCTCCCGGAGGGCTTCCTGCACCCGGCGCACGGCTATGTCGGGATGCACATCATGCACCGCGCGCTCTGAGCGCGGGACCCTACGTACACGACACGCACTAGCGGTCCTGGAGCACGGACAGGATGTTCCCCGCCGGGTCCGTGAACCACGCGATGTACGGGCCGCCGCCGCGGAAGATGGCCTTGTCGTCCGCCTCCATACCGGGATAGCGCCGGAAGGTCACGCCGCGGCGGCCCAACTCGTCCACCGCCGCGTCGATGTCGGCCACCGGGAAGTTGAGAATCGTGAATGTCGCGGGTGTGTGGTCGGGCTTCGGGTAGATCAGCACGTCCGCGCCGCCCGCGAGGCGCAGACGCAGCAGGCCGTGCTCCTCTTCGACCTTCAGTCCCAGCGTCTCTCCGTAGAACCGCCTCGCCTTCTCGATGTCGTTCACCGCGAATCCGCTGAACGCCTTGCTGTCGCCGAACATGACGGCCGTCCTTCCTCGATAGGGGCCGATGTGGGCTGTCGAAGAGGTAGACACCCGCGGGGCACGAGACTCATCGGTCGTTCCGGCGGTGATCGCGGACGGCGCTCACGGAGGCGACGGTCGGGCCCGTCGGGCCCGACCGGGCCGTCCGAGCTGTCCCGGCGGTATGAAGGACGCGCCCAGACCGAGCCAGGTGGCGGCGAAGAGCCATCCGCCCACGACATCCGTCGCCCAGTGCACCCCAAGATAGATCCGGGTCAGCCCCACCGCGACGGCCCAGCAGACGAGGAGCGCGATGAGCACTTCTCTCAGTCGGCCGGGGATCGCGTGGGAGCCGCGGCCGAACCGGACGAGTCCCCAGATCAGCAGACCCGCCGCGAGCGCCGACGTGGTCGTGTGTCCGGAGGGGAACGCGAAACCGGAGGCATGGGTCAGCCAGTCCGCCTTCGGCGGCCGGGGGCGGGCAGCCGCCGCCAGCAGGCCGTAGCGGGCGGCCTGCCCCGCGAGGAGGAACACCAGCGCGCCGGCCGCCGCCAGCAGCCGGTGCCGTGGATCGCGGCCCGCGAGCAGCCCGGCCACGATGGCGCAGAGATAGGGGTACGGGCCGGTGCCGCTGGCCGTTACGGCGCGCGCCGCCGTGATGCCCGCGGGGGACGAGCGGTGCCCCACCGACCAGTCGAGCGCGGCCGTGTCCAGCCGAAAGGGGGCGCCGTCGCGCGCGGTCGTGAAGACGGCCAGCAGGGCGAGGGCCGCGGCGCACAGCGCGGTGACGGCCAGCGGCCCCGTGCGGACGGCTCTGCGGATCGGCGGCGGTGCCGTACGGCTCACCGGCGGGCGACCAGTGGGCGCAGCGGGGTGTCGTGGAGCCGTTCGGCCAGCGGAGCGGTGCGTCGCGCGAGACTCATCAGCGCCCCGGCCACCACCGCCCCGACCAGCAGCCCGAGGACGACATCGTGCGGGTAGTGCGCCCCCACCCAGACCCGTGATCCGGCCATCAGCAGCGCGGCGGGGACCGCGAGCGCCGCGAGCACGGGGTCGACGAACAGCAGCGCGACGGCCGCCGCCCCCGCGATCGCGGCGTGGTTGCTCGGCAGCGACCAGTCGCCCAGCGGCGGGCAGGCCTCGATGGTGAGCGTGTGCAGCGTCTGACAGGGCCGTCGCTCCCGCATCACCGACTTGAGGGCCAGACCGGTGACATACGCCAGGACCAGCGCGAATGGGGCGGCGAGCGCCATGACGGGCCGCGCCGAGGACCGCGGGGCCCCGGCCGTCGGCCGGGCGCGCCACCACGCGGCCAGCAGGAGCCCGCCGAAGAAGACCAGACCGTACGTGGACCAGAAGGAGACGGCGGTGTCCAGCCGGCCGGGCGAGCGGTCCGCCAGGCTGGTCACGGACTTGTACAGACCCTCGTCGAACCATCGGTCCTCGGTGGCGGACGCGGCCCGCGGGCTCACCATCAACGTGCCTCCTCGGGGGAATCGGGCACGGTCCCGGCGGCTGGTGTCCCGGCGGTTCCGGTCCCGGCCGGGGAGGTGCCTGCCCGGCGCGAGCGCAGCACCTCAAGGCCCAGCGGAATGAGCGAGATGATCACGACCACCGCGACGATGGGCAGCAGATAGCGGTCGACATGGGGTACGGACGAGCCGAGCGCGTATCCGGCGAGCACGAGCCCGACGGTCCAGACCGCGCCGCCGATGACCTGCCAGAGGGTGAAGAGACGCGCGGGCACGTTCAGGGCGCCGGCCAGCGGGTTCAGCACGGTGCGTACGACCGGGACGAAGCGGGCGAGCACGATGGCCTTGGCGTGGCCGTACCGGTCGAGCAGTTCCTCCGCGCGGGCCGCCCCCTCGTGGAGCTTGCGGGCGCGGCTGCGCGCCAGCAGCGCCCGGCCGCCGCGCCGCCCGATCCAATAGCCGGTCTGCGCCCCCAGCAACGCTCCGAGGACCGAGGCGATCAGGACCTGCGCGAGCGAGAGACGCGCGGTCCCGTCCGCCCCGGAGACACAGAGCAGCCCCGCGGTGAAGAGCAGCGAGTCGCCGGGGAGGAAGAAGCCGACGAGAAGGCCGGTCTCGGCGAAGAGGACGAAGGCGATGCCGAGGGCGCCGAACGCGGCGAGCAGTGATCCCGCGTCGAGAGGGTTCACGGCCTGCGGCATCGTCGCGAGGGTGGATACGTCCATTGAAGGGCTGCTCCCATAATGGTGGACGGAGGATGGACAGGGATGTCCGTACGACGATCCGGTTGACTACAGTTCTGTAGACGGTCTACTTCACTGTAGACGAAGAGAACGGGAGGAGCGTTCCCATGGGCGACGACGGCGCGGAGCGGCGACCGGCGGGGGAGTTGGAAGCCGGTGTGCTCGCGGCGCTGTGGGCGGCCGAGGAACCGCTCACGCCCGGACGCGTTCAGGAAGCGCTCGGCGGATCGCTCGCCCGCACCACCGTCACCACGATTCTGTCCCGGCTGTACGAGAAGGGCAGTGTCACGCGCACCCGATCGGGGCGCGGCTACGCGTACTCCCCGACCGAGGACGCCCCCGGGCTGACCGCCCGCCGTATGCACTCCGAGCTGGCGAAGGACGAGGACCGCAGCGCGGTGCTCGCCCGCTTCGTCTCCCAGCTCAACGACGAGGACGAGCGAATGCTGCGCTCCCTGCTCGACGGCGGGGAGGCCGGATGACCTACCTCGTACTGATCCCACTGCTGATGCCGTTCCTCGCGGCCCCCGCCGCCTGCCGGGTCGCCGCCGTCCTCCCGCCGCGCCGCGCGGCCCAACTGCTCACCGCCGCCGCGCTGATCCTGGCCGTCAGCAGCTCGGCGGCCCTGGTGCTGCTGGTCGTACCGGGCGCGTCGTATCTGCCCGCCGTCGCCCTCCTCGGTGAACTCGCCGAGCCGCTGACGGCCGGACCGCCCCCCGTGACCATCGCGCTCGCACTCGTCGCCGGGGCTCTGCTGGTGTGGCGTACGGCGGCGCTCACCGCCGCCGCCCGGCGCGACCGGGCGGAGCTGCGCCGGGCAAGGACCGTCACCGGCGGTACGGACGGCGAGCTGGCGGTGGTGCGGGACGACCGGCCCGACGCCTACGCGCTGCCGGGGCGCCCCGGCCGGATCGTCGTGACCACGGGCATGCTGCGCGCCCTGGAACCGCCCGAGCGCGAGGCGCTGTTCGCCCATGAACGCGCCCATCTGCGCGGCCGCCACCATGTCCTGCTCAGGGCGGTGGAACTGGCCGCTCTCTGCCACCCCGCCCTGCGCGCGCTGCGCGAACCGCTCGGCTACGCGCTGGAGCGCGCCGCCGACGAGGCCGCCGCCGCGGCCGTCGGCGACCGGCGGCTCGCCGCCCGCGCGATCGGGCGTGCCGCGCTGGCCACCCGCGGTGCGCCGGGACTGTCCGGGGCGCTCAGACCCCGGACCGTACTCGCCGCGACCGCGGGCCCGGTGCCCCGGCGCGTCGCCGCGCTGCTCGGCACCGGCGCGAGCGGCCGGCCCGCGCTCACGCCCCGGACCCGCCGCCTCGTCGCGGGCGCCGTGCTGGTGTGTCTGACGCTGTCCGGCGGCTCGGCCATGGGGGCGGCGAACGATCTGCACACCCATATCGAGATCGCACAGGGAGAGAATCCCGGGCGCTGACCGGCGCTGCCGTCGCCGATACCCCGGGATTCCCCCGTCATTCGCCCGTCACCGGGAAGCCCGGCCGAACTCCAAGGTGTCCCCGAAGGAATCATCACCCCCTGTCCTCCGGCCAGGACCGCCGCCGTGTCTTCGATACTCGGGGGCGGAGGCCGGCGCGGAAGCGACCAGTGGGCGTTCCCGGCGAAGCGGCTCCGGCAGGGCTTCCGGTGTGATCAGAGTCGGCAGCGCGCGGTCCATACGCAGCGCGTCCACCGATTCCGCCAGCAACTCGTATTCCGTGGTGTCGTCGCGGGTGGCGACACGGATGAGACGCCCGGCCGCCAAATGCTCGGCGACCATGTCCTGATGGGCCGTGTCGTCCCGCCAGTTCCGAAGTGTCGTCGGTACGTCCGGCACGCTGCGCCCCACCGGAGTGAGTGCGGCGGCCGGAAAATGGTCGCTTTCCGGGCTGGGATCCAGCCGTTCCGCGATCCAGGTAGCTCGATCCCGCAACCACCACAGTGCAAGTGACAGAGTGGGAGCGCGATATGTTCCCAGCGGAACGCCGATTCGCTGTCCACCGCAGATTCCGTACGCGGTGACATGGCACAGGAATTCGTCATGCACGGCCGCTCTCCTTGCGCCGTTCTGTGGGCCTGATGGCCTGGGCCGCAGTGCTTTTGGAGTGACGTTGCGCGGGTACTGCCGGGCGCCGTGGCGGAGCGATTTCCCGGGGGAGTGGAAAACGACCCTGGAATGCCCGAACTTCCAACTATGAAGCCTTTACTGACTTCCTGTCACGACGCGGATCCGGCCAGATTCGGAGCGTAATCGCCGCCGCGTATGGCGGAAATTTCATGACACCGCGCCGCGCCGCCGCGCTCATCGGCGCCCGCCCATATGCCAGCATCTGCGGGTACCGCGCGACGCCGGCCTCGTCGGGGGCCGACAGGTCCCGACGCGATGGAGGACATCCCTCATGACCACGAACCCGCACGACGGCACCCCGTACGACCACACCTGGCACGACATCTCGCAGGACGACACGCTGATGACCGCCGTCGACGGCCGGACCGCCCTGCGGATGGAGCGCAGGCTCCCGCACCCTCCCGAGCGGGTCTGGGCCGCGCTCACCGAACCCGCCGCTCTCGCCCAGTGGTTCCCCTCGGAGGTGACCGTCGACCTCACCCCCGGTGGCGCGATGGGCTTCCACTTCCCCGGCGTCAGCGGACCGGGCATGACCGGCACCGTCACGGATGTCGACGAGCCCCGCCTCTTCGCGTTCACCTGGGGTGCCGACCATCTGAGCTGGTCCCTCGCGCCTGACGGCGAGGGCTCGCTGCTCACGCTCGTGCACACCTTCGACGATCTCCCGGGCGCGGCGAGCTTCGCCTCCGGCTGGCATCTCTGCATCACCGCCCTGGCCCAGCTGCTCGCCGGCGGCCCGGTCACCGTCGGCCGTGACACGGGCGAGCTGCACGAGACCTATGTACGCCGGTTCGGCCTCGGCCGTGGCACCGCCGAGACCGCCGAGACCACCGAGGGCGACGCCACCGGTCCGCGGATCCGGCTGGAACGTCAGCTGGTGCGGCCGGCCGCGACCGTCTGGGACGTCCTGTCGGCCGGTATCGAGCCGGTGGCGGGCCTGCCCGTGCCCGCCGGATTCACCGCCGGGAACGTCCCGGCGGGCCATGTCACGGAGGTACGGGCGCCGAAGTCGCTCACCTATACCTGGGAGCCGGCGGGATCGGTCACCTGGGAGCTGGGGGAGGGGACGGGGCACGGGGCCCGGCTGGTGCTGACCCAGACAGGTCCCGAGGGCGGCGACGCGGACGCGGCCCTGGCGGCCTGGCGGACCCGGATCGACCAGCTCGCGGCGGACCTCCTCAAAGCCTGACGACCGCCGCCCGGAGGTGCGCCTGCCGGCCGTTCCGGTCTTCGCCGCCAAGCAGGAGCCCGAGATGGCCTGGGCGTTGAGGACCGAGCCCGCCGAGCGGCGCGGCAAGAGCTGAGCGAGGACGCCGGGAGCTTCTGGAGCGCGCGCGGGGCGGTGGCCGGCGGCCACCGCCCCGCGCGTCACCCACCGGATGACCCGATCAGAGGTCGAACTCGTGCGGCGGCAGGTCGAGGGCGAAGCAGGCCTCGCGCACCACGGCCTGCTCCGTCTTGTCGAAGTCGCCGTCGGCGCCGCCGATGACGATGCCGATCTGAATGACGGCCCGCGCTTCGACGGGCTTCTTCCTGGCCTTGCCCACCTCCTGGAGGAGGCCCACCTTGCCGAACGTGAAGTCGGCGGCGAGCTTGTTCAGATAGTCGTCGAAGCGGCGCTGGAGGTCTTCCGCGGGGAAGTTCCGCAGCACCTCATTGGTGGCGATCAACGAGGCGACCCGCTGGCGCTCGGCGGGGTCGACGGAGCCGTCGGCCGCCGCGACCAGCGCGCACATCGCCATGCTCGCGTCGCGGAACGAGCCGCTCTTGAGGTCGTTCTTCTTCGCCATGAGCTGCGTCTGCATCGTCGCGGCGGATTCCTTGAACCGGTCCCACAGGGCCATTCCGTCATCTCTCCTCAGGTGTCACACAGAGCCACTCCGACAACGCGCGGGACCGGCGTCGCGTGCCCGTCGGGTGGAGCCGGTCGCGATCCGGAGAGGCGTTCGCCCTCAGGGCGCCCCCTTTCATACGATCGCGATGTCGTCCGTCACCGCACCAGAGCTGGGAGAGCACCTGCCATGGCCACCGAGCCGATCGACTCCAACGACTCCACCGCGCCCACCGAATCCTCGCTTCAGAACGTCTCGTTCCCGAGCGCGGGTACGACCGCCTACGGCTATCTCGCCGTACCGCCCGCCGGACACGGCCCCGGCCTGATCGTCATTCAGGAGTGGTGGGGCCTGACCGCCCACATCAAGGACATCGCCGACCGCTTCGCACGGGCGGGCTTTGTCGCGCTCGCCCCCGATCTGTACGGCGGCCGGGTCGCCCACGACTCCGGCGAGGCGCTGCGCATGATGAGCGCGCTGCCCACCGACCGGGGAGTCGAACTGCTCTCCGGCGCCGTCGACTATCTGCTCGCACGGCCCGAGACGGACGGCGACACGATCGGCACCGTCGGCTTCTGCATGGGCGGCGGATTCGTGCTCAGCCTCGCCGCCAAGGACCAGCGGATCTCCGCGGCCGTACCGTTCTACGGCGTCAACCGGGACGGCGTCCCCGACTTCTCGAACCTCAAGGCCGACATCCTGGGCCACTACGGCGCGGAGGACGACACCGTCTCGCCGTCGAGCCTCAAGGAACTGCGCACCGCGATCGAGTCCCAGTCCGGGATCGTGCCGGTCATCCATGTCTACCCGGGGGCGGGCCACGCCTTCTTCAACGACGGCCGCCCCGAGGCGTACCACGCCGAATCCGCCGCGCTCGCCTGGGAGCGTACGATCACCTTCCTCCGCGAGCGGCTCGGCGCCTCGGACTGACGTCCTACCGCGGCCGACGCGGGGCCGGCCGCCGGTCAGTTGAGCGCGGCGCCCCGCGACAGCAGCAGCGCGACATCGACACCCGCGACCACGATCGCCGCGAGGAACGGCGCCTTGGGACGGCGGCGGCCCAGCAGTGAGCCGCCGACCGCCGTGATCAGCGCCACCGTGACGGCGACGGCACCGAGCGCGCCCGCTCCGCCGAGCGCGAGCAGGACCGTCGCCGCCACCAGCGGGGCCGGCAGCAGCAGCCGTACCGCGGCCGGCCCCAGCCGCTGCGGCCAGCCCCATACCCCCCCGGCGAGATCCGTCTCGATGTCGGGCAGCACATTGCCGAGATGCGCGCCGACCCCCACCAGCGCCGCGGCGGTGACGACCCACCAGACCGGCCGGGGCTGCCCCGGCAGACCGAGCGTCACAAAGGCGGGCAGGGAAGCGAACCCGATCGCGTACGGCAGCCACGACAGCACCGTCGACTTCAGCCGGACGTTGTACAGCCAGGCCGCGGCCACCCCCACCAGATGCACCACGCCCGCGAGCGTCCCGTACGCCAACGACAACGGCACGCACAGAGCCAGCGCCATCAGCGCGGCGGCCCCTACGGTACGCACGCCGACGGCCCCGCCCACCACGGGCTTGGCGCGCCGTCCGGCCGCGGTGTCGCGCGCCGCGTCGACGGCGTCATTGCTCCAGCCGACCGACAACTGACCCGTCAGAACGGCGGCGGTCACCAGCAGACAGCCGGACGCGTCCTGCCCGGCGGCCACCGCGAGCCCCGCGACCAGCAGCGTCACCGCGACCGTGGGCCCCGGATGACACGCACCCAGCAGCGCGGCCACCCGGCGCGGCCGGTGCCCCGGCGGGCCTGTCGGTGTACGGACGATGCTCCCCGGCTGGTCGATGGCGTCCACGCGCTCATCGTAGGCAGCGCCACCGACAGCGGGCGGCCGTCACGCCGTAGCCCTCGCGAACGCCGAACCGCCCGTCACGGCGCGGTCGTACAACCGCCCCTGAGGGGCCGTACAGGCGACTTCGTGTGTGGCGCGACCGAGCGGGGGCAGGGATGGCACGTCAGTCGCCCCCCGACCCCGACCTCGGACCGCAGATGACAAGCATCGCAGCCGTCCACGGAGCCCTGGCTCCGCATCGGTACCCCCAGCACGAGATCACGGACATGGTCGCCAGGACCTGTCTGCCCGCAGGTGCCGACAGGAAGGTTCTCGACCGGCTGCACCGCGGTGCGCGCGTGGCCACGCGCCATACGGCCCTGCCCCTCGACCGGTACGACCGTCTTACGGACTTCGGGGCGGTGAACGACGCCTTCATCGCCGGGGCGTTACCGCTGGGAGCCGAGGCGGTCGGCGGGGCGCTGGAGGCGGCGGGGCTGTCCCCACGCGATGTCGATCTGCTGATGTTCACCTCGGTGACGGGTATCGCCGCGCCGTCGGTGGACGCGCGCCTCGTCGGGCGGCTCGGCCTGCGCTCCGACGTCAAAAGAGTGCCGGTGTTCGGGCTCGGCTGTGTGGCGGGGGCGGCCGGCATCGCCCGGCTGCACGACTATCTGCTCGGACGGCCCGACGATGTGGCCGTCCTCCTCTCCGT
Organism: Streptomyces sp. NPDC094034; assembly: GCF_040303865.1. Lineage (NCBI taxonomy): Bacteria > Bacillati > Actinomycetota > Actinomycetes > Kitasatosporales > Streptomycetaceae > Streptomyces > Streptomyces sp. NPDC094034. The sequence continues at coordinate 77,642 of NZ_JBEOUD010000011.1, read as the reverse complement.
CGAGCTCTGCTCGCTCACCTTCCAGCGCGACGACGTCTCGTCCGCCAACCTCGTCGCCACCGCGCTCTTCGGGGACGGCGCCGCGGCCGTGGTCGCCTGTGGCCCCCGCCGCCGGGCCGCCGGCCCCGTCGTCGTCGACACACGCAGCCAGCTCTATCCGGACACCGAGCAGACCATGGGCTGGGACATCACGGGCTCCGGCTTCCGTATCGTCCTGGACGCGAGCGTTCCGGATCTTGTCCGCAAGAACCTCGCGGCGGACGTCGACGGATTCCTCGCCGACAACGGTCTGACGCGTGACGACATCACCGCGTGGGTGTGCCACCCCGGCGGGCCGAAGGTGCTGGAAGCGGTCGAGGAGGTGCTGCGACTGCCCGCCGACGCGCTCGACATGACCTGGCGTTCGCTGGCGGCGGTGGGGAATCTGTCGTCCTCGTCCGTGCTGCATGTGCTGCGTGACACGCTGGCCGAGCGCCCGCCACCGCCCTGTACGTACGGGCTGCTGCTGGCGATGGGGCCCGGATTCTGCTGCGAACTGGTGCTGCTGCGCTGGTAGGGCCGACGGCCGGCTCGCGGGCGGCGCCGGCGGCGCCGAGTGGGGACGGGGAGAGAGACCGACGGACGGGGAGAGATGATCTGGTACACCGCGCTGGTACTGGCCATGGGAGCGGAGCGCGTCGCCGAACTCGTCGTCGCCCGCCGCAACGCGCGCTGGAGTCTGGCGCGCGGCGCCGTCGAGCGGGGGCGGCGGCACTACCCGCCGATGGTCGCCCTGCACACCCTGTTGCTGCTCGGCTGTCTCGTGGAAGTGTGGCTGGCCGACCGGCCGTTCGACCCGTCGCTCGGCTGGCCGATGGTGGCGGTCGTGCTGGCCGCGCAGGCGCTGCGCTGGTGGTGCGTCCATACGCTCGGCCCGCGCTGGAACACCCGGGTGCTGGTCGTGCCGGGACTTCCGCTCGTGACGGGCGGCCCGTACCGGCTGCTGCGGCACCCCAACTATGTGGCGGTGGTGGCGGAAGGGATCGCGCTGCCGCTCGTGCACGGCGCCTGGGTGACCGCGCTGGTGTTCACCACGCTCAACGCGGTGCTGCTGACGATCCGGATACGGTGCGAGAACCGCGCGCTGGAGTCGGCCGCCGAGGGCGCTCTGCCGTGATCGATCTGCTGGTGGTGGGCGGCGGACCCGCCGGTCTCGCCACCGCGGTGCATGCCGCGCGGGCCGGCCTGGAGACGGTGGTGATCGAGCCCCGTACCACCCCCGTCGACAAGGCGTGCGGCGAAGGCGTGATGCCACGGGGCGTACGTGCGCTGTCCGCCCTCGGCCTCGGCCCGCTCCCGGGCCATCCGCTGCGCGGCATCCGCTATGTCCATGGCGCCCACCGGGCCGAGGCGCCGTTCGACGACGGCCTCGGACTCGGGGTACGGCGTACGGAACTCCACGCCGCGCTGGCGCGACGGGCCGCCGAGGCCGGCGTGAGGACGGTGACCGGCCGGGTCGACGAGGTGGAGCAGAGCGCGGACTCCGTGACCGCGGGCGGACTGCGGGCGCGCTGGCTGGTGGCCGCGGACGGGCTGCGCTCACCCGTGCGCCGCCGCCTCGGCCTGGACCTCCCGGATCCGCGGCCCCGGCGGTACGGGCAGCGGCGGCACTACCGGATGAAGCCCTGGACGGACTTCGTGGAGGTCCACTGGTCGTCCTCGGGACGGGCGGGGGAGGCGTATGTGACGCCCGTGGCGGACGATCTGGTCGGGGTGGCCGTACTGACCACGGCGAAGGGCGGTTACGACGACCATCTGGCCCGCTTCCCGCGGCTGCTCCCGCTGCTGGACGGTGAGCAGGTCGGCGCCGTGCGCGGCGCGGGCCCCCTGCGCCAGCGGGTACGCCGCCGCAGCGCCGGCCGGGTGCTGCTCGTCGGCGACGCCGCGGGCTATGTCGACGCCCTCACCGGCGAGGGCATCGCGCTCGCGCTGGCGTCGGCGGAGGCGGCCGTGCGGTGTCTGAGGGCCGGCCGGCCGCAGGAATACGAGCGGCGGTGGCGTGCGCTGTCCCGGCGCCACCGGCTGCTGACGGAGGGGCTGCTGAGGGTCAGTGGCCACGAGGCGGGAGCCCGGCTGATCGTCCCGGCGGCGGCCAGGATGCCCGCGGTGTTCGCGGCGGCGGTACGCGCCCTTCAGTGAGAGCCGGTCAGGCGCGGGGGCCGTCCGGCGCGGGGCCCCGGATCAGGGTGAGAGACCGCCCGTCGTGTCCGTCCCCGGAGGCGTCATCGCGTTCACCGAGTGCGGAAGTACGGTCACGAGATAGTCCGCGATCGTCGCCTCCAGACCGATGTCGCGCCCCGCCGCCTCCGAGAGGTACCAGCGGTGCTCAAGCACCTCGTGGTAGATCTGCGCCGCGTCCATCTCGCCGCGCGTCTCCAGCGGTACGGCCCGCACGGTCGGCCGGAAGACATCGCGGACCCAGCGGTGTGCGAGGACCTCGGGCCGTGCCCCCAGCGGATCGCCGGGTGCGTAGTCCTCCTCGCCGGCCATCCAGCTCTCCAGGTCGTTGAGCAGCCGGCGCGCCTGGTTCTCCTCGGCGTCCAGTCCGGTCAGCCGCAGCAACTGCCGCTGATGATGGCCCGCGTCCACCACCTTCGGCAGGAAGGTGACCGTGTCACCGACCGGGGAGCGCTCGATCTGCATCTCCGCGACATCGAAGCCCAGATCGTTGAGCCGGCGGATCCGGCGGTCGATGTAGTGCCGCTTGTCCACCGGGTACACCGACTCCCGCGTCACCTCGTGCCAGAGGTCCTCGTACCGCTGGACGATCGCCGCGCCGAACGGCACCGGATCGACGGAAGGGTGCAGCGCACCCGACGCCTCCAGGTCCATCAGCTCCCCGGCGATGTTCACCCGCGCCAGCTCGATGTCGTAATCGCGCTGTCCCGGGCTCAGGTTCTGCTGGATCTGCCCGGTCTCGGCGTCCACCAGATACGCGGCGTACGCGCCCGCGTCACGCCGGAAGAGCGCGTTCGACAGCGAGCAGTCGCCCCAGGCGAACCCGGCGAGATGCAGTCGCACCAGCAGCACGGCCAGCGCGTCCATCAGCCGCTTGACGGTGGTCGGCCGCATCGTCGACTCGAACATCGAGCGGTACGGCAGCGATCCCTTGAGATGCCGTGTGATCAGCGCGGGCTCCAGGGGCGCCCCGTCCGCGTCCACCCGCCCGGTCACCACCGCGACCGGGTCCACGGCCGGGACACCGAGGCGGTGCAGATCGCGGAGCAGACCGAACTCGCGCACGGCGCCGCGCTCGGATATCTCCTTCACCGCCACGACCTCGGGCCCGGCCGAGGCGAAGCGCACCACATGGCGCGAGATACCGCGGGGGAGCGCGACCAGACACTCCTCGGGCCACTGGTCGAGCGGGATGTTCCAGGGCAGATCCAGCAGCACGGCCGGCTGCTCCGGATTGGTCGCGCTGATCTGGAGCGCCATCGTGCCTCCCACGGCGGTCGTCGGCGGGCACCGGACACGGAACCGCCCCGGACAGTGTGCCGGGTCGGGTCGGCGGCCGGAGGGGCGCGGGGGTGCACAGGTGTATACCCTGAGGGTGAACGGTTGTGCACCCCTGCCGCTTTCCCTCAGTGCTTCCCCTTACGGAGAGAGATGCCCGAAGCGATATCCGAGCCCCCCGAGCCCTCCGAATCCTCCGAGCCCTCCGAATCCTCCGAGCCCCCCGAACCCTCCGCCTCCGAGCCCTCCGCACCGCACCCCAGATTCCTCGTCGCCGTCCTGGCGTTCTGCGGCGTGGTCGTGGCTGTCATGCAGACGCTGGTCATACCGCTCCTTCCGCACATCCCCGCGCTCACCGGCGCCACCCCCGCCGCCGCCAGCTGGCTGGTGACGATCACGCTGCTCACCGGCGCCATCTGCACCCCCGTGCTCGGGCGGGTCGGCGACATGTACGGCAAGCGCCGGGTGCTCCTCGCCTCGCTCGGCGTGCTGACCGCCGGCTCCGTCCTGTGCGCGGTCAGCTCCCACATCGGGGTGCTGATCACCGGCCGGGCCCTCCAGGGCGCCGCGCTCGCCGTCGTACCCCTCGGCATCAGCATCATGCGGGACGAGCTGGCACCCGACCGGGTGCTGTCCTCGGTCGCCCTGATGAGCTCGACCCTGGGCATCGGCGCGGCGGTCGGACTGCCCGTCGCCGCCCTGGTCGTCGAGCACTACGACTGGCACACGATGTTCTGGGCGTCCGCCGGGCTGGGCCTGCTCGACATCGTGCTGGTGCTGCTCTGCGTACCCGAATCACCCCTGCGCACCCGGGGCCGCTTCGACGCACTCGGCGCGCTCGGGCTGTCCGCCGCCCTGGTCGGCCTGTTGCTGGCCGTCACCCAGGGCGGGGCATGGGGCTGGACATCCGTCCCCACCCTCGGGCTGCTCGTCCTCGCCGTGCTGATCGGCCTCCTCTGGGGCCGCTACGAGCTGCGCGTCACCACCCCCATGGTCGATCTGCGGGTCTCCGCGCGACCCGCCGTGCTGCGGGCCAATATCGCCGCCCTGCTGATCGGCTTCGCGTTCTACGCCAACTCCCTGACCACCGCGCAGATGGTGCAGGAGCCCACGAGCACCGGTTACGGCCTGGGCGCCTCCCTCGTCGTCAGCGGACTGTGCCTGCTGCCCGGCGGCCTCACGATGGTCGCCCTGTCCCCGGTGTCCGCGCGGATCTCCGCCGCGTATGGCCCCAAGACCACGCTCGTGCTCGCCTCGGCCGTCCTGGCCGTCGGCTACGCGGTGCGCTTCTTCACCAGCCACCGGCTGTGGACGATCATCCTCGGTGCCACCGTCGTCGCCGCGGGTACCGCCATCGCGTACTCGGCGCTGCCCGCGCTCGTGATGCGCGCGGTGCCCGTCAGCGAGACAGGTGCCGCCAACGGCCTCAACACCCTGATGCGCTCGGTCGGACAGGCCTTCTGCAGCGCGGCGGTCGCCGCCGTACTCACCAGCCTCACCTTCGAGGCCGGGGGCCGTACCGCCCCCACACTCCACGCCTATCTGCTGGTCTTCGTCATCGCGGGCGGCGCCGCGCTCCTCGCGCTGGCCGTCACCCTGTGTCTGCCGCGTCAGCGGGGACGCGCGCCCGGTAGCGTCGCACGGGACAGGACGACATCGCTTGCCCGGGAGGGCGCATGAACGGGCAGGCAGCCGACGGGGCGGCGGGCGGCGTGGCGGCGGCCGAGGCGGGTACGGGACGGGACGCGATCCTGCGGGCGGCGCGGCGCGCGTTCGCCTTCCGGCCCTATGCCGAGGTCACGATGCGGGGCATCGCCGCCGACGCGGGGGTCAGCGCCTCGCTCATCGTCAAGCATTTCGCCACCAAGGAAAGGCTGTTCAACGCCGTCGCCGACTTCGAGGCCGCGGCGGACCAGCTCTTCGCGGCACCCCTGGACACGCTCGGCAGACATCTGGTGCTGACCATGCTGCGCAGCCGCCGCGAGCGCCAGGCGGACCCCCTGCTGCGCGTCGTGTTCTCGCTCGGCCACGACGACGAACGCACCCTGCTGCGCGAGCGCTTCGGCGCGCAGATCACCGAGCGGCTGGCCGGGGCGCTGACCGGCCGTGAACGCGCTCTGCGCGCCGAACTCATCTCCGGCCAACTGCTCGGGCTCGGCGCCACGCTCAGCCTGTACCGCGAAGGCGCCACCGGACGGGCCGCCCCCGAACGGCTGGCCGAACTGTACGCGCCCGCGCTCCAGCGTCTGATCGACGCCGGCTGAGCGGCTGAGCGCCTGATCGGCCCCCGGCCGGCGGCCGGCGGAGTCTCAGCGGCTCAGCAGCAGCTCGGTGTTGCGGTCCGTGGACTTGCCCGCGGGGGCGGTGGTGGAACCCGGTGCGTTGTGCGACAACTCCCGGTAGAGGGCGGCGAGACCGGTCTGCGAAAGGTCCTCGAAGTCCGTCCTGTGCGGCGCCGCCGACTCGATCAGCGTGGTGAACAGCGAGAGTGTGCCGTCCCCGTTGTCCGCGATCTCGATGACCCGGGCGAGCTGCGGGAAGTCGATGTGCGAGGCGGTGGAGATCTCCCAGAAGCTGCCGTGCGGCAGGATCGAGTTGCGGTGGCTGTGCCCGTTGACCCAGGCCAGCACATTGCGGTTGCGCTTGAGCAGCGCCAGGACCTCGTCGCCGCTGTGCCGGGCCTCGCCCGGGTGGGCGGGGTCGGGGTGGGTGTTGGTCATCGTCCAGCTGTTGTGATGGCTGAAGATGACGACGTATCCGTCCCGGTGCTCCGTGAGCTTGCGCTTCAGCCAGTTGAGCTGGGCGGTGTTGAGCGAGCCGGTGAAGTGCCCACCGCGGTCCGTGGTGTCGAGGCTGATGCCGGTGACGTTCTCGCCCATCGGGAACGTGTAGTAGAGCGTGTCGTTGTCCAGATTGGCCGCGGTATAGCCATGTCCGGCCGGACCGGCGCCCACCCGGGCCGGGTCGAGGTGCGCTTTCAGATACTCGCGCGGCCCGAACGGCGCCCTGCGCGGATCGGCGGTGATGGAGCGCATCGCGCGCTTCGAGCGGCGCAGCAGGCCGATCAGCTTCGCCCCGTTGGGGTCCCCGCCCTTCGAGAGGAGCTTCAGTAGCTGCTTGGCCTCGGCGTCGGGGATTCCGTACAGCTTCTTCGCACCGACGGCGAACTCCGCGAGGTAGCCGGAAGGGTCGGCCATCGCGCCGCTGGCCAACCCGTCGTGATTGCCGACGGTCGAGTACCACGGGATCCGCAGACCCGGGCTGTTCACCGAGCGGATCGCGGCGTCGAGGAACCCGTCGATACGCGGGTAACCGAGCCGCTTGTCGGTGTCGCGCCCGGAGTCCTCCGGATGCCAGAACAGTCGCTCGTCGGAGTTCTGCACCCCTTCGTAGCGCTGGAGGTCACCGGTGTTGGGGGTGATACGGCCACCGCTCATCACCGTGAGGAACCAGTCCAGTTCCGCCCGGGAGTTGTTGTCGGTGTTGTCACCGGTCGTCACGGCGAAGGACAGCGGCGCCCCGGTCACGGGCCCGGCCTTCAGCGCGTTGATCTGCTCGATCAGGGCCACCGCGCCCGGGACGGTGAGCGCCTCCTGCGGCCGCCACCCCGAGAGCTGCTGCGAGCGCAGATACTCGGTGCGTACCGGGTGCTGGACATCCACCAGATGCAGATCGGTGAGCTGGACGAACGAGCTGAGTACGGTACGCCGTTGGGCGCGGCCGGGGCGCGGGGCCGCCAGCGTCTCGCGGACGACCCTGCGCCAGCCGGGACCGTCGCCGAGCCGTCGGAAGGCCGCGGCGCTGTCGCGCGGCGCGGCCACCGTGTCCAGCGTCGTACGGGCGGGGACGGTACGCGCGGGCGTGGCCGGGGCGGCGGGGGTACGGGGGCCGGGAACGGAGGGCGTCGCGGTCGCTCCGGGCGCGGCGGCCGCCTCTCCGGGACCGCCGCCCGCGCCGAGCGCCAGCCCGATTCCGGCGGAGACGCCGACCGCTCCGGTGGCGGTGAGGAAGGAGCGGCGGTCGACGGCGGTGACTGCGGAGCGTATGCGTGTCATTCTGCGGCCTCCCGAGTGCGAGCGCATTGACGAGCGCGCCGGGGACGGCCCCCTGGCTACTCCTCGATGGTTGACACTGGGCGTGGCCTGCGCGTGAACGACGTTCCAACGGCCAACACCGATCACCACACAGGGATCACCGTGTCGGCGAACCGTCGCCGCGCCCATGGCCATAGGACCGGAGCCGGTCACTCACCGTTCACTCCGCGGGGAAGGGCGTCGGCCCGTACGGGTTCCTCGAAACTCGTGCGCATACGTCGTGGCGTGCCGGGCAGACGCGTCTCGGAGCGAAGCTCGCGGCCGCCCCCGGCCGCCTGAGCTCTCCCGGCCCTACCGGTGTGTCCCCCCCTCGCCGGTGGGGCCGCTCCTCTTTCCGGCCTCGCGGGTCTCGCGGGTCTTTCCGCGGCCTCGCGGTTCTCGCGGGTCGCGTGGCCCTCGTGGCTCTCGCGTCTCTCCGGCGGCTCGCGGGCCGGTCGGTTGTCAGACCCCCGTGGCAGGGTGTTTCCCGGGCCGGTGTTCCACCCGAACACCTCGCATCCCGACCTGAGGAGCTGTCATCATGACGGAGCGTCGTCCTGCTCTCACCCCCGCCGCCGAGGCACTCGCCGCGCTGGCCGAGCTGCTCGCGCCGGGCCGCGTGACCGTCGTCGACGAGGTGCTGTTCGCGTACGACGATCCGGACGCCTATGTACGGACCCACGCCGCGCGTCTTGAGGACCGCGGCATCGACGCGCCCATCGAGAACCTCGCGTGGATAGCGCTCGTCGACGCCCTGACGGCACAGGGGCTGCTGGCCGAGGTCAACTGGAAGGAGGGCTCCGAGGAGATCATCAGTCGGCTCCGGGGCCTGGAATCCCGTTCCACCGTCGACCCGTGGTCCCGGGCCGACGCCGACGGCACGGACGCGACGCCCCTGGACACGGACACCGCCGCCTTCCTGAACGACGCCGGCCGGCTCCATCTGAAGGTGGGGGTGGCGCTCGCCGTCCTCGACATAGAGTCGGACTGCTACCCCCTGGTTTGCTTCCCGGCCGAGCGGGCGGGTGAGCTGACGCCGCTCGCCGCGCGCGCCGGTTTCTACGCGGCGGTCCTGGGAGCCGACCACCTTTGAATCGAACCGGGCGCGCGACGCGACGGCCCGGGGCTCAGTCCGCGCTGATCACGATCGGGCCGCCGCCCGGATCGGCGCGGTCGATCCAGTCGGCGGAGGCGTACAGCGGCCGGTTCGGCACCGCACCACGCCGCAGCCGTTCCCGGTGCAGCACCCGTCCGTCCTGGATGACGACGAGGAATGACAGCCGGTCCGCCGAGCGCGCCGTACGGAGCGTGAAGCGGCCCAGCGGCGGACGTGGACCGCGTGGGTCGATACGGTTCGGCGCGACCCACCGCAGGGGTGCGTCCACCTCCACCGGCACCTGGCCGCCCGGCCACGCGCCGTCCGCCAGAAACCGCAGCACGGGCCCCGCGACGAGTCGGCCCTCCCGGGCGGCGGTGCCCGCGGGCTCGATGGCGTGCAGCAGATTGCCGACGGCGAAGACACCGGGCGCGGCGGTACGGAACGCGGTGTCGACCGCCGGGCCCCGGGTGCCCCGGTCGAGGGCGATCCCGCCCCGGCGGGCCAGTTCGTGGTCGGGGATCCAGTCCCCGGTGAAGACGACCGTGTCGCAGCCGATGGTCGCCGTCCTGCCGTCGTCGTGCCTCAGCGTGAGCCCGGTGAGCCGGCCCCGGCCGAGCAGTTCGGTGACGGTCGTGGCGGTGAGCAGCGGAACGCGGTGACGCAGTCGTGCCCCGAGCCCCGAGACCCAGGAGGACTGGTGGTGCGGCTGTTCGGTGACCATGGCCGCGATCTCCACGCCCGCGCTCCGCAGGGTGCGTACGGCGGAGTAGCTGACGGGTTCGGCCCCGATGACGACGGCCCGCGCCCCGATCCACTGATGGTGCAGATGGACGGCCTGTTGCAGCTCGCCGGTGGTGAACACCCCGGCCGGCCGTGTCCCCGGCACCAGCCGGGCGCCGCGCGGGCGTTCGCGTGCGCCGGTGGCGAGGACGACCGCCCCGGCGGAGAGGCTTTCAAGGCCCTCGGGGCCGGTGGTCTCCACGGTGAGCGGCCTGGGGCCGCCGGGGAGGACCTCGCGCCCATGGTGGCCCGCCCAGCCGGTCACCGAGACTCCGGTGCGCAGCGTCGCTCCCGCGTCGATCGCCAGATCGCGCCAGTGGCGGGCGTACGCGGGGCCGCTCAGCGGGCGACGCAGATCACGGACGCCGAACCCGGTGTGGAAGCAGTGGCGTGGGATACCGCCGGCCTGGTCCTCGCGGTCGACGACCTCGACCGTACCGGCGCCGGAGGCGGCCAGTCGTTCGGCCGCGGCCAGACCGGCCGGACCCGCGCCGATCACCAGCACATCGACCGCGCGCCGCCGCCGGCCGGGGTCGGGGGTGGAGGACACGGCGTCCCGGTCCGCTGTCGCGCTCATGGACCGACCTCCGGCCGCGGTGATGGTTGGTCGGGTGTGCTCGGGGCTCCGCGACCGTCGGGTGCTTCGGGAGCTTTGTGAGCTTCAGGAGCTTCGGGGGCTTCGTGGGCTTCGGGGGTGAGCAGGGCGCGCACCGCGGCGCCGCAGTAGAAGCCCTGGCACCGGCCGCCCCGGGCGCGGGTACGGCGCCGCAGCCCCTCCGGCGAGCGCGGCGGGACGGTACTGGCGAGGGCGTCACGGATCTCCCCGCGCGAGACCCGTTCGCAGTGGCAGACGATCCTGCCGTACTCCGGGTCCGCCGCGATCAGTTCGGCGCGTTGGTACGGTCGCGGCGACGACTCGCCGATATTCGGCATCCGTACCGGTTCGAGCTCCCGCGCCGCGCCCAGGTCCTGCCCCAAGTCGGCCAGCAGCTCGACGACATGGGCGGCGATCGCCATGGACGCGGTCAGCCCGGTGGAGCGGATACCGCCCACCGTGATGTACCGCTGCCCGGGATGGGAGCGGATGCGGTAGTCGTCGTACTCGGTCGCGGCGCGCAGGCCCGCGTAGACGGCCGTCACCTCCTCGTCGAGCAGCTCCGGCATGATCCGTCCGCCCTTCTCGCGCAGGAACTCCAGGCCCTCGGCCGTCGATCCGGTCGCCGTCTTGTCGGCCAGGTCCTCGGCGGTCGGGCCGAGCATCACATTGCCGTACACCGTGGGCGCCACCAGCACCCCCTTGCCGAGGGCGGTCGGCACCGGCAGCAGGATGTGCCGGACCAGTTCGCGGGCGAACTTGTCGAAGACCATGAGCTGACCGCGCCTGGGCGTCACGGTGAAGTCGGTGTGGCCGAGCAGCCGGTCGATCTCGTCGGCGTACAGTCCGGCGGCGTTGATCAGTGCCCGCGTCCGCAACACGCCGCGGCCGGTGATCAGTTCGTGCGGCGACACGCCGTCGAGCGCGCCGGTGACGTTCTCCACGGGGCAGTTGAGATGCAGGTCCGCCCCGGCCCGCACGGCCTGGGTGGCATAGGCGAGTGTTGTCGTCCAGGGGCAGATGATGCTCTCACCGGGGACTTCGAGCGCGCCGAGCGCGCCGGGGCCGAGGTGGGGCTCGCGGGAGTACAGCTCGTCCGGGCCGATGATCCGTGTCTCGCGGTACTCATTGCGCTCGGCCTTCTCCACCAGCGCGGGCAGCGCGGCCAGTTGTTCCTTGTCCCAGGCGACGAGCAGCGCGCCGACCGGCTCCACGGGGATGCCCGTTTGGGACGCGTACGCCGCCAGCCGCCGCTGTCCCTCGCGCACGAGCCGGGACTCCAGCGATCCGGGCACGGCGTCGAAGCCGGTGTGCAGAATGGCCGTGTTGGCCTTCGACGTACCGTCGCCGACATCGTCGGACGCCTCCACCAGCGCGATCCGCGGCCGGTAGCGGGTCAGTTCACGGGCGATGGCCGTGCCGACCACTCCCGCGCCGATGACGGCGACGTCGTACACCTCGTCCGGCAGCGTGCCCGAGGTCGTGACAGTCATGGTGCTCCAGGTCCGGGCCGGGACGGACGGAGGTCCGGGCCGGGGGTTCGGTTCTCTTCGGTTCGTTCCCGGCGGCTTCGCCGCGGGACCCGTGGTTCAGGGCGGGGGAGTACGGTCGAGCAGCGCCGCCACCTCCGCGCGGAAGACGCCCAGACGCTCCGCCGCCTCGTCCGCGCCGATCCTCGGCTCGTAGACCGCGGCGGGTTTCCACTCCGGGATCACCTCCCGCAACGACTGCGCCGGGTCGAGGCCGAGACGTGCGAGGGCGCCCACCCCCAGCGCCGTGACATCGGGCAACGCGGAGACCTCGACGGGCCGTTGCAGCAGATCGGCCTGGGTCTGCATGAGCAGCGCCGACCGGGTCAGGCCGCCGTCCACCCGCAGACTCGTCAGGGGCGTGCCGAGATCGGTGGCCACCGCGCCGGCCAACTCCACGACCTGGGCGGCGATGCCCTCGCACAGCGCGCGAACCAGCTGTCCCGGGCCGGTGTCCAGGCCGAGGCCGGTCAGCGAGCCGCGCAGATCGCCGCGCCACCAGGGCGCGGCGAGTCCCGCGAGCGCGGGTACGAAGGTCACGCCGCCGCTGTCCGGTACGCGGGAGCCGACCGTGTCGAGATCGGCGGCCCCCGAGATCACCCCGAGATCGGTCAGCCAGCGCACGGCGGACGCGGCCGTGTAGACCTGTCCGTCGAGGCAGTAGCTGGTGTCTCCGTCGAGCCGCCAGGCGACACAGCTGACCAGGCCCGTCGTCCCGCGGCGCGGTCGGCCGCCGGTCTGCGCGAGCAGGAACGCGCCGGTGCCGTAGGTGCATTTGGCGGTTCCCGGTTCGGTCACATCCTGGGCGAACAGCGCGGCCTGCTGGTCCACGAGCAGTCCGGTCAGCGGGATCTCGGCACCGAAGGCGCTGGTGGTGCCGACCGGTCCCGCCGCGTCGACGACGCGGGGCAGCGCCTCGTCGGAGAGCCCGAAGACATCCAGCGCCTCCGGCGACCAGTCGACCCGGTCGAGGTCGAGCAGTTGGGTACGCCCGGCGGTGGCCGCGTCCGTGACGAACGCACCGGTCAGCTGGTGGATCAGCCAGGAGTCGCTGGTGGTCACGGTGCCCTCGCGGGTCAGCTCGCGCCGGATCCAGGCCATCTTGGGCGCGGCGAAGTACGGGGCGAGCGGAAGCCCCGTCAGCTGCCTCAACCGGTCGTCGTACGGCGCGAGTTCGGCGCACAGTTGCTCCGAGCGGCGGTCCTGCCAGACGATCGCGTCGGTGAGCGGGGTGCCCGTCGCCGGATCCCAGGCGAGCACCGTCTCGCCTTGGTTGGCCAGACCGACGGCCGCGACCGGCTCCGCCGCGTCGGTGAGCGCCTGCTGCCCTGCGTCGAGTACGGAGCGGAGCAGGACCGCGGGATCGACCTCCACCAGTCCGCCGGAGCCGTAGCGGGGCGGCGCCGGCGCCGAACCCGTACCGATCACGCCTCGTTCGGGGCAGACGACCAGCGCCTTGGTGGACGAGGTGCCCTGGTCAATGGCGAGCACCGGCCGGGTGGTTGAGCCGGCGCGGGGGCGGGGCGAGTGCTGGGCTGGCGGCATATCCCGTTCTTCGGTCGCGGAGGGGCACGAGGCTGGCGTCGATCGCGGCGGGTACTGGCCGCCGGGCTGATCGCTGAGCGAAAGCGTGGTGCAGGTCAGACCGGGCGTCAAGGGTTCTCTGGACCGACCGGGTGCGGGTGCGGCGGCCGGAGGTCCCGGCGCTCCGGGAAATCGTCCGGGCGACGTCGCCCGGAGAGCCCCAATCCGCCTGGATCAACAGAGAGTTGCGAAAGATCAGCAAAGTGTTCGAGCCATGTCACTCTGACCCCTACACTGATCGCCGCAGTGGCAGGGAGTGCTCCTCGGTTCTCCCTCACCTGCGGCACGGCTGGTTCCTGCCTTCTGCGACGACGCCGGATCGCTCCACCCCCCACCGTCCTAGAGGATCTATGACGAACATATTTTCAGCCAGGCGCCTCTTCGGGCGTGCCCGGCTCAGCACGTCCTGTAGCCGGCCCGCGGTGGCGCCTTCCTCCCGGCCGCCGCGGATCGGGAGTTCCGTGACCCCGGGACGGGGGAGCATCCGCCACCCCCGGGTCCCAGGGCCGCCGGGGACAGGGACGGTGGGCCGGTGCTAGCTTCCCCCGCCCCGCCGTCCTCACGGCTTCCCAAGCGGCCGTCACCGTGGTTCGCCCGGCGGCCGTTCTCGCGCGCGCGGACAGGACCCAGCTGATGGCGAGCGACAACATGCGACCCGTCTACCACCCGGCGGGCCACGACAACGAACTGCGCGCCGCGGTCCAGGATCTGCGCACCGGACGCTGGGTCTCGATGCGCAACCTCCTTGCCGAGACGCGCGATTGGTCCCTGTGGACCCAGCGCACCCAGGTGCTCGCCGCCGTCGCCGCCGGCTCCGACGCCGTACAGGCATGGCTGTCGGAAGAGCCACGGAACGTCGCCGCGCTCGTGATGCACACCCGCGTCCTGGTGGAGCGCGCCGTACGGGCGCACCGTGAGGGACACACCCGCACACAGGAGCTGTGGCAGCAGGCGTGGGAGGCATGCGGCAACGCCGCGCGCCAGGCTCCCGCCGACCCGGTGCCCTGGGTATGTCTGCTGGCCCTGTCCCAACTCGACGGCAGACAGCGGCTGGAGGAACACCGGCTGGCGCCGCCGGGACCCATGCTCTTCCCCGGCCCCTGGGCGCTGCTCGCGGAGGCGGACAAGCGCGATCCGTACAACCGCGAGGCGTACCACCGCATGCTCCAGTTCGTCTACGCGCGGCGGGCCGACGGATCGCTCTCGGAAGCGGTCAACTTCGTCCAGTGGGCCGCCTCTTCGGCCCCCGAGGGCTCGGCGCTGCACGTCATGCCGCTGTTCGTGCGCGTCGAGCGCTACCGCCGGGACAACGGCCACGAGAAGGCGCTGGACCTCCACTGGGTGACGGAGGACGCCACCCGGGACGCGCTGCGGGCCCTGCATCTGTGGTTCGACCACGCCGTACTCGCCGAGGCCTCGCTGCTCGACCTCAACCAGCTGGCGCACGCGCTGTGGGGGTCGCTCCAATTCGTGCAGGGGGCCCGGGTGTTCGAGGCCCTGGGGCCGTACTACGTCTCCGTGCCGTGGGCGTATCGTACGCGCAGCCCCGGCGACGCCGCGCAGGCCGAGGACGTGTTCCTGCGCGCCCGCAGCCGGTGTCTCGCGGCTGCCCGTGATCCGCGGGACGGGCCGGCCGGCTGAGTGAACACCCCTCGCGGTGCCGCTCGTTGCCCCCGCCCTCGGCAGTACGTCCCGTAACCGTCCCCTATGTGTGGTTTCTTATCGGAGGTCCATTCCATGTCCACTTCACCACCGACCTGGTCGAAGGCCGGCCCCATACCCCAGAAGGATGAAGAGCAGCGGCTGCGCGAGCTCGGTTACCAGCCCGTCCTCGCCCGCCGCATGGGCGGCTTCGGCAACTTCGCCATCAGCTTCTCGGTCATCTCCATCCTGTCCGGCTGCATGACCCTGTACGGCTTCGGCATGGGCAACGGCGGTCCCGCGGTGATGCTCTGGGGCTGGGCGGGCGTCGGTCTGTTCGTGCTCTGCGTGGGCATGGCGCTGGCCGAGGTCACGAGCGCGTATCCCACCTCGGGCGCCCTCTACTACATGGCCGACCGGCTCGGCGGTCGCAAGTGGGGCTGGTACACCGGCTGGCTCAACCTGCTCGGACTCCTCGGCGCGATCGCGGGTATCGACTACGGCGCCGCGCTGTTCACCGGGGCCTTCCTCAATCTCCAGTTCGGTTTCGCCCCCAGCCCCGGCTGGACCTTTGTCATCTTCCTGTGCATCCTGCTGCTGCACGCCGTGCTGAACCTGTTCGGGGTCAGGCTGGTCAGCGTGCTCAACTCGATCAGCGTGTGGTGGCATCTGGTCGGTGTCGCCATCATCGTCGGTGTTCTGGCGATCGTCCCCGACCACCACCAGTCGCCGTCGTTCGTCTTCACCGAGTTCGTCAATGATTCCGGCTGGGAGAACCCGCTCTATGTGGCCGCCATCGGGCTGCTGCTCGCGCAGTACACCTTCTGTGGCTACGACGCCTCGGCCCATCTCTCCGAGGAGACCTCGAACGCGTCGGTCACCGCCGCGCGCGGGATCGTCAGGGCCATCTGGGTCTCCTGGATCGCCGGGTTCGCCCTGCTGGCCGGTCTCACCTTCGCCATCCAGGACTACGCGGGCGCCCAGAACAGCTCCACCGGCGTGCCGCCCGCGCAGATCCTGATCGACGCCCTCGGTACGAGCGGCGCCACCGCGCTGCTGCTGCTCGTGATCGTGGCGCAGCTGTTCTGCGGCAACGCGGAGGTCGCGGCGGCCAGCCGGATGGTGTTCGCCTTCAGCCGTGACAACGCCCTGCCGGGCTCGGCGCTGTGGCGGCGTGTCAGCAGCCGTACCCAGACCCCGGTTCCCGCGGTCTGGCTGTCGGTCATCGTCGCGGGTGTGCTCGCGCTGCCGTCCCTGTACTCCACGACGGCGTACGGTGCGGTGACCGCCATCAACGTCATCGGTATCACCCCGGCGTACGCCATCCCCATCTATCTGAAGCTGCGCGCCAAGAACCGCTTCGAGCCCGGACCGTGGACCCTGGGGCGCTGGAGCAAGCCGATCGGCTGGATCGCCGTGGTGTGGGTGGCCTTCGTCACCGTCCTGTTCTGCCTGCCCCAGTCGAACCCCGTGACGGTCGACTCGATGAACTACGCCGTGATCGCGCTGGCCGTGGTGCTGATCCTGGCGACCGCGTGGTGGTACATAGCCCGTGGCTCGTACAGCACCCCGCAGGCGTACGGCAGCGCGCGCGAGCAGTCGGAGATCTCGGAAGGCATCGTCTGAGCCATGCCGCCGTTCGGCGGGACGCGTGGTCTGCGGCGGGGGTCCGGCCCAAGGGCGGGGCCCCCGCCGCATGGGCCGGCTCCGGTTCCGGCTCCGCTCAGTTGTCCATGATGAATTGTTTCGCCAGCTCGTCGCCGCGCCGCGCGATGGCTTCGTGGTCGTCCAGCGGCGCGATCTCGGAGTCCTTGAAGACGATGTAGGTCACGCCCGAGGGCACTCCGCCGCCCGCGGGGTCGGCCACGATACCCAGCGCGCGGGCGGTCGCGTACGACGCCTCCCCGATGATCCCGGGCGGGCCGGTGTCGCCGACGACGGCGTACTCCACCTTGTCGCGGTGGATGACCGCCGCGACGGATCCGCCCCGGATGCCCGAGGAGCGGTAGTTCCAGATGGAGCTCGACAGGGGCACGACGATATACGGCAGCTCCTCCGGATTGAGCGCCCTGCCGTCCCCCTGGGTATAGGCGGTGGTGGGCTGGTAGTAGGGGTCCGCCGCGGAGTTGCAGTGGGCCGTGGTCTGGCCGTCGCAGTCGATGTCCATGTCGGCGTTCCAGAACACGGCGCCCTTGGCGTCGCAGACGGGGATCGTGGCCGCGGTGCCTTCGCCGGCCCGGTAGAGCCCGTTGGAGATCTGGTCGCAGCCGCCGGCCCTGGACAGCAGGGCCGCCGCGGTGACCGGTCCGTCCTCGGGGAAGCCGTCCTGCCTGAACGATTCTCTACCGGCGGGCGGTCCGGCCGCGGGCGGCGGCGCGCCGTGGCGTTCGGGCGACGGGGAGGAGGGAGGCGCGGAGGGGTGTGGTGCCGCGGAGTGCGGTGCGGAGGGGTGCGGAGCGGACGAGTGCGGTGCGGAGGAGTGCGGTACGGAGGAGTGGGGTGGCGAGGAGGGAGGCGCGGAGGGCAGCGCGGAGGACGGTACGGAGCGGTGGGCCGCCAAGGCGAGGTACGCGGGATCGGGCGACGCGCGGGCGGGAGACGCGGGGGTGTGCGGAGCCTCGGCGGGTACGGCCAGGGCGGGGAGCACGGTCGCGGGGATGACCGCGGCGGCGAGCAGCGCCGTACTGGCGGCTACGAAGACATGGGGGCGACGGGGCACGGAAACGATCCCTTTCCTGAATGAACCGGGCGGGACGGCGCGGCCTGGGCGGCACCGGGGTGGCGGGGTCAGCGGCGGGGCGGGGACGGCCTGCGGCCGTCACCTATGCACTCGCTCAGCCGGTCGAGGAAGACCCGCTGCCCCGTCACCAGTGGCTCCACGGCGTTCTCCAGGGAGAACCAGGCGACACGGTCCAGCTCGGGGAATTCGCGCAGGACACCCGATCCTCTCGGCCACTCCATGCTGAAAGTGCCGGGCGCGGCGAGGGCGGGGTCGAGATCCCCCTCTACGGCCCAGGCCGTCACCTTCTTGCCACCCCGCTGCCGGGCCTCGCCGAGCGGGATCCACGGTCCGTCGGGCGGTGGCAGGCCCAGCTCCTCCTGGAACTCCCGGCGCGCGGCGTCCTCCGGCCGCTCGTCCGGTCCGTGCTCACCCTTGGGGATCGACCAGGCGGCGGCATCGCGGCCGGACCAGAACGGCCCGCCCATGTGCCCGAGAAGCACCTCGGCACCGGTGTCCGTCACCCGGTACACGAGGAGCCCCGCGCTCTGTTTGCCCGACATGCCGTCAGTCTGGGCACAGTGGCATAACGGTGCATTCCGGACATCGGTTGTTCGTGCGAGTTCAGCCCGTATCTTCGACGCCGACGTCCGTTACCAGGCTCGTGGGCGGTGAGGCCCGCGGCGCATCATCGGGCGCGTCACAAGAGAGCGCAGCTCTACGGTGCGTCGCGCCGGGCTGATCGTATGAATGATTGCGCCGGACGAGGGTGCCGCGTCCGGTCGGTCCACGGCATGGGTTCGCCGGTCGTGTAACGGACCGCACGCGAGGAAGGGAATGGGGCGTCGATGGTCCGTCAGGGGGTAGGCGCGAGAAAAGCCCGCCCGACCCGGTCCCGGATCGCGGCAGACGACAGGGAGACGACATGCCCGGAATCATCGAGCGCATCAGGCGGTTCGCCGGCAGTCCGCAGGGGCGCCGCGTGACGGATCAGATACGCCGCGCCTCCGCTGATCCGAGGAAGCGCGCGCAGGCGCGTCAGCTGCTGAGCCGGCTCCGCGGAAGGCGCTGACGGAGCCGGGCGGCAGACGGGTGGCGGGCGGTAGGGCAACCAACGGACGGGCTCCCTGTCAGAGCAGCCTCCACAGATGGTCGTCCGTGCCGTTGTCGGCGAACTGGACCACCTGCGCGCTGTTGGCGGTCGACATCCCGTCGACGCCCAGCACCTTCCCGCTGTGCTTGTTGCGGATGCGGTACCAGCCGTCGCCGCTGTCCAGCAGCTGCCAGAGATGGTCGTCCGTGCCGTTGTCGGCGAACTGCACCACCGGCGCGCTGTCGGCGGTTGACATGCCGTCGACGCCGAGCACCTTGCCGCTGTTCCCGTTCCTGACCAGGAACCAGCCGCCGCCCGCGTCGATCAGCTGCCAGGCGTGGTCCGCGGTACCGGAATTGTCGAACTGCACCACCCGGGCGCTGTCGGCCAGCGACATCCTGTCCACCGCCAGCACCTTCCCGCTGTGCTTGTTCTGGACGCGTTGGTAGGCGGGCTCCGGTGTCCAGGCACGGCCATCGGGGTGCGCGGTGGGGAAGGCGGTGACCCGGAGCCTGGCCGCGCCCATCGGGATCAGCGTGACGCGTTCCACCGCCGAGGCGCTGCGGGCCGGGCTGTCCTGAAGGGGAGCGACGACCCGCTCGTTGTCCGCGACCCACTCGGTGATGCGCCGGGCGGGGGCGGTGATCCGGACCGGTGTGCCCTCCTGGGTGAAGGGGTCGCCGGACAGCGGACCGCTGTCGGCGGAGAACCGCAGATCCGTCGGTGGATCCTCGGGCCGGTCGGTGGCCAGGCCGTAGTTCCACGCTCCGCTCGCCCGCACGGCGAGTTCGGGGAAGTCGTCCGTCCCCGCGTAGCGCTCGTACCGTTCGCCGATCCGCAGGGAATAGGTCAGCGGGCCGTGGTCGATGCTGACGGCGCCGTGGTTGCCGTCCCAGCGGCGCACGGTGGTGCGCTGCGGCAGTCGCAGAGTCACCCGGTCACCGTCCCGCCACGTACGGTCGACCTTGACGAAGGCCGGGCCCGACGGGGCGGCCGTCCGCCGTCCGGCGACGGTGAGTTGGGGTTGTTCGCACCAGCCGGGTATCCGCAGATAGAGCGGGAAGCGGAGCGGGCGCGGGGTTGCGACGGTGAGAGTGACGGTCTCCTTGAAGGGATAGTCGGTGTCCTCGGTGACGGTGATCTCCGTGCCGTCGGCGACCTTCGCGCGGACGCGGCTCGCCGCGTACATCGCGGCGGCCAGCCCCTGGTCGGGGGTCGCGAGCCACAGCTCCTCGGTGAAGTAGGGCCAGCCCATGCCGTAGTTGTGCGGACAGCAGCGGTACTGGTCGACGCCGGGCTGATACGACTGCATCGCGAAGCCGTTCTGGAACTGCCCCTGTGTCTTACGGGAGTTGTCGAGATCGACGCTGTTCGCGGAGGTGATGTAGTGCACGCCCCGGCCCCAGGGGTCCGTGGCGGCCGGCAGCATGTTGAACGCCAGCTCTTCGCAGCGGTCGGCCCACGCCGGGTCACCGGTGATCCGGGTGAGCAGTTCGTGGCTGGCCATGAACTCCACGATTCCGCAGGTCTCGAAGCCCTGCCTGGGGTCGTCGAAGCCGGGCCTGGCGTTCTCGTCCCCCGCGAATCCGCCGCCGGGGAACTGGCCGTAAGAGCCCATGATGGAGGCGTAGTTGCGGTAGGTGGCGCGAGTGAGTTCGGCGGACCCCGAGCGCAGGGCGTACTGCGCCGGCTCACGGAAACCCTGCGCGATATTGACATTGTGCAGATCGGGGAAGCGGTCGACCCAGTTCGCGCCCCGCGTGTGCATCGTGTCGACCAGATCGAGCAGAAAGGGCTCGCGGGTGCGGTTGTAGATCCACATGGCGATGTCGAGCCCGTCGCCCCAGCGTTTCGAGACCCAGCTGGAGTCGAACGCCCCCGGACCCTGCGCGTTCATATAGCGGAGGAAACGTACGACGAAGGGCGTGATCCGCTCGTCGCCGGTGAACTCCTCGTGCGAGCGCAGCGCTTGGAGCAGCGGCAGATAGGGCCAGAAGTCGGGGCCGCCGTTGAGCGCCGTACGCAGCCGGGTGGGGCCGAAGAAACCGTCCGGCCGCTGAGTGGCGAGGATCGCGTCGATCCAGCGGCGGCTCGTGGCGAGGGCGTCCTGGTCGCCGGTGAGCGCGGCGAGGCTGACGTATCCGCGCAGCCAGTAGGTGACTTCCTCCCAGCCGTCCTTCTCCGGGTGGACCCAGCCGGACTCGTCGAACCGCAGGAAGTGGGAGATCTCGGCGTAACGGCCGAACAGCCCGTCGAGAAGGAGGCGCAGCTGCCCCGAGAGCCAGCCCCGGGCCGTGACGCTCCCGAGCGGGAGCTTCTGGAAGGCGGTGGGGGCGAGTGGCGCGGCGTTCGGCGCGTACCAGCCGCCGGGCGCCGGAGCCACGCCGAAGGCGGAGGGCGCGAAGGTGCCGAGGAGGACCCCACCACCGAGAGCGAGGGCGCCGGTGTGCAGAAAACGTCGTCGGTCGAGCATGATCAGGGACTCCCATCCATGTCAGTGCCGAGCAGTACAACGTTGAAAAGAGCGGGAGTTGGCATCACAGCACGCGGCCGTCGCTCTGTCCAGGTGCGCGGCGCCGCGACTCCGGCGATCCTGGACGGGGATCCAGCCGGGGGAGAGGCCGGGCGAGTCTCCTGAGCTGGTCGACAATGCGACATTTTGTCGGGAAAGTTATGCTACAAGCGTTCGAGCGCCACGAAACAAGGGGCCCGGCCGCTGACCGGGCTTCCAGCCCACCTCCGGAGCGGGCGCATGGCAGGACGCGATCGGGACCCGGACCGGCCGGTGATCGGTGCGGACGAGGTACTCGCACTGAACCGCATGGGCAGCTTCGACTGGGACCTCGAAAGCGGGGCCTTCGAGCTGGATGCGGCGGGCCTCGCCGTGTTCGATCTGCGCCCCGACGAGTACGACGGTGTGGCCGAGACCCTGGTCTCCCGCGTACCCCGTGAGGAGGGCCTGCGTCTGCAAGCCGTGGTGGACACGGCGATCCGCAGCGGCCGGACCTCGTACGGCTCGTACTTCCAGCTGACACGCCGCACCGGGACGCGGCAGTGGACCCATACGAGGGGCCGCATCCTGCGCGACGAGCGGGGCCGCCCTTACCGCATCGTCGGCATCGTGCGGAACGCCACGGCGGACCTCTCCGAATTCACCGTGGTCGACCCGGCGGAAACGGGCCGAACGGACATGACCGGCAGGGCCCACGGCGCCGCGGACGCCCTCTCCCGGGCGATCACCGTGGACGATGTCGCCGCCGCGCTGACGGGCGCGGGCGGTCTTGAACACTTCGGCGCCGACGGACTCGCGCTCGGCCTGGTGGAGGGCGGCGCCCTGAAGCTCATCGCGCTGGCCGGCGAGTCCATCGAGGTGCTGGACGACCTGCGCCTCCATCGCCTCGACGGCTCCCTGCCGCTCGCCGAGGCCGTACTGAACCAGCGGCCCCGGTTCGTCAGCTCACTGCGCGACCTGGTGATCGACCGCTTCCCCCGGCTGCGGCCGTACGTCCGGGGGCTCGGGGCCAACGCCGCGGCTTTCCTGCCGCTGGTCGCCCAGTCCCGCTCGATCGGCTGTCTGGCGCTCTTCTACCGGCGGCGTACGCACTTCTCGTCCGAGGACCGCGACATGCTGATGGGCCTCGCGGGCGTCGTGGCCCAGTCGCTCCAGCGCGCCATCCTCTTCGACCAGGAGCGCGATTTCGCGACCGGTCTCCAGGCGTCCATGCTGCCCAGGGACATCCCGGAATTCCCCGGCGCCGAGATCGCGGTCCGCTATCACGCGGCCTGGAGCGGCAGAGAGGTCGGAGGCGACTGGTACGACGTCATCACCCTGCCCCGGAGCCGGGTCGGCGTCGTCATCGGTGATGTGCAGGGGCACGACACACACGCCGCCGCCATCATGGGCCAGCTCCGTATCGCGCTGCGCGCGTTCGCGGGCGAGGGCCACACGCCCGCGACCGTCCTGGCGCGCGCCTCGCGCTTTCTCGCCGAACTCGACACGGAGCGCTTCGCGACCTGCGTATACGCCCAGCTGGACTTGGCCACCGGCGCGATGCGCGCCGTACGGGCCGGCCATCTCGGCCCGCTCGTACGGCACAACGACGGCAGAATCGACTGGCCCCACCTGCGCGGTGGACTGCCGCTGGGGGTCGCCACGGCCTTCGGACAGGAGGAGTACCCGGAGACGAGGCTCGACCTCGTACCCGGCGAGACACTGGTGCTGTGCACCGACGGGCTGGTCGAGGAGCCCGGCAGTGACATCTCGATCGGGATGGACGCGCTCGCCGAGATGGTGCGGACCGGCCCCGGTCGGGCGGGCGAGCTGGCCGGCCATCTCTCGGAGCGGCTGTGGGAGCGCTGGGGTACGGGCGACGACATCGCGCTGCTCGTGCTGCGCCGCCGCCCCGATCCCGGCACCGACCAGGCGCCCCGTATCCATCTGCACGTCCATCAGGCGGACCCGGAGGGCCTGGTCGAGAGCCGTTCCGTGCTGCGCCAGGCGCTGGCGGACTGGGGGCTCGCCGAGCTGACCGACGATGTGGAGCTCGCCGCCGGAGAGCTGCTGGTGAATGTGCTGCTCCACACCGAGGGCGGCGCGGTACTCACCCTGGAGGTGCTGCCGGAGCCGGTGCGCCGCGTGCGCCTGTGGGTCAAGGACCGCTCCAGTGTCTGGCCCCGCCGCAGGCAGCCCGGCGAGGCGGCCACTTCGGGACGGGGGCTGCTGCTGGTGGACGCGGTGGCCGCGCGCTGGGGGGTCGAGCCGCGCGGGGACGGCAAGGCGGTCTGGTGCGAGTTCCGGCCGGACGGCGAACGGGGCTGAGGGCGACCGACCGGGGGCGGAGGGCGACTCACCGGGGCGGAGGGCGACCGATCCGGCTGGCGCGGGGTTCCGAGGAGTCGCCGGGCGGCGAGGACAGGACAATGGTCCCGTGACCTACCACTATCGCGTGCTCGGCACCACCCGGGCCGTTCGCCAGGACGGGACCGAGGCGCCGCTCAGCGGGGCGCGACTGCGGGCGCTGGTCTGCGCGCTCGCCGCCGCCGGGGGCCGGGCCGTGGGGGCGGGGCAGCTGGCGGCTCAGATCTGGGGCGAGGACGCGCACGCGCCCGCCGACGAGATCGCCGCGCTCCAGGCTCTGGTGGGGCGGGTACGGCGGGCTCTCGGGAGCGCGGCCGTGGCCTCGGCACCCGGCGGCTACCGGCTGAACGCGCACCGCGACGAGATCGACCTCTTCCGCTTCGAACGACTCGCCGCCGAGGGCACGGCGGCCCTCGGCACGGGCGATCTCCGACAGGCGGCCACGCTGCTGGACGAGGCCCTGGCGCTCTGGGACGGGCCCGCGCTCGCGGACCTCCCGGGCCGGGACACCGACCCACGGGCCGTGCGCGCCGAACAGCGGCACGCCGAGGCCCGCCGCGGCCGGCTGGCCACCGATGTCGAGGAGGGCAGGCCGGAACGGGCCCTGGCCGCTCTCGCCGCCCTCACCGCCGGGCAGCCGCTCGACGAGCCGCTCCACGCGCTGCGTATCCGGGCCCTGCGCGCGGCCGGTCGACCCGCCGAGGCCCTTCAGGCGTACGAGGAGATACGCGCCCGGCTCGCCGAGCGCCTGGGCACAGGACCCGGCCGTGAGCTGCGCGCCCTGCACGCCGCGCTGCTGGCCGACGACGAGCCCGCGCCCGCCGGCCCGGGGGCGTCGACGCCCCGCCCCGCCGCCCGACCCGCCCCCGCAGTCCCACTTGGTCCCGCCGCCCGACCCGGTCCCGCTTCCCGGTCCGCGCCCACCGACCCGGCCGTCCCCGGGAACATCAGAGCCCGTCTCACCTCCTTCGTCGGCCGCGAGCCGGAGCTGGCCGGGCTCGCCGCCGAACTGCCGGCCGCGCGGCTGATCACGCTGACCGGCCCCGGCGGCGCCGGAAAGACCCGGCTCGCGCTCGAAGCCGCCCGCGCGGCCGCCGGGACATGGCCGGACGGCGCCTGGCTGGCCGAACTGGCGCCCGTACGTGACCCCGCCGCCGTCGCCGAGGCGGTGCTCACCGCGCTCGGCGCCCGCGAGACCGTGGTACGGGGCCCGGCGGCCGGAGACGCCGCGCCGCGCGACCCGCTGACACGGCTCGCCGAGTACTGCTCCCAGCGCCGGCTGCTGATCGTGCTCGACAACTGCGAGCATGTGATCGACACCGCCGCCGGGCTGGCGGAGACACTGCTCACCGGCTGCCCCGGAGTGAGCGTGCTGGCCACCAGCCGCGAACCGCTCGGCGTGCCGGGCGAGTCCGTACGCACCGTCGGACCCCTGCCGCGGGACATGGCGCTCCACCTGCTCGCCGAGCGCGGCGCCGCCGCCAGGACCGGATTCCGTACCTCCGACGATCCGGTCGCGTGCGCCGAGATCTGCCACCGGCTCGACGGACTGCCGCTCGCCATCGAGCTGGCCGCCGCGCGGCTGCGCGCGTTCGAGCCCCGGCAGCTCGCGGACCGGCTGGACGACCGCTTCCGACTGCTCGGCGCGGGCAGCGGGGCCCGGACCGTACTGCCGAGACAGCGGACCCTGCGGGCCGTCGTCGACTGGTCCTGGGAACTGCTCACCGAGGGCGAACGGGCCGTACTGCGCCGTCTGTCGGTCTTCTCCGGCGGCTGCGCCCAGACGGAGGCCGAGGCCGTGTGCGCGCGCGGGCCCGAGGACGGGAACACGCTGGGGCTGCTCGCCTCCCTCGTCGACAAGTCGCTGGTCGTCGCCGAACCCGGGGGCGTGGACGGCATGCGCTACCGGCTGCTGGAGACCATTGGCGAGTACGCGGCCGAGCGACTGGACGCGTCGGGGGAGCGGACGGCCGTCGAACGCCGTCATCTGGCCGTCTACCGGGAGCTGGCCCGTACCGGCGACCCGGAGCTGCGCGGTCCGCGCCAGGCCCGGGTCCTGCGCCGGTTCGAGCGGGAGCACGACAATCTGCGGACCGCGCTGCGCACCGCCGTCGACCACAAGGAGGAGCAGGAAGCGCTCTGTCTGGTGCTCTCGATGGGCTGGTTCTGGCAGCTGCGCGACCACCGGTCCGAGGCCAGTGCCTGGTCCAGCGCCGCCGCCGCGCTCGGCCCCGATCCCTTCCGCGCTCCGGTACGGCCCGCCGTACCCCTGACCGAGCCGTGCACGGCGCACGCGCCGCCCTGGCCGGAGGAGTTGCTGTGGGAGGCGCGGCGCGGGGCCCGGCTGCTGGTGCTGGCGAGCCGCGGCGAGGCGGATGTCTCCGACCCGACCTGGCCCGGGACGCCGACCCGGCTGCGGGCGATCGTGGCGGCGTACCGCCCCGGGCTGCCGCAGGTCTGCCGTCAGCCGGGAACCATGTGGTTCATCGCCAAGCTGATGGTGGGGGACTTCCCGGGGATCGGCGCGGCTCTGGACGCACAGGTGCTTGCCTGCCGGGAGCGGGGGAGCGGCTGGGATCTCGGGCTGGCGCTGACGCTCAGGGCGCAGTTGGTGGGCGGCCGCCCGGACGGACCGGCCGGCGCGGCGCGTGACGCGGACGAGGCCCTGGCCTGGTTCGAGCGGTCGGGGGATCTTCATGGGATCGCCCAATCCCTGGGAGCGCGTGGCGAGTTGTACGAGCAACTGGGACGGTACGAGGAAGCCGCCACCGACTTCGCCCGCGCCATGGAGAGCTGTGCGCCGATCGGCGCGTACGCCCAAGTGCCCCTGTTCAAGGCCCGGCTGGCGTCCGTACGCCTGGAGTCGGCGGGGGATCCGGGCGCGGAGCGGGACGCCGAACGGCTGCTGATCGAGGCGGTCGAGGAGGCCGCCGAGGCGGCCGGGTACGCCGAGAGCACCGCCCGGCTGCTGCTCGCCAAGCGCTTCGGACGCACCGGCAGGACGGATCAGGCGCGTACACAACTGCGCGCACTGGAAACGGGCGCGGCGCGGGAGGGCGCGGCCTGGGAGGGCGCGGCGGGCGAGGGCGGGGACGGCGCCAGGGAGGGCGCCAGGGACGCCGCCGCCTCCACCCCCGCCCTCGCCGAGCAACCGTTCCTCGGGGGTGTGGTCGCGGGCATGCGGGGCTGGCTGGACTGTCTGGACGGCGAGTTCGAGGGAGCGCGGGAGTGGACCGCCCAGGCCGTACGGCGCCTGGACAGCGTGGTTTTTCTCGTCACGCCCCAGCTGATCGTCCATCAGTTTCCGTGCGCCGCCTGGGCCAAGGCCCGTCTGGGGGCCGCCGAGGACGCGGCGCGACTGCTCGGCGCGTACGCCCGCCATATCGCCCTGCCGGAGGGCTTCCGTCTCGGGACCCTCCCGTCCGTCCCGGACGCGGAGATCCTCACCAGGGCCGAGGAGGCGGTACGCGCGGCGCTCGACGAACAGACCTACGCCCGCGCCCACGCCGAGGGCGGCGGCCTCCTGGTGAAGGAGGCCGCCGCCCTCGTCTGACGCTACGTCAGATTCGTTGCGTCCGACAGGCGTTCATGTGCCTCCGCCAGATCCTCCCGCGTCGGGGCGTCGTCCTGGGTGAGGTCGAGCCGCCAGTAGCCGGAGAAGTGGACCGCCCGCTTGTCGAGCCCGCGCTCCGCGACGAGATGGCGCCGCAGCGCGCGGACCGCGCCCGCCTCGCCGGCCAGCCAGGCGAGGACCGAGCCCGCCGGGAACTCGGCGGCGCGCACCGCCGCCACCAGCGGGCCGCCGCGCCCGGCGGGCGCCCCGCCGCGGTGCAGCCAGTGCACCGTCACCTCACCCGCCGTCTCGAACCGCTGCTCCTCCGCCGCGTCCACCACCTCGGCATAGACCACGGCGCGGGCCCCTTCCGGCAGCGCCTCGACGAGGGTGCCGATCGCCGGCAGGGCCGTCTCGTCGCCCGCCAGCAGCAGCCAGTCGGTCGTGCCCAGCGGTACGGGCGTGGCGAAGTACGCGGACGGTCCGAACATGCCGAGTACGTCACCCGGCGCGGCGCTCCGTGCCCATGAGGTCGCGGGGCCGGCGCCCGCGCCCTCGCCATGGAGCACGAAATCGATGTCGATCGTGGCATGCAGCGGATCGTGCGACCGGACGGTATAGCTGCGCGTCCAGGGCCGCTCCGCCTCGGGGATCGCCTGGAACGCGCCGTACCAGCGCATCACATCGCCGTCCGTACCGGCCTCCGGCAGCCGTGGGACGCGCTGCCCCGGCCGGGGGAAGTACAGCTTGACCTGCTGATCGGGCCCGTCCAGCGTGAAGTCGCCGAGGGAGGGGCCGCCGAAAGTGACGCGTGCCATATGCGGCGACATCCGCCGGATCCCGGTCACTTCGACGGTCCGTACCGGCAGCGCTCGTGGCGCGGCGCCGCCGCCTGGCTCAGGTGCGTTGTCTGTCATGCGGCCACGCTGACAGTCGGCTCCGACACGCCACCGACAGCGCGTCTACACCGACGCGACGCCCAGGTCCGGGCCCGCGGCTCCGACAGCGTCCACGGCGTCGGCGACGGTGTCGAGGAACCGGGCATGCGCGCGGTGGCTTCCCGGCGCTTCCGGGTTCCACGGCACGATCCGCGCCCGCTCCTCGATGGCGCGCCAGTGCGCGTTGCCCCGGAGCTGTTCGCGCGGCGCCGCGTTCGCGCGTACGTCGGCGAGCACGATGTCCGGTTCCAGCGAGGCCGCCTCGGCCCACTCGACCGTACGCCAGTTGGCCCCGCCGCCCTCCTCGGGCTCGATCAGCGCCACCCCCAGTTCGCCGACGGCCCGTAGATCGGGCCAGGTCAGCGGCCGGGCCAGATACGCCGTTTCCGGTCCGGCCGCCGAGAGAGCCAGCACCCGGGGCGCGTCGGGGCGGGCCGCCGACGCGCGCAGCCTGGCCTCCGCCCGCTCCAGGTCCGCCTCCGCGGGGCGCAGCGGCGCACGCAGCGAGCGGGCCAGCGCGGTGAACCGGTCCCTGATCCCGTCGAGCGAGCGGTTCTTCCCCACATCGAGGACGACGACGGGCACCCGCTCCTCCAGATGCTTGGCCGCCTCCGGGTCGATGCCGTAGACCTGCCCGCCGCCGTAGCTGACGGCGACGACGAGATCCGGATCGGCCGCGAACAGGGCGTCCAGATCGAGGGCGCCGCCCGCGCCGAAGGAGCGCAGTTCGGCGAGGGGCAGCTCGCCCGCCTTCGCCGGATCGGGGGTGTCCCCGTCATGGTGGGATCCGAAGATTCCCCGTGGACGCAGACCGTGGTCCCAGAGGGTCGCGCCCGCCTGTATGTAGGCCACCACCCGTGTCGGGTGGTTTCGTGCCACGGTGAGATGGCCGCGGTCGTCAGTGAACTCCCAGCTGTTGCCCGGGTTCATGCCTCGCCTCGTTCCGCTCGTGTTGGTGCGGTGTCCTGGGCGCCGAATCCGTACGCGGGTTCGTACAGGCGCCACCCAGTCTCTGCCCAGCACGGAGCGCGCGGACTCCCGCCATGTGCCGGGCCCCGCAGGGTTCTAGGGTTCGATCAGACCGGCCCGGATCGCGTAGCGCGTGAGTTCCAGCCGGTCCCGCAGCCCGAGTTTCTGCAGCAGGTTGGCGCGATGGCGTTCGACGGTCTTGGCGCTGATGACCAGGATTCCGGCGATCTCCTTGGAGGTGTGTCCCTCGGCCACCAGCTTGAGGATTTCCTCCTCGCGGGGTGTGAGGGCGCTGTCCGGGATGCTGTCGCCCTGGCGTACCCGGTCGAGATAGTTACGGATCAGGGCGGTCACGGCCCCGGGATAGAGGAACGGTTCGTCGCGCATCGCGGCCCGGCATGCCTCCACCAGGTCGCGGTCCGCGACGGACTTGAGGACATAGCCGCTCGCCCCGGCC
The DNA here is from genome assembly GCF_040303865.1 of Streptomyces sp. NPDC094034. Classification (NCBI taxonomy): domain Bacteria; kingdom Bacillati; phylum Actinomycetota; class Actinomycetes; order Kitasatosporales; family Streptomycetaceae; genus Streptomyces; species Streptomyces sp. NPDC094034. Next base: position 48,259 of record NZ_JBEOUD010000011.1, on the reverse strand, counting down.
TTCAACGCCTCGAAGAAATACTGCTCGTTGTCGTACATGGTCAGCATCAGAATGCGGGTCTCCGGCCGGCGCCTGGCGAGTTCGCGTGCCGCTTGAAGGCCGGTCAGCCGGGGCATCGCGATATCCAGGATGGCCAGGTCGGGTTGGTGGGTACGGGCCATCTCGATGGCTTCCGCGCCGTCGCCCGCCTCGGCGACGACCGTCAGATCCGGTTCGTTGTCGAGGATCAGCCGGACTCCCCGGCGGACCAGGGCGTGATCGTCCGCCAGGAGGATGCGGGTCTGGGTCGCCTCGGGCATGGTCAGTCGATCCCCTTGATCTCTTCGCTCTTGGTGTTCCCCGTGTTCTCGCACTCGTTCCCGGTGCTCCGGTCGCTGTCGCCGCCGATCGGTACGCGCAGCCGTACGTCCGTTCCGCCGCCGGTCCCACCGCTTCGCGCGTGGCCCTGTCCCACCGACAGCTCGGCGCCGATGAGTAGGGCCCGTTCGCGCATCCCCCGGATGCCCGCGCCCTCCGTCGCCGTACCGATCCCGCGCCCGTCGTCCCTGAGACGCAACTCCACGCCCCCGGGAGTGCGCCGGAGCGTGAGAGCCACCTGCCGCGCGTCGGCGTGGCGCACGATATTGGTGAGACCTTCCTGCGCGACCCGGTAGAGCACCAGCTCGACATCCTCGCCCAGCCGGGGCAGCGCGCTGTCGAAGCCGCACCGTACGAGCAGGCCGGAGTGCGTGGTGATCTCGCCGGTCAGCGCCTTGAGCGCGCTGATCAGACCCAGTTCCTCCAGCACACCGGGACGGAGCCGACGGGCGATCCGGCGGATCTCGTCCAGACTGTCCCGGGTGGTCTCCTGCACATGGCGCAGTTCGTCACGCAGCGGCGCGGGCGAGCGGTCGGCGACGCGCTTCAACTCAAGCAGCACCGCCGTGAGGGTCTGACCGATCTCGTCGTGCAACTCCTGTGCGACCCGCCGTCGTTCGGCCTCCTGGGCGGAGAGCGCGAGCCCGCTGCTGGCGGCCCGTTCGGCCTCAAGCCGGTCGAGCATGGTGTTGAACGTCCGGATCAGGTCGGCGATCTCGCCGTGCCCCGATACCGCCGGCCTGCGCCCGGGGCGCAGCAGATCGGTCGTGGTCATGGCGCGGGTGAGCCGTTGCAGCGGAGCGAGTCCGATGCGCAGCAGCGCGGCGTTGGCGACGAGCATGGCCGCCAGCCCCAGGGCCATGATCAGCGCTTCGGTGAGCAGTACGGGGGCGGACACGGTGACGGGGCCGAGCAGCAGCAGGGCGGTGGCCGCGAACAGGACCGCGGCGTTGAGCAGAAAGATCCGCCAGAACAGGGACACGGAACGCGGGCCTCCTCGCAGTAGACGCCCCCCACTATCGCCCCCACTGTCGCCGGCCACTGTCGCCCGCCCGGCGAGAGCGGTCCGACCACCACGGGAACTCAGGCACCGTGGGGGGCGCACGCCCGCGCATCTACACGTTGGCCACCCCCTGATGTGGGTGTCGGCTCCGATGGCGGCCGGGTGCCCCGGCGGGTGATCGTGTGAAGGACCCGACGAGAGGGAACTCGTGGCAGCCTTCGAAGACCGGCGACTCGGCGATCTCGCCGCACAGCTGCGCCGGGACGACCCCCGGTTCGCGCGCGCCCTGGCGACGGGCTCCCCCTGCCGGCCGCGCGAGTACCGCCACGGCGCCGCCTGGCTGCTGCTGGCCGTCGCACTCGGCGGATTCGTTCTCGGCGTCGTCATCGGACATGGGCTCCTCATCGCCGGCGGTCTCGTGCTGGCCGGGTTGGCCGCCCACCTCTTCGACCCCGACCGGGGCCGCGTCCGGCGCGGCATCGCCCGCACCTCGGAGTAGCCCCTTTCCGGACGGATCACGCTTTTCCTCCCGTAAGGCCCAATCGGCACATTTTATTTTACGTTAAAATGGCGATCGGGTGACCAGCGCTCCCTTGAGTGTTGGTGTGCCCATGGCAGTGATTCTGGGCGAACGGTCGGTCACGCGGGGCTTGAGGGGGCGGTTTCCATATGCGCGCTTCCCAGCCTGTCCGCCGCGCCGGGTCGACTGACGCCGCGTCAGTCCCGTCACGGGTGCCCTTACCGGAGCGTCCCGCACCGCCGCCTCTCCCGGCGGTGCTTGCGCACGGCGCATGACGCGGAATCCCTGTCCGGCGGCGGACGGCGCACCGCCCCGCCCTGCCGCCAGGCGGGCCCGTCCACGGGGCCGCCGTGCCCGCACACCCTCACACCACGCCCGCATGGAGCGTTCTCAATGGAGCCCACAGCTCACGTCAGCAAAACCCCTCTGCCCGGCGTCGGCACCCGCTACGACCTCAGCACCGACGCGGGCAAGCATCTGTCGGTCGTCGTGCACCAGGACGGCCGGCGCATCCTCTCCTTCCACGATCCCGAGGACGACGACAACTGCCGGGACGCCGCGACCCTCGCCCCGCACGAGGCGACCGCGCTCTCCAAGCTCCTGACGCCCGATCCCGTCGCGCATCTGTACCAGCACCTCGAAATCGATCTGCTCACCGAGCACATCCAGATCACCAAGCGGTCCCCGTATGTCGGCCGGACGCTCGGAACCGCCCAGGTGCGGACCCGTACCGGTGCCTCGATCGTCGCCGTCCTGCGCCGCACCGACGCCTTTCCCTCACCCACCCCGGACTTCCGCTTCGCCCTCGGGGACACGCTTGTCGTCGTCGGCACCCGCGAAGGCGTGGACGCCGTCGCCGAACTGATCGCCGGAGGATAAGCGCCCGTGCACGACACCACCGCACTGCTCATCGAACTCGGGGCCATCATTCTGACCCTCGGGATACTCGGCCGGCTCGCGGGCCGGGTGGGCTTCTCCGCCATTCCGCTCTATCTGCTCGCCGGGCTCGCCTTCGGCCACGGCGGGCTGCTTCCGCTCAACGCGAGCGAGGAGTTCGTCGCCACCGGCGCGGAGATCGGCGTCATTCTGCTGCTGCTCCTGCTGGGGCTGGAGTACAGCGCATCCGAACTCGTCTCGAACCTCAAGACCCAATACCCCTCCGGCATCGTCGACTTCGTACTGAACGCCGTGCCGGGCGCCGCCGCCGCGCTGATCCTGGGCTGGGGGCCGGTCGCCGCGGTGGCCCTGGCCGGGGTGACCTGGATCTCCTCCTCCGGTGTGATCGCCAAGGTCCTCGGCGATCTCGGCCGGCTCGGCAACCGCGAGACACCCGTGATCCTCGGGGTCCTCGTCATAGAAGACCTCGCCATGGCCGTCTATCTGCCGCTTCTCACGGCGCTGCTCGCCGGACTCAGCCTCGCGGGCGGGAGCCTCACGCTGCTGATCTCGCTCGGCACGGTCGGCGCCGTCCTCTATCTGGCGCTGCGTCACGGCCGGCTGATCAGCCGCGCGGTCTCCTCCGACAACCCGGAGATGCTGCTCCTGGTCGTCCTCGGTCTCACGGTCCTGGTCGCCGGAGTCGCCCAGGAGCTCCAGGTATCCGCCGCCGTCGGCGCGTTCCTCGTCGGTATCGCGCTCTCCGGCGAGGTCGCCGAGGGCGCGCACAACCTGCTCGCCCCGCTGCGCGATCTGTTCGCCGCCGTCTTCTTCGTCTTCTTCGGTCTGAACACCGACCCGGCCGCCATTCCGCCGGTTCTCGTCCCGGCCCTCATCCTGGCGACCGTCACCACCCTGACGAAGATCGGCACCGGCTGGTACGCGGCCAAGCGGGCCGGAGTGCGGACCGCCGGTCGCTGGCGCACCGGTGGCACGCTGGTGGCGCGTGGTGAGTTCTCCATCGTCATCGCCGGACTGGCGGTCGGGGTGGAGCCGCGGATCGGGCCGCTGGCCACCGCGTACGTACTCATCCTGGTGATCCTCGGGCCGCTGGCGGCCCGCTGGACGGAACCGCTGGCCCGGCGTCTTACGACGCGCAAGCCCGCTCCCGCCGCGCCCGCGCCGACGGCTCCCGCTGTCGCCGCCTCCGCGTCGCCGGAGCCGTCCGTGGCGGAACCGCCCGCCACGGAAGCGAATGACGCGGCGCCCAGCCATCCCTGAGCCCTGGGCTCCGACGTGATCGGGTCACAGGACGCGCGCCCTCGTCCTGTGACCCGAACTGAAATCTACAGGACTGTAGAAAGAATCGGGAGTGCGCCTCGCGCGAGCGCGGGGGTCGCCCGGCTCAGTAGGATGTACGACCTGCCCCCGTGAGGTGACGGCGCGGCGGGAGGGAGACATCGTGAGGGTGCACGGCAGTCCGGACGAGCGTCCCCGCCGACGCGGCCAGGGCGAGCTGGAGGCCCAGGTGCTCGCCGCGCTGCGGCAGGCGCCGGGTCCCGTCACGGCCGCCTGGGTACAGGAGCGGATCGGCGGGCCGCTCGCGTACACGACCGTGATGACCATCCTGACCCGGCTCCAGGCCAAGCGCGCGGTGACGCGGGAGCGCGCGGGCCGCTCCTTCGAATGGCGCGCGGCCTCGGACGAGGCGGGGCTCGCCGCCCTCCGGATGCGCAAGGTGCTCGACGGGGAAGCGGACCGCGAGGCCGTACTGGCGCGGTTTGTCACCGCCCTCTCGCCGGACGACGAACGGCTGCTGCGCGAGCTCCTCGTCCTGCCGGAGGACGGCCTCGACCTCGGCCCCGGACCCGGAGCCGTTCCCGGGGACGAACCCGAGGGCGGGACGGAGGCCTGACGGAATGGGGTTGTTCGTCTTTCTGCCGCTCGTCCTCCCGCTGACCGCACTGCCGATCGCGCGTCTGGCCGAAGTCCATCTCCATCCCCGTCTCGCCACCCGGCTGCTGTCGGCGCTGGCCGGAGTCCTCGCGCTGTGCAGCACCCTCTGTCTGGGGCTGCTGGTGGTGGTCGGTACGGCGCAGCTGCCCGGCAATCCGCTGCCCGACGCCTGGTCGGACCCGGAGGTCAGGGAGGCGGTCCCGTACGACGAGGTGGCGGGCAAGGCGGCCATCGTCGCCCTCTCCGGCGTCGCCGTCGCCTGTGCGGCCGCTGCCGCGCGCCACCGGCGTGTACGCCGCCGCGCGCACCGCGCGCTGGCCGGACTGCCCGACGGAGAGCTCGCCGTACTGACCGACGACGCGCCGTACGCCTACGCCCTGCCGGGCTCCCGGGTGTCCGCAGGGGCCGACGTCGTGCGGGGGCGGATCGTGGTCTCCACGGCGATGCTCGCATGCCTGGACGACCAGGAACGTGCCGCCCTGATCGCGCACGAGCACGCGCATCTCACCGGCCGGCACCATCGGTTCCTGCTGGCGGTGCGGCTCGCCGCGCGGGCCAATCCGCTGCTGCGGCCGCTCAGGTCGGCGGTCGCGTACACCACCGAACGCTGGGCGGACGAGGAGGCGGCCAAGGCCACCGGCGAGCGTACGGTCGTGGCCCGCGCCATCGGCAAGGCCGCGTTGATCTCCCGGGCGACCCCCACGCCGACCCTGGCCGGTTTCGCCGCTTCGGTGCCGGGACCGGGACCGGTCCCGCGCAGGGTGGCCGCGCTGCTGGGACCCGAGCCCTCGGCGGTCCGCTGGCCACCGATGTTCACGGCGGTGGGGCTCGCGGTCTGGGCGGCGGCCGCCGGAACGCTCGGCTCCGCTCTGTCCTCGGCGAACGCGACCGTCACGCTCTTCCTCGTACTGAAGGCGGCCACCCCCCTCTGACCGGGCGCGCCCCCGGGCCCGCCCCCCGCCTCGCGTCGGCGGTCAGTTCCGCGCGGGCTCCCCGCTCCCGGCTTCGGCTTCGGCCCCGGTCGCCTCACGGGCCTCTGCCGCCCGCGCGATATTACGGGCCATCCCGCCGAACACCACCGCGTGGAACGGCGAGACACTCCACCAGTACGCGTGGCCCAGCAGCCCCCGTGGATGGAACAGCGCCCGCTGCCGGAACACCGTACGGCCCTGACCGTCCCGGTCCGCACGCAGCTCCAGCCAGGCCAGCCCCGGCAGTCTCATCTCCGCGCGCAGCCGCAGCAGCCGGCCCGGCTCGATCTCCTCCACCCGCCAGAAGTCCAGCGAGTCGCCCACCCGTAGCCGCGCGGCATCGCGTCTGCCCCGACGCAGTCCGACCCCACCGACGAACCGGTCGAGCCATCCCCGTACCGCCCAGGCCGACCGGAACGAGTACCAGCCGTTGTCACCGCCGATGCCCTCGATCACGCGCCACAGGGACGCGCCCGACGCGTGCACGGTCAGTGCACGGCGGTCGGTGTAGAGGCTGCCGCCCGCCCAGTCCGGATCGGTGGGCAGCGGATCGCTCGGCGCGCCCGGTACGGAGGCGGACGACCAGCGCGTGGTCACCTGGGCGTCCTGGACGCGCCGCAGGGCCAGTTCGACCGCGCGGTCGAACGGGATCGGACCTCCCGGGGGATCGGGGATGTACCACGTGATGTCCCGTTCGCGGCTGACGACCTCATGACGCAGGGACTCCGCCAGCGGCCGGGCGATCGAACGGGGGACCGGTGTCACCAGACCGATCCAGTGGCTCGACAGCCCCGGCGTCAGGACGGGCACCGGAAGGATCAGCCGCCGGGGCAGCCCGGCCACCGCCGCGTACCGGCGCATCATGTCCCGGTACGTCAGCACGTCGGGGCCGCCGATGTCGAAGGCCCGGCAGACCTCGGCGGGCAGCCGCGCGCAGCCCACGAGCAGGCGCAGCACATCACGGACCGCGATCGGCTGGATGGACGTACGCACCCAGCTCGGCGTCACCATCACCGGCAGCCGCTCCGTCAGATAGCGCAGCATCTCGAACGAGGCGGACCCCGAGCCGATGATGACCGCCGCGCGCAGCACCGCGGTCGGCACCCCGGAGCCGAGGAGGATACGGCCGACCTCGGCACGCGAGCGCAGATGCGGCGAGAGCTCACGCTCCGGGACCCCCGCCGGGGTGAGACCACCGAGATAGACGACGCGCCGTACGCCCGCGGCCCTGGCCCGTTCCGCGAAGATCCCGGCGGCCCGGCGGTCCGTGGCCGCGAAGTCCCGCCCCGTACCCAGCGCATGCACCAGGTAGTACGCCACGTCGATGCCGTCCAGGGCCGCCGCGACCGACTCGGGGTCGGTCACATCGCCCCGTACCACCTCGGCGCGGCCGGCCCAGGGATGGTCACGGAGCTTGTCCGGCGACCGGGCCAGGCAGCGCACCGTGTGGCCGGCATCCAGCAGCTCGGGCACCAGCCGGCCGCCGAGGTATCCCGTGGCCCCGGTGACCAGACAGCGCGCCCGCTCCGAAGGGGCATCCGTGGCCGAAGCCGCCGAACGGGCCGAAGCCGCCGGGAGGTCCGATGCGTCCGATGTCATGCGCCGCTCCCAGGGCTCCCGTTCGAGGTGTCTCAGTTCCTCAGGCGTCCGCGCGTCGGCGCGGCCGGATCGTTCCGGCCCACTTGACGGGGGTTTCCTGCGGTTCTGACGGGTCATTCCTTGCGGTACTGGTACGCCTCCGCCGCCGCGGCCGCCACCGCGTCGAGCTCGCCGCCCGCCGACGCGGTGACCATCGCGGCCACCGCGCCCTCCACGAAGGGCGCGTCCACCAGCCGGGCGCCCTCCGGCAGTTCGTCCCCCTCGGCGAGCAGCGACTTCACCGTGAGCACGGCGCTGCCGAGATCCACCAGGATCGCGATCCCGGCCCCCCGGTCCACCTCCGCGGCGGCGGCCACGATCAGCTCGGAACTGGTGCCGAGCCCGCCGTCCGGGGTGCCGCCCGCGGCGGCCACCGGCGCGGTCGCCCCACCGCCCGCCAGCCCCCGCGCCAGTGCGGCGACGGCCACGGCGACCGGCCCGCTGTGCGACACCAGCACGATGCCCACCGGCGCCTCGATGCTCATTCCGTCGCCCCCGTGGCGCCCGTGGCGCCCGCCGCCGTTTCCGCCAGTGAGCTGATCAGCAGGGCGGAGGAGGTGGCCCCCGGATCCTGGTGCCCGATGCTTCGCTCGCCCAGATAGCTCGCCCTGCCCTTGCGCGCCTGGAGCGGTACGGTCGCCAGGGCCCCTTGGTCCGCCGCTTCCGCCGCCGCCGCGAACGAGGTGCCCAGCGCCTCGACCGCGGGCTCCAGCGCGTCGAGCATCGTCTTGTCGCCGGCCTTCGCCCCGCCCAGCTGGGCCACCGCCGCCACCCCTGTCCGCAGCGCCTTGGTCAGCTGCGCGGACGTCACTTCGGTGGCGTCGCCGAGCGCCTTGCCCGTGCGCCGCAGGAGCGTCCCGTACAGCGGCCCCGACGCGCCGCCCACCGCGGAGATGAGCTGGCGGCCCGCCAGCATCAGTACCGCGCCGGGACCGGCCGGCCGCTCCTTCTCCAGTACGGTCACGACCGCCCGGAAACCGCGCTGCATATTGGTGCCGTGGTCCGCGTCGCCGATGGCCGAGTCCAACTCGGTCAGCCGGTCCGCCGCACGCTCCACCGCGGCGGCCGCCGCGGTCAGCCAGTCGCGGAAGAAGCCGGTGTCGAGCACCCGGCCGGGATTCTGATCGGTCACGTGATCTCCTCACCCCGTGGGTCGTTCCCTGCCGACCCTGCTGTCCGTCCCTGCCGTGCCGGATTCCCGTCGGTACTCAGCGGCCCCAGCGGAGCGCGGCGGTCTCGACCGGCGCGTCCCACAGCCGCAGCAGTTCCTCGTCGACCTGGCAGAGAGTCACCGAGCACCCTGCCATGTCCAGCGAGGTCACATAGTTGCCGACGAGCGTACGGGCCACCGCTACGCCACGCTCGCCCAGCACCCGCTGGACCTCGGCGTTGAAGCCGTACAGCTCCAGCAGCGGTGTGCCGCCCATGCCATTGACCAGAGCGATCACCGGGCCCGACGGCCGCAGATCCTCCAGCACCGCGTGCACGGCGAAGTCCGCGATCTCGTGCGACGTCATCATCGCGCGCCGCTCACGGCCGGGCTCGCCATGGATCCCGATGCCCAGCTCCAGCTCGCCCTCGGGCAGGTCGAAGGTCGGGCTGCCCTTGGCGGGTGTGCTGACGGCGGTCAGGGCGACACCGAAGCTTCGCGCGCTCTCGTTCACCCGTCGGCCGATCGCCTCGACGCGCTCCAGCGGCTGCCCCTCCTCGGCGGCGGCACCCGCCATCTTCTCGACGAACAAGGTGGCGCCGGTACCGCGCCGACCTGCCGTGAACAGGCTGTCGGTCACCGCCACATCGTCGTCGACCAGCACCTTCGCGATCCGCACCCCCTCGTCCTCGGCCAGCTCGGCCGCCATGTCGAAGTTCAGGACGTCCCCGGTGTAGTTCTTGACGATGAACAGCACCCCGGCCCCACTGTCGACCGCGGCGGCGGCCCGCACCATCTGATCGGGCACGGGAGACGTGAACACCTCGCCGGGACACGCGGCGGAGAGCATCCCGGGCCCGACGAATCCGGCGTGCAACGGCTCATGCCCGGATCCGCCCCCGGACACGAGCCCCACCTTCCCCGCGACGGGCGCGTCGCCCCGTACCACCACACGGTTGTCCACATCGACGGAGAGCCCGGGATGCGCGGCGGCCATACCTCGCAGGGCATCCGCGACGACCGTCTCCGGCACATTGATGAGCATCTTCATGAGTTCCTCCCGGATAGGTTGGCGGCTCTGCCCCTGACCGTGGTTCTCGCGAGCGGCTTTCGACGGTACGGACGCTGACCGGACGCGGGCCTTTCTGACGCATGGTCAGCTCCTTGGGGACGGGGGTGAAGACGCTCCGCGGCGGTCCGGCGTTCGGATCCAGTATCGATCCAACCCCGCCCTCCGGCACGGTCTGGAGAACAATGGCTTGTTGCCGGAGGCGACGTACATTTATTCGAGTGGGGCGGGGCGCCGCGGAGCGCGGGCAGGGAGCCGGTCGCGCGGTCTCAGCGACCGGTCAGCACGACCATCTGGTTCCCGCTGACCGGGGTGGTCCGGGCGTTTCGGGGCGGTGCCGACGAGGCGGGGCGAGGGTGGCGGGATCGGCCGGTACGGAGCGGCCACGTGTCGAGCCGAGTGCGCTCGACGCGTGTCCGACGCATTGAGGCAAGATGGTGCCATGAGCATCGTCAAGATCAATGTGCTGCGGGTTCCGGCGGAACAGCGTGAGGTACTGGAGCAGCGCTTCGCCTCCCGCGCGGGGTCGGTGGAGAACTCCGACGGATTCGAGTGGTTCGAGCTGCTGCGCCCGGTCGAGGGCACCGACCAGTACCTCGTCTACACGCGCTGGCGCGGCGAGGCCGACTTCCAGGCATGGCTGGAGGGGCCGATGAAGGCGGCCCACCAGCGCGGCGGAGACGACTCCCCGCAGCAGAAGCCGGCGGCTTCCGGCTCCACCCTGTGGTCCTTCGAGGTGGTCCAGCAAGCCGCCCCCAAGGCCGGCGACGACAACTGACCCACCCGGCGGGGGCGGACGACAGGGCGGGCGACGTCAGCGAGCGCACCGCAGAGCGGACAGATCGACGGCGTCGGCCATCGCCTGCATGCCCTTGTCGTTCGGGTGGAGATGGTCGCCGCCGTCGAAGAACGGCAGGATCCGCTGGTGGTCGTAGGGGTTGCGGGTGATCCTGTCGAAATCCGTCACGGCGTCGAACGCGCCGCTGTTCCTGATCCAGTCGTTGACATCCCGGCGTACGGCCTCGGCCTCGTCGTCGTACTCGTACCAGCCCTTGAACGGCATGACGGTCGCGCCGACGACACACTTCCCGGCGGTGTGCGCCCGGTCGATGATCCGCCGGTAGCCGGCGATCAGATCGTCCGCCGTGACACCGGTGTGGGCCTTGATGTCATTGATGCCCTCGAACAGGAAGACCGTGCTGACCCCGGGGTGGGAGAGCACATCACGCTCCAGCCTGTTCAGCGCGGACTCTCCGGCCCCGTCCGCGAGTACCTTGTTGCCCGAGATGCCCTCGTTCGCGACCCCCTTCACGGTGGTTTCTGACGCGACCTGGAGCCGCCGGGACAGATAGTCGGGCCAGCGGCGGTTCCCGTCCATGGTCGAGGCCCATCCATCGGTGATGGAGTCCCCGAGGGTCACCACCGCGCCGACCCGCGCGGATGTCGTCACACTGACGGCGTCCAGCCAGTACCAAGAGCCCGTCGAATCGGTCCAGTTGGTCGCGCTCTCCTCCGCGGTGTGGTCACCGGCGGCCGCGTAGGAGGTTTGCATGGCCATGCCGTGACCGGTCGTCGGCCCCTGGGCACCCGTCACATACAGGCTGACGACGAGATCGCTCTCGGCGGCGAGCTTCCCGGGCAGCGGATCGCTCAGTACGGTCTCACCCGCCGGTACGGTGACGGACGCCGCCCGTGCGAAGGTCAGCTGCCGGTTGGAGCCGCGGACCAGCTCGGCCCCCTGTTTCCGGAGCCCCGCGTAGGCGCTCGCGAAGGTGACCGGGTGGTCGCCGAACGCGTTGGAGAGCCGGATACGCGGGTCCGTACCGCCGACGCTGGTGCGTACGATCAGCCGGTAGCCGCGGTCGGCGGGGCCGGCGCCCTGTTTATCCGCGCTGGCCCCCCAGGTCACCACGGTGTGCGTGCCCTGCCCGGACGTCTGGGCCCCCTGTACCGCCCGCGCCGTCCCTACAGCGTTCGCCGCCTTCGCCGCGTGGGCCGCCTGTGCCGCCTGTGCCGCCGGGGTGGCGGTCAGCGGCCCGAGGACCGCCATGACCAGCGCGCATACGACACCCACCGTCCGATGCCGGTGGACGGACCGTATCCACCGGCCCCCGAGAGGCCCCGAGTTGTCCCTCATCCGAGGTTCCGCAGGGTGACGGACTCACCGGGCTTGAGGCTGATCTCGCGCGTGATGCCACCGGAGACGAGGGTCGTGCCACGACCGCCCACACTCGTCAGCGTCGCGCGGGTGACCTTGCCGTTCCGCCAGCTGACGTCGGCGACGAAGCCGCCACGGACCCCCACGCCCGACACCGAACCGGAGGCCGCCCACGCCGCGGGCAGCGCGGGCAGCAGCTCGACATGCCCCGGCCGCGAATAGACCAGCATCTCCGTGATCGCGGCGGCGGTGCCGAAGTTCGCGTCGATCTGGAAGATGCCACGCCCCTGCTCGACCTCGTAGATGTCGAAGAGGTTCATCGCGCTGCCGTTGCCGCCGTTGACCGACGGCTTCAGATTGTTGACGACGAGCTGATAAGCCTTCTCGGCGTCCTTCAGCCGCGCCCAGCACAGGCCGCGCCAGGCGTTGGCCCAGCCGAAGCTGTTCATGCCGCGCGCGTCGAGGAGGGCCGTCGCCCCGTCGACGATCTCCTTCGGGGTGGAGCCGTCAGGGCGGATCCTGTCGCCGGGGAAGAGTCCCACGAGCGGGGAGAGATGCCGGTGCGTGGTCTCGCCGAGGTTGTCCGGGGACATCCACTCCTCCAGCCAGCCCGTCTTCGGACTGACACCGGGCAGATACAGCCGCTCCCGCAGCCGGTCGACGGTCCTGCCGTAGCCGGTGTCCCGGCCGAGCGTCTCGGTCGCGGCGCGGTAGTTGTCGAACAGGTTCCACACCAGTTCCTGGGCGTATGTAATGCCCTTGGCGTCGAGCGGGCCGTGCTCGGGCGACCAGTCGCTGTCGGCGATCAGGACCTCGCGCGGGGCGCCGGACGCGTCGGTGACGGTCGTGGCGAGAAGGCGGGCCTCCCAGAACTCCACGGCGCCCTTGAGGAGGGGGTAGATCTTGCCGAGGTACGCGCGGTCCTGGGTGTACTCGTAGTGCTCGAAGAGGTTCTGGCAGAGCCAGGCGTTACCTGCCGGGTGCCACCACCAGCCGCCACCACCGTACGGGTTGGTGGAGATGGCCACCGTCCAGCCGGCGACCCTGCCACTGGAGTTGCGGTATCTGTTGGCCGGGCTGTTGAACAGCCGCTGGGTGACATCCGTCCAGGAGGACAGCTGCGCGAGGCAGTAGTCCGCGAAGGCGTCGAAGCAGTCGGACAGCCCCGCCCGGTCGGCCAGCCAGTAGTTCATCTGGATGTTGATGTCGGTGTGATAGTCGCTCATCCAGTCCGGGTCGTTGCCGTCGAGCCAGGGACCCTGGAGGTTGAGCGGCAGGCTGCCCCGCGATCCGGAGATCATCAGATAGCGGCCGAACTGGAGGTAGGCGGCTTCGAGTTCCGGATCGGGGACACCGTCGCGGTCGCGCGCCCGCACCCGCTCCCAGGTGTCCAGTGCACGCTGCGCGGCGGACGAGGTGCCGAGATCGATGTCGAACTGCCCGAACACGGCCCGGAAGTCGGCGACATGGGTGCGCAGCAGGCTGCTCGCGGAGTGGCCGGCCGCGTCGAGGACCTTGGTCCTGGCCAGGCGCTCCGGTTCCAGCGAAGGGTTACGGAAACCCGCGGCGGCGTCGGGCGCGTAGTTGGTGCCACCGCTCACGACAACGGTGAGGTCCTGGCAGCCGCTGAAGGTGATCGACGTACCGTGCACCCGGACCGTGCCGGTGCCGCTGTGGGCGGTGACGGCCGCGCCGTACTTCAGACCGTTGGCGAAGGAGGCACCGAACGACGCGTACCGCCGGGCACTGTTGGCGCCGGTGGATTCGCCGTGGGTGCCGGCGAGGGTGATGGTGCCGGTGTACGTGCCACCGCCGCGCTGGGAGAAGTACAGGACGATGGCGTCATCGGGGCGGCTGGCGAAGATCTGCCGCCGGTAGCCGACACCGGCGAGATCGTACGAGGTGGTGACCAGACCCTGGGCGAGGTCGAGGGTGCGACGGTAGTTGTGCACGCGCCCCAGGTCATGGTCCGGAAGGCTGACCTTGAGTTCGGCGAGCAGCGTGAAGGAGCCGAAGTCATCACGCCCGTAAGGGAATTGGCCGTCGCTCTGAAGTGTGTCATTGAGCCCGCCGGTCCACAGGGTGGCATCGGTGAGGAGGAGGAGTTCGGCGGCGGGGTCGTTGCTCGCGAGCGCTCCGAGGCGTCCGTTCCCCACCGGCAGCCCCTGTTCGATCATCGAGCCGGCGTCGCCGGGCGCCCCCCACCACAGCTGGTTCCGCGCGGCGTCGGCCGGTGACAGCGAGGGTGACTCGGTGGGGCGGAGCGGCGCCGCCGAGGCGGTGAAGGCGGGCAGGGCACCGAGCGCGGTGGCCGCGCCGGCGGCGGTGAGAGCGAGAAAACCTCTGCGGCTGTGCCTCGGGCTGTGCCTCGGACTGGGGGGCGGGCTGGGGGTCGGGCGGTCGTCGGGGGAGGGCGACGGAGAGGCGGTGTGCGGGATGTCCACGGGGTGTGTACTCCATATCCGGGAAAACGCGCAGGCGGGATCGACGGCCGCGGACCGTCGGTGTGATGTCGCGGGATCAGTCGGTGGTGCCGGGGCCGGGGCCGGTCAGGGACACCGCGGGGGCCGGCACGGGGCCCGGGTCGTTGTCACCGGGCCCCGCGCGGGTAGGTCCTGTCCGACCGGACAGGACCTGGTCGGACCGGTCAGACGGAGTGCGGTACGTCGATCCTGTCGAGGTCGGGCGCGTATCCGCCGCCGCTGTCGAAGGTGATGGTGTTGGTGCCCGCCTTCAGGGCCAGTTGGACGCTGACGGTCTTCGCCGTGCCCCAGTCGCCGGTGGAGGGGAACTTCAGACTGGAGCCGTTGCCCCTGTTGGAGGAGACCGTCACCGAGCGGGCGTCGCCGCTGACATAGCCGACCCGGACGGTGTAGATCCCGTCCTTCCGCACGGTGATGTCGTTGAACCGCAGCGTGCCACCGGTGTAGAGGTTGCCGACCTTCTTCCCACCGGAGCAGGCGTCGCATCCGGCGATGGAGGCGTTGCCCGTCAGTGTGTTCGCCGCTGACTCGGCCTCGTAACCGGTGGTGGGCAGCGTCCCGCCACCGGGCCTGACCGTGAACAGTCGGGAGCCGTGTGCGGGCAGCGCCGCGGTGATCTTGTTCTGGTGGGGCCCGAGGTTCTCCTTGTTCCAGAGATCGCGCACGGCGGCGTTGCCCGTGAACCCGAAGGATGCCCAGTGGGCGGTGACGGAGGCCGGTGAGTCACCGAGGTTGAACAGGGCGACGGTGTAGCTGCCGTCGGAGTTCTTGGTGCCCCAGACCTGCTGGTCGCCCATCGGGGTGACCGGACGCGCCACGGGCGAATCGCTCTGGTCGACGGCGATGACCTCCCGGTTGGTCAGCAGCGAGATGCCGTAACTGTCCAGTCTGGTGAGGTCGTCACCGGTGTAGAGGGGCGACTTGCTGATGGCCCACAGGGTCATATGGCTCTGTCGTTCGGCCTTGGTGAGGCCGTCCATCTCGCCGTTGCCGACATTGATCGCGTCGAGGTCGTTCCAGCCTCCAGGGCCCGCCTTGTCACTCCACGCGGGGGCGTCGTCCCATCGGTCGTTGACCGAGTTCTCCCAGGTGACCAGCGTGTTGCAGTAACACTCGACATCGGTGTCGATGCGCCAGCCGTTGGAGTACCGCTTCCAGTCGGCGGCGTGGCCGATGTCGAGCGACCAGGAGAGCTGGAGGTGGATCGGGCGCCCGGTGGCGGCGATGGCCTTCTGCCAGGCGGCGACATCGGCCACATTGTTGTAGTTGTCACCGGACTTGAACGAGCCGGGACCCACGCCGTCCAGCTTGAGGAAGTCATAACCCCAGTCGGCGAACAACTGGGCCTGCGAGTCGATGTACTTCTGTGCGCACGGATCGGCGAAGTCCAGCTTGTAGGAGCTGTCCCAGCCGTTGGTGGTCCGCAGGTCCGGGTGGACGATATCGGCGGTGGTGCAGCCCGGGGCGTTCCAGATCGGCACCTTGCCCTCGCCGTACGCCTCCTTCTCCAGACCGACGGGCAGGTAGATGCCCGCCTTCAGGCCCTTGGCATGGATATGGTCCGCGACCGGCTTCATACCGCGGGGGAACCGCACCGGGTCGTTCGTCTGCCGCCCGTACTGGTCGAAGCCGGGCTTCCAGTCGTTGTCGCGCCACCAGCCGGCGTCGATGTTGACGCGGTCGTAGCCGTATTTCTTGAGCTTGGCGGCGAGGGCGTCCGTCTGCTTCAGGACATTCGCCTCGGTGAGATAGCTGTAGTCGCCGTCCGGGTTCAGCCCCGGGTACTTGGAGGACTGCATGCTCCAACTGGACCAGCCCATATAGGGCTTGGCGGCGATGTCGGCGACGCCGGCGGCACCGACAGCGTTGACCGCCTCGGCTTCGGCCACGGACGAGGCCGTCGCCGCGTCCCCGGCGAGAGACGTGGCCTCGGCGGGAGACGTGTTCCCGGCGGGAGACGTGGCCTCGGCGGCGGGCACGGCCATGGCGAGACCGGCGGTGACGGCCAGGACCAGCATGGTTCTCATGGTCCGGCGCGGGGAGCCCGTCCGGGCTGCCGGCGGGGCGGGGTACGAGGATGACCGCATGGGGTCGCACCTCCTGTTGTCGGGTCACGGGGATCGCGCGGGTGGAACCGGGTGCCGGTCGGGAGAGCGGGGCCGTGGTACGCCGGGCCGAGGCTCAGCCCTTGCCCGGGCCGAGGCTCAGCCCTTGCCCGAGCCGATGGTGAGCCCGCTGATGAACTGGCGCTGGAGCGCGAAGTAGACCAGCAGGGTGGGGATCGCGGTCAGCAGGGCGCCGGCCGCGATGAGGTTCGGATTGGTGAAGTACTGGCCTTCCAGATTGGCCAGGGCCGAGGTGATCGGACGCTTGTCACCGGTCTCGATCAGCGCGAGGGACCAGAAGAAGTCGTTGTAGATCCAGATGGATTCCAGCGTCGCGAGCGCCGCGAACGCGGGCCGGCACAGCGGCAGCACGATCTGGAAGAACTGGCGCCACACCGGAGCGCCGTCGACCAGGGCGGCCTCGAAGATCTCTTTCGGGATCGTCTTCATGTAGTTGCTGAGGACGAAGGTGCAAAAGCCGCACTGGTAGGCGATATGAATGAAGATGATGCCCCAGAGCGAGTTGTAGACGAGGAGCGAGTCGCTCATCCACGAGGGCAGCGGTACCAGCAGATACAGCCGGTACAGCGGTGTGATCAGCACCTGTGCGGGGATCAGGTTCCCCGCGGTGAAGAGGATCAGCAGCGCGATGTTCCAGCGGAAGTCGAACCGCGAGACGAAGAAGGCCACCGCCGCGGCGAACAGCAGGGTGCCGAGGACGGCCGGAATGGTGATGAGCACCGAGTTCCAGAAGAAGCGCGGCATCCCCGACTGGTTCCAGGCGTCCGCGAAGTTCCCCAGACCGATATCGCGCGGCCAGGACAGATAGCCGTGCTTCGTGGTGTCGGAGTAGGGCCGCAGCGAGGTGTAGACGGCCCACAGCAGCGGAACGAGCCACAGCAGCGCGATGCCGCTGAGCATGAGATGCCGTCCGGTTTCCCGCTTCGGCCCCCGGGGAGCCTCGGTGGTCCGTGGCAGCGGGGGGTGCGACCGGGGGGCCGGCGGCATGACGGTCGCGGTCACTGGTCCTCCTTGCGGAAGGTCTGGAAGAGGAAGGCGCCGATCGCCGCGAGGGAGACGAGGAGCAGGATGACCGCGAGGGCGGACCCGTATCCGATATGGCTGGACTCACCGATGATGTTGTCGGTGATGAGGAGGGACAGCAGTTCCATGCCGGGCTTGCTGCCGGTGCCGCCGCCGAGTACGTAGACGATGTCGAAGGCGCGCAGGGACTCCATGACGGTGACGACCACCACGATGATGTTGACCGGCTTCATGGCCGGCAGCACCACCCGCAGGAAGGTCTGGCGTCCATTGGCGCCGTCGAGCGCGGCGGCCTCCTTCAGGGCCGGGTCGAAGCCCTTGAGACCCGCCAGATAGAGAATCATGATGTAGCCGGTGTGCCGCCAGCCGGAAGCGACCAGTACGGCCCAGAGATTGAGGTCGGGATTGCCCAGCCAGTCGATGTGGTGACCGGACGACACGGCGCCGATCACCCCGTTCAGGAGCCCGTTGTCCGGGTTGTAGATGATCTCCCACATGAAGCCGACGACCGCCAGGGACAGCACCATCGGCATGAAGATGGCCGTCTGGTAGATCCGGGTGAAGCGGATCTTGCGGTCCAGCTGGTAGGCGAGGAAGACCCCGAACGGGGCGGGCAGCAGCACCGTGAACAGCAGCCAGATCACGTTGTGCTGGACGGCCGGCCAGAACGGCGGGTAGTTGGTGAAGATCTGGTGGTAGTTGTCCAGTCCGACCCAGTGGATGTCGGACAGGCTCAGACCGTCCCAGCTGGTGAAGGACAGACCGATGGAGGCCAGCGCCGGCAGCCACACGAAGACCAGCAGGGCGATCAGCGGGATGCCGACGACCACCGACAGGAAGAGGCGGTCACCAGGACCGAGCCGGCGAGGACGGGACTGCGCGCGCGACGGGGACCCGGGCGCGGTACGCACGGAGGACATGGTGGAACCTCTCCGGTGGGATCAGGCCGTGAAGAAGCGGGAGCGCTGCGACTCGATCTTCTTCAGCACGGCCGAACCGTCGTCGGGGTGGTTCAGCCACTCGGTGAAGCCCGGTTCGACCACCGTGGAAATGAAACCCGGGTCGCTGTCGCGGTCCCCGAACTGGGTGATGTGCTTGGCGCCGGCGATGAGTTCGGCGGACTTCTTCTGGAGCGCGTTGTACGAGCCGGTGGTGGCGGCGGAGTTGACGGCGACATTGCTCGGGTCGACGCCCATGTAGAGGTTCTCGGCCTTGGCACCGCCGAGGAATTCGAGGAACTGGCGTGCGGCGTCCGGGTTCTTCGGCTTGCGGCTCAGCATGAAGCCGTCGGTGGGCGCCTCGACCGCGTCCTGGCCGTATGCCGGGTCGATCTCCGGGAACGGGAAGAAGTCGATGTCGGAGCGCAGGGACTCGTCGGTGACCTGCTGCCCCAGGAAGAGACCGATGATCGCCATGCCGGACTTCTTGTCGAGCAGCGACTGTGCGGCGTCCTGCCAGGAGCGCCCGCCCGCGCCCTTCTGGTAGTACGGGGTGAGCTCGCGCCACAGGTCGATGGTCCTGGCGGTGCGCTTGTCGGTCCAGGAGACCTGACCGCGCATCAGGGACATATGGAAGTCGTAGCCGTTGGCGCGCAGGTTGAGATAGTCGAAGGCACCGAGGATGCTCCAGATGTCACCGCCGCCGTACCCGGACGCGATGGGGGAGAGCCCGTCCTTCTTCATCCGTTTGGCCAGGGCGGTGAACTGGCTCCAGGTCACGGGGATCTCGTAGCCGTACTGCTGGAAGACACTCTTGCGGTAGAAGACGGCCCACGGGTAGTTGTACAGCGGGACGAAGTAGTACTTCCCGTCCTCACCCTTGGAGAGCTGCTTGGCGGCGTCGCTGTAGCCGGCGCCTATCGTCTCCCACACCTCGTCGATGGGGCTGGCGAGGCCCTTCTTGGCGAAGTACTGCATGCGGTAGCCGGCGAACCAGGTGAAGACATCGTCCGGGGTGCCCTGGAGATAGGTGGAGATGCTCTTCTGGAACGTGTCGTGGTCGACCGTGTTCGTCTTGACCGTGAGCTTGCTGTCCTTCTCGAAGGCGTCGGTCACCGCGGCGTACGCCTTCTTCGGTGTGGCGTCCGCGCCGTTCGAGCCGAAGGTCACCGTCTTCGGGTCGGACGCGGCCCCCGCGCCGCAGGCGGTGAGGGCGGGCATGGCCAGGGCCCCGGCCCCGGCACCGAACAGCCCCTGGACCACCCTTCTGCGGTCTGGACCCGCGGGGGACCGGTGGGTGCGGCTCTGCAGCGTCATCGCTACTCCTATTGCGTGTCGGATCCGATGAAGGACTGGATCGCGGTGGCCGCGGCCCCGCGCGCCCACTCCTCGAAGGGCAGGGGACGTGTCATCACGTCGCACTGCGCGGCGGTGCCGAAGGCGGACGCGGCGAACGCGTCGCGGATGCCCTCGGCGAACAAGTCGTACGCGGCCAGGCCCTCGCCGGAGATGATCACTCGCTCCGGACCGAGGACATTGACCACGGATCCGATGGCCCTGCCGATGGCCTCGCCCGCCCGCGCGTAGACCTCCCGGACCCCGGGGTCCCCGCCGTGGGCCATCTCCAGCGCCTCGGCCGCGGTGGTCACGGGCTTGCCCGTGGCCTCCCGGACCCCGCGCAGGATCGCCGGGTCCGCCGCGATGGCCTCGACGCATCCGTGGTTGCCGCAGTGGCACGGCGGACCGAGCGGGTCGATGGACAGATGCCCGATCTCGCCGGCCACGCCATGCGCGCCCGACACCACCCGGCCATGCACCACCAGGCCACAGCCGATGCCGGCGCCCACGGTCACCAGGGCGAAGTCGGAGAGCCCGACCCCGGCCCCGAACCACTGCTCGGCGACCGTCAGCGCCCGTACGTCGTTGTCGACCGTGACCGGCAGACCGGTCGCGGTTCCGACGATCTCGGCGAGCGGGATGTCCCGCCACTCCAGGAACGGCGAGTAGCGCACCACACCGTCCGTACGGTCCACATCACCCGAGACGGCGATGCCCAGCCCCCGCACCCGCACACCGAAGCCATCGGCCTCCAGGAGCAGTTCGCGCACCAGCGCGGTGAGGGCGGGGAGCACCGCCGCGGGCTCACGGTCCGTGAGCCGGACATGCCGGGCGACCCGGATATGGCAGCACAGGTCGGCCAGGACGGCGATGATCTCGTCGCCCGTCACCTTGATCCCGATGAACAGCGCCCGGCCCGCGTCGACCCGTACCAGGTTGGCCGGACGTCCGAGAGCGGGCGGCGCGCCTTCGTCCACCCCTTCGACCAGATACCCGACCTCCATCAGCGGGCGCACCGCCTTGGTGACCGCGGCCGGGGACAGCCGGGCCCGCCGTCCGATCTCGGCCCGGGTGAGCGGGCCGTGGGACAGCACGGTCGTGAAGACGAGGGAAGCGGCCGGCGTCGTCGCCGGGACCGCCTCATGAGGAGTGGTGGAGCGCATGGCCGGAAAGCTAGGTTGATTCTTTTCTGCTGTCAATGAAAGAAACAGACTTCATGTGAAGGGTCTTCTGGGGGTACCACCAACCTGTAAAAGCCAGATTCACCCCAGGTGTTGACAGCTGATCGAAGGAGAGGTTGGCTGCTCACCTCTCCTGTGGCGCTAATCGAACGCGAGGATCAATGTCTCTGATCTCCTTCGCCCCGGCCTCCGGGGTCTGGCTGCTCTCCACCGCGCGCACGTCGTACGCGCTGCGGATCGATGACACGGGAGCGCCCTGCCACCTCGCGTGGGGACCGCGGCTGACCCTCGCGGCGGCCGGGGAGCTCGTACCTCCTCCGGCCGTGGAGATCAGCAGTTTCGAGGGCCGTCCGGCGGCGGGCGAGGAACTGCCCGTCGACGGAGGGGCCCGGTACGGGGCGCCCTCCCTGCGGGTACGGTTCGCCGACGGCACCCGCGCCTTCGAGTGGCGGGCCGTCGGCCATCGCACCAGCGCACCGGCGCCCGGAACAGCCGAGCTGGCCCTGGAGTTCCGCGACCGCCACTACCCGCTCTCGGTCACCCTGCACTACCGCGTCCACGAGGACACCGATGTCATCGAACGGTGGACCGTGCTGCGCAACACCGGACGGGAGCCGGTCTCGCTGCGCCGCGCGGACTCCGCGGCCTGGACCCTGCCGCCGCGCGACGACTACCGGATCAGCCATGTCACCGGACAGTGGTCGGCGGAGGGCGTGCTCCACCGGGAGCCGGTACCGCACGGCGAGACCGTGTTCACCAGTCGGCGGGGCATCACCAGCCATCACGCGAACCCCTGGCTGATGCTGGACGCCGGCGACGCCACCGAGGACCGGGGCGAGGTGTGGAGCGCGGCCCTGGCGTGGAGCGGAAGCTGGCAGGTCACCGTGCAGCGCACCCCCGACGGACGTACCGCCTTCACCGGCGGAGCCGGACACGACGGCTCGGCACTCCCACTCCGTCCCGGCGAGGAGTACGTGACCCCGCGCTACGCGGCCGTGTACACCGACGGCGGCTTCGGCGCCGCCAGCCGCGCCTGGCACGCGTACATCCTGGCCCATGTGCTGCCGCACCCCGAGGAGTTGCGCCCCGTACTGTTCAACTCCTGGGAGGCCACCGGCTTCGAGGTCGACGAGGCCGGACAGAAGGCGCTGGCGGCGCGGGCCGCCGAGCTCGGTGTGGAGCTCTACGTCGTCGACGACGGCTGGTACGGCGGGCGCCGCGACGACACGGCCGGACTGGGCGACTGGGCGCCCGCGGCCAAGGGCTTCCCCGACGGGCTCACGCCGCTGATCGAGGAGGTCCACCGGCTCGGCATGCGTTTCGGCCTCTGGGTGGAGCCCGAGATGGTCAACCCGGACAGCGACCTGTACCGCGCACACCCGGACTGGGTACTGCACTTCCCGCACCGCACCCGCACCGAGCTGCGCAACCAGCTCGTGCTCAACTTCGCCAGGGACGATGTCGCCGAGTGGGCGTACGGCTGGCTGACGCGGCTGGTCGCGGAGAACGGGATCGACTTCCTCAAGTGGGACATGAACCGCGCCTTCAGCGAGGCCGGCTGGCCCGGCCGCGAGGACGGCGAGGATGTGGTGTGGACGCGGTACACACGCAATCTGTACGCGGTGATCGACCGGCTGCGCGCGGACCACCCGGGACTGCGGATCGAGTCATGCAGTGGCGGCGGTGGCCGGGTGGACCTGGCCATCCTCTCGCGTACGGACCAGGCGTGGCCGTCCGACAACACCGACGCGGCGGACCGGGTCTCGATCCAGCACGGATTCGGTCAGATCTACCCGGCACGGACCATGGCGGCCTGGGTGACGGATGTGCCCAACCAGCTCACCGGCCGCTCGGTGCCGCTGCGTTACCGGTTCCATGTCGCGATGGCGGGGGTGCTGGCGGTGGGCGGCGATCTCGGGCGCTGGACCGCGGCGGAGCGTGCCGAGGGCGCCGAGTGGGTGGCGGAGTACAAGAAGGTCCGCCATATCGTGCAGCACGGCACCCTGCGCCGGCTGCGCGGTCCGGTCGACGACGCGCCGTCCGCCGTGCAGTACACCACCGCGGACCGGCGGGAGGCGTTCGTGCTGGTCTGGCAGCGGGCCCCGCGCCACGGCACACCGCGCCCCGCCCTCAGACTCGCCGGTCTCGACCCCACCGCGCGCTACCGGGACACCCGTACCGGCGTCGTGCGTCACGCTTCGGTACTGACCGGGTACGGGATCACGCCCGACCTGCCGGCCGGGGACTGGTCCAGCACGTCCCTGCACCTGATCAGGATGGACGAAGAGGCGTAGCGGAGAGAGCGGCGACGGGGGCCGCCCGGCCCGCGGCCGGACGGCCCCCGGGATCTTCATCGGGCCGGGGGATCCTGTCCCCGGGGTCAGCAGTAGAGATTGCCGCCCGGTGCGGTGCCGAGGATCGAGACGAAGCGCTGGTAGGCGTCGACCCGGCTCTGGACCTGGGCGGGGTTGCGCCCGTCACACTCCAGGGAACCGTTGATGCTGCGGATCGTCTCGCCGAAACCGCGCTGGTTGACCATCGCGTTGTGCGGGGTCATGGTGCCGGGGCCGGACTGGGTGTTCCAGTACCACAGGGCGGTCTTCCAGGCCACGGCCGAGTCGTTCTGGACGAGCCAGGGGTTGTTGAGCAGGTCGATGCCGAGCGCGTCCCCGGCCGCCTTGTAGTTGAAGTTCCAGCTGAGCTGGATCGGACCGCGGCCGTAGTACGCGGCCTGCCCCGCCGGGCAGCCGTAGGGCTGGCCCCAGTCGCAGTAGTGCGGGTAGTTGGCGGTGTTCTGCTCCACGACGTGGACCAGGCCGCCGGTCTCATGATTGACGTTGGCGAGGAAGGCCGCCGCCTCCTGGCGCTGGACGGTGTCACTGCCCGTCTTGGCGAAGGCGGGGTAGGCGCCGAGAGCGGCGGTCAGACCGCTGTACGTGTAGAAGGGGTTCCGGCCCGGGAACATCTGGTTGAACTGGGCCTCGGAGACCACGAATCCGCCCGGACCCGGGTTGCCGCCGCCGGTGGCCGGGGCCGACCACTTCTGGTTTCCGGCACCGGTGCAGGTCCAGATCTGCAACCGGGTACCGTTGGCCGAGTTGTTGCCCGTGACATCGACACACTTGTCGGCGGCCACACTCACGATGTCCCGCGCGGCGGTCACGACCCACCGTTGATTGGCGCCGCCGCTACAGTCCCACAGCTGGAGCACGGCTCCGTTGGCGGTCGAGTTGTCGGTGACGTCCAGACACTTGCCGAGAGCCCGGATGGTGCCGTCCGAGTTGACGCTCCACTGCTGGGCGCCGGTGCCGTTGCAGTCGTACAACTGCACGGCGGTGCCATTGGCGCTCGAAGCGCCCGCCACGTCGACGCACTTGCCCGCCAGTCCGCTGATCTGGCCGGTGGCCGCCGCGGCGGGAGACGCGGGGAGCACGCTCAGCAGGCCCACGATGAGGGAGCCGATGGCGGCGTATGCCGCCCTGCGGGTCATGGAGCCGCGCCGCCGGGCGACCACGCGTCTCCAGTGAATTCTCATGCCCATGTCATACCTTTCGCGAGGCGCGCACAAGTCGGGGATCTGGCAAGGGAGTTCACTACTTGATTCAAGGTGTGAGCGAAGCACGCGTCAAGTGTTTGGTATGGACCAATCACGCCGTCGTCGCGGCCCGTGTCGCTCTACGCGTCCGGCTTCGACACCTGACGGAGTTCGCCCTCCAACAGCCCCATCGTGAACATGTCGTACCACTGGCCATCGCGTCGGAAGGTCTGGCGCAGCCTGCCCTCGTCGACGAAGCCGACCTTCTGGTAGACGCGGTGCGCGGCGTGGTTCTCGGTGACGACGGTCAGTGAGATCTTGTGCAGCCGCATCTTCTCGAACCCGTAGCGGCAGACCGTCCGCATCGCGTCGGTGGCGTACCCGCGTCCCCAGTACTCCTTCTCACCGAGATAGATGTCGAGCTTGGCGCATCCCGTCTCCGGCTCGGCCTCGCGCAGTTGGACGATGCCGATGAGGTGCCTGTCGGTGACCGCCTCGATCCCGAAGACCACCTCGCCGTAGGCATTGCGCGGTCGCTCCTCCAGCCACCGCCTGACCCGGCCGAGCGGCTGGGCGTAATCGTCGTTCATCCAGCGCATGACGTCGGGATCGTGGTTCCACCGCCACAGTGCCTCGGCGTCCGACGGATCCATCGCTCGCAGCTTGACGAGGTCTCCGAGCACCATGTCTGCCAGCCCTTCGCTGTTTCATGATCAGCTTTCTGTGAACCCGTCAGTGGTAGCACGGGCCGAACTCGGGCTCAACCTGATGAGCGCCCGTGTACGGCGGATCCACCGCGGTGCCGATCACGCGCGTACGGACCTACTCTGTACGGATCTCCTGCGTACAGCATTTCACCCCGCCGCCGGCCTTCCGGAATTCCGAGAGATCCACCGGGACCGGACGGTAACCGCGCTCCGACACGGCCTCGATGAGACCGGTCGCGTCCTCGGCGATGACCACATGATGCCCGTCCGACAGGGAATTGAGTCCGAAACACTTGGCGTCCTGCGCGGTCGCGACCACCGCGTCCGGGAAGAGGGTTTTCAGTACCCGCTGACTTCCCGGTGAGAACGCGCCCGGATAATAGGCGACATTGTCGTCGTCGAGCGCGAACATCGCCGTGTCCAGATGGTAGAAGAGCGGGTCGACGAGGCGCAGGCTGACCGTGGGCACACCGAAGAACTCCTGGGCCTCCTGGTGCGCCTGCGGCAGCGTACGGAATCCCGTCCCCGCGAGGAGGAGCCCACCCACCGGTATGAAGTCACCCTCTCCCTCACAGATATGGACCGGTGTGCCCACCTCGAAGCCGGCGCTTTCGAACCATGCCCGGTAGTGACCGGATTCCGGTCGCCGCTCCGGCGCGTGAAAGTGCGCCCCGAACACCTTCCCATCCAGCACCAGAGCGGAGTTGGCGGCGAACACCATGTCCGGAAGACCGGCGACGGGTGTCATCAGCTCCACGTCATGTCCCAGATCCCGGTATACGGAGACGAGGGTTTCCCATTGCCGCAGCGCCAGCGCGGAATCGACTGGCACCTCCGATGTCATCCAGGGGTTGATGGCATAGCGGACATCGAAATACTCCGGCGGGCACACCAGATAACGGCGCTTCCTCGCTGTCCGTCGTGGCACCATGAACGGCCCTTTCGTAGAACCGGGGGGAGGGGCACCAGAATAAGGAGGCCCGGGAGCCGCGATCAAGAGAGGAATGTTGCGTGGGACCGCAACTCTGTTGCGTGTGAAGGCGGGAGAGCGGCGACTCGTTAATCCGCACCACGCAGCTGTGCGTCTCCTTCACGGACGACTCCGCGCGGATCCGTTCGAGGACATCCGGCGGACCCGGGGCCGACAGGTCAGGACTTCCTTCCGATGCCACATTCGCGCCCAACGGTCCGATTCGTGCGACGAAGGGCGGCCATCGTTCAGCTCCCTGCCATCGTGCGGACACGGCCGATCAGCACAGTGCAGCGGACACGGACATCCAGTTCATGGAGTACGCATGAGTACGGCAGACAGCAAGAAGAACCTGGACAGACGGGCACTCCTACAGGCCGCGCTGGTCGTACCGGCGGCGGGCGCCGCGGCGACGGCGCTCGACACCGTACCGGCGCGGGCCGCGACAGCGACGGCGGCGGCCACGGCAGGGGGCGGCGGAGGCCGCTTCGACGCCGAGAGCCCCCGGTTCGCGCTGGCCGTCCTTCCGGACACCCAGTACCTCTTCGACGCCGACAGCTCCGACCCGGCGCCGCTGCGCGAGACGTTCCGGTATCTCGTCTCGGAGCGGGGCGAATCGAACATCGCGTTCATGACGCACCTCGGCGATGTCACGGAGCACGGCACCGAGGAGGAGATCGAACTCGCCGCCGACACCTTCCGTACCCTGCACGGCAAGGTGCCCTACAGCGTCCTCGCGGGCAATCACGACATCAACGGGTCGATGGACGACCAGCGTGGCGACAGCGCGTATCTCAAGGCCTTCGGACCGAAGCGCTACTCCTCCATGCCGACCTTCGGCGGTGCCTCGCCCGACGGTTACAACAGCTACCACGTGGTGCGCGCGGCGGGCCGCGAGTGGCTGGTCCTCGCCCTGGACTGGCGGGTGTCGGACGCGGGACTGCGCTGGGCGCAGGGCGTGCTCGACAAGCACGCCACGCTGCCGACCGTGCTCACCACCCATGACCTCGCGTGGTCGGACGACGACGGCGCGGCCCAGCTCTCCGACAACGGCAAGCGGCTGTGGGACGGCATCGTCCGCGGCAACGACCAGATCTTCCTGGCCCTGGGCGGTCACTACTGGCCGCCGGGCCGCACCGTACTGACCAACGACGCCGGTCATGACGTACACGTCCAGATCACCAACTACCAGGACCGCTACTACGGCGGTGCCGGGATGATCCGGCTGTACGGCTTCGATCTGGCCCGCGGGGTCATCGATGTCGAGACGTTCTCACCGTGGTTCCTCTCCCGCGATCCGCAGAAGCGGACACCGCTGGAGGCCGAGACCATCGAACTGACCGGCCCGGTCGACCGGTTCAGCCTGGACATCGACTTCACCGAACGCTTCGCCGGCTTCGCCCCGGTCGTACCGCCCGCCCCGCGGCCCGCTTCCGCCGTGATGCCGCGCGGAACGGTCGCGTACTGGCGGTTCGACTCCTCCGGACTGCCGGACGGCGGCCGGGCGGGCAAGCCCGTGACGGACGGCAGGGTCGCCCGTGACCTGACCGGCAACGGCAACGACCTGACGGTGCGTCGGCTGCACACGAGCGGGGACGACGCGCTGACCTGGTCCGCCGAGCACCACCTCGGCCAGCCGGCCCACGCGAGCCTGCGCTTCGACGGAGGGAAGGCGCCGGACCGCGGCGCGGTCCTCACCACCGCGGCGTCCGCCCCGCTCAACAGCGCCACGTTCACCTCGGGTTACACCATCGAGACCTTCATCAAGCTGCCGGAG
Organism: Streptomyces sp. NPDC094034; assembly: GCF_040303865.1. Classification (NCBI taxonomy): domain Bacteria; kingdom Bacillati; phylum Actinomycetota; class Actinomycetes; order Kitasatosporales; family Streptomycetaceae; genus Streptomyces; species Streptomyces sp. NPDC094034. The sequence goes on along the minus strand of NZ_JBEOUD010000011.1, from coordinate 20,483 downwards.
CCCTTCGAAGGCGATCACGCCTGGATGGGGATCCTCAGCTGGGAGGGGCGCAACGGCGACGCGGGCAAGACGACCGGCTGGTCGCCCGACGAGCCCACCTGTAGCCTCAATCTCTCCCCGGAGCGATTCCTCCAGTTCGTCGTCTATCCGCAGCGCCAGGACGCGGACCCCACCTCCTGGAGCCACGCCGTTCCGGTGGGCCGCTGGATGCATATCGCCCTCGTCAACGACGGCCGCCGTACGGTGATGTACGTCGACGGCTCGAAGATCGCGCGCAACCCGGCCCAGAAGTCGACCGGTATCGCCACGCTGGGCAAGCCCTTCGTGCTGGGCGCCACCCAGTTCGACGAGCGGTTCGGCCAGGGCTTCTACGGCTGGATCGGTGACACCCGGATCGTGAGCCGGGCACTCGCGCCGAAGGACTTCCTCACACCGTTCGCGTAGGGCGGTGGGCCGGGTGGCGGCGGCGGGCTCACGTCCGTCGCCACCCGGCCGTTCTCGGCCCCCCTCGGCGAAGTCACCGTCGGCAGTACGGCACCGGTGACTGGTTCTCGACGTAACGGGCCGCGACATAGCCCGGTCGTGCGTCCCCGAGCAGGTACCACAGGTTGTTGCCGTCCACGTTCTCGCCCCTGACCTTGCAGAAGAGGGGGATGACCGTACCGGGCCGCAGGCCGCCCAGATAGCCGGATTGCGAGGTCGGCTCCTCTCGGATGCTCAGGGTGATCCGCGAGACGACTTTGCCCCTGGGCTCGCCCACCGGCGTCGGCGCCGATCGTGCGGGCAGGGGATCGCCCGGCACGAAGGAGGAGGCGGCGGCGGGGGAGTTGGTGACGTCGGCGGCGCCGGCGGGAGTGGCGGCCAGCGGCCCGGAGCCGGCGATCGCGAGTGCGGCGAGACCCGAGGCGACCCGGCGCCAGGTGCGCGGTCTGTTCACGGTATTCCCTTTCCCCTCTGGGATGTTGCCTCCTCCTTATGGCACGTGGGACGGGACGATCGCCAGGCCGGAGGGGAATCCTCACCCGAACGGGTCGACGTACCCGTGGTGTTCGATGGCGCGGCCGGCAACGACCGTCGGCCGCGCCTGTGGTGAAACGCCGGGCACGCCCTGGTGGATCGCCCGACCGGTCAGCTGTTGACCAGTGCGATGTACCGGTCCCAGTCCCAGAGCCGGCCCGGGTCGGTATGCGTGGCGCCGGGGACCTCGCTGTGCGCGATGATGTGTTCGCGTGTCCGTGGGATGCCGTAGGTGCCGCAGATGGCGGCGGTCAGCGCCGCGGACGACGCGTACATCGCGTCCGTGAAGTACTCGGGCCTGTCCACCCAGCCCTCGTGCTCGATGCCGATGCTGCGGGTGTTGTAGTTCCAGTTCCCCGCGTGCCAGGCGACGTCCTTCTCCCGTACGAACTGCCCGATATAGCCGTCCGCCGAGGCGACCATGTAGTGCGCGGAGACCTTCTTGGCCGGGTTCTGGAAGATCTTCATCGCGTCGGGGAAGGTCTCCTGCGTCACATGGATGACGACGAAGTCGACCTGATATGTCGTCGGACGGTTGGACACCGTGTAGTTGGAGGTACTGGCCGGGATCCAGTGGGTGGGCGGATAGCCGGCGGACGCACGGCGTCGGCTGTCGGGGGCGCCGCGTTCACCGGGAGGACGGCGGTCGTCGGCGGCTCGGGCCGTGGAGGCGGAGATCGTGGCGAGTCCCAGCGCGGCGGCGCCGAGACCGGCACCGGAGCGGAGTAAGGCGCGGCGGGACGGTGTGGGGGTGTGGGCTTCCATGAGGTCTCCCGAAATCCATTGCCTGGAAGGGGTGACGCGCGTAGTGCGATTCCATGCTGAGCCTTTCGCATGGCCATGCCAATAACCGCCGGGCAAAGAAAGAAACCGGGTCTCGGTCTGGACCTCTGGCATACGCGACGCGCTCCAGGGCCGGTTCGGTGGTCCGGCCCCGGTCCTCATCCTGTCGGCCGTCCGGATCCGCGCAAGGGCGCCCCACGTCGGGAGTTACGCGGGTGTAATACTCTCCCCATGGTGTCGCGAGTTACGCGTGTGGGTGAAGGGGCGGCCGGTACGACGGTCTCGATCAGGCGGGCGACCGCGCGGGACGCCCGGCGGCTCACCCGGCTCGTCCGGGTCTCCCGCGCCTACGAGGGCCCGTACGCCCCGATGGTCGCGGGGTACCGGGTCGGCCCCGACTACATCGAGACCCACCGGGTCTTCCTGGCGGTGGCGACCGGCGGGGGAGAGGCACGCGGCGCCGCGGAAGCCGTACGTACCGACGAGCGGCTGCTCGGCTTCTACGCACTGGTTCTCGATCCGCCCGAGCTGGATCTGATGTTCGTCGCGGACGCCGCACAAGGGCTCGGTATCGGGCGACGGCTCGTCGAGCACATGACGGACGAGGCGCGTGGCGCCGGACTCGACGCCGTCCGTGTCGTCTCCCATCCGCCCGCCGAGGGTTTCTACCGCAGCGTGGGCGCCCGCCGGACCGGCACGGTGGCGGCGAACCCGCCGGCCGTGATGTGGGACCGGCCCGAGCTGCTGATCCCCGTTCCGGCAGGCGCGGACCGTACGGGGAGAGGCGGAGTCCCGCGCTCGTAGCGTCGCCCGACCGACCGGGGACCGCGCGTTCGGCGCGGCCCCCGACCGACCGGACTTACTCGTCGACCTAGTTGTCGAGCAGCTTGTTCATCCGGGTGATCTCGGCGCTCTGGGACGTGATGATGGCGTCGGCCATGTCCTTGGCGCGTTTGTCGGCCCCCGCCGACTTCTCGGTCCTGGCCATCTCGACCGCGCCCTCGTGGTGCTTGACCATCAGGTTCAGGAACGCGGTGTCGAACGCCGGGCCCGTGGCCTTCTCCAGCGTGGACATGTCGCTTTCGGCCATCATCCCGGGCATCGAGTGGCCCGAGTGATCCATGCTGCCCTGCGTGGGCACCTGCGCGTCCCAGGACGTGAGCCAGCCGGACAGGGTCTTGATCTCCGGGTCCTGGGCCTTCTTGATCTCGGCGGCGAGCTTCTTCACCTCCGCCGAGGAGGCCCGGGTGGCGGCGAGGTCGGCCATCTCCACCGCTTGCCGGTGATGCGGGATCATGCCCTGCGCGAAGGACACGTCCGCGGCGTTGTACAGCGAGCCCGCCGCCGAACCCGAGGCCGGGGCCGAGGCGGACGCGGATGCCGAAGCGGTGGCGGAGGTACTTCCGCTGTCCGTGCCGCAGGCGGCGAGGGTGAGCGCGGCGGCGGACACGGCCGCGGTGATGGCGGCCGTACGGGCCGCGTGACGGTACGAGGTCATGGTGGAACCACTCCTGTGCGTGGTGGGGGAGACAAGGGCTTGCCGAACGCGGCCATCTGCCCGGCGAGCCGATCGACGCGATCGGCTCGGCAGCGGGGACGGCCGCCGGAGCGGCGCCTATATGCGCAGGAGTTGGAGTTCGCTCAATGAAGGAGGCGCCCGGTCGCCGGTCGCCGTCCCGGGAGCCTGTCGTAGCGCGGCGGGCACGTCGAGCGGCCCGGCGGACAGCGCGGAGGCGAGCGGGGTCGGCAGCGCGGGACCGGCACCGGCACCGGCGGCGGCGCAGGTGGCATCCGCGTGATCCAGATGACCGCCGCCTCCGCCGCCCTGATGCACGCAGTCCCCGTCCACCGTGCCGGCGGCCATGACATGAGCCGAGGGCGCGGGCACGGAGGACGACCCCGGGCCCAGGGCGGACGTGGAAGCCGACGAGGACGGAGCGGAAGCGGTGTGCGCTTGCGGCGGGGGTACGGGCGACAGCCCGTGCATCGCCAGCAGACCCGTCAGCACCGCGGTCACCAGCGACAGCAGGAGAACCCGGGGCCCAGTGGGCCGGGTCCTGCCTCGTGATGACCATCGCCTCATGTGTTCATCGTAAACACTCGTGGGCGCCCAGCATGACGCGGCCCGGCCGTCGGGGAGCGACCTCCTCCCCTCGGGGGCCATTCGCCACCGGCCGACTCGGACTCATCGCGCCCGAGCGTTCCTCTTCTCCCTGGACAGCAGCCACAGGAGATAGAGGCCGCCGAGAGCCCCGGTGACCAGCCCCACCGGGATCTGAAAGGGGGACAGGAGACGCTGGGCCAGCAGATCGGCGGTGGCGAGGATCAGCGCGCCCGTGAGCATGGCCGAACCGATCGGGGCGCCCGGGGCCCGGGTGATCCTGCGGGCCAGCTGAGGTGCCGCCAGCGCCAGGAAGCCGATCGGGCCCGCGACGGCGATGGCCGCGCCCGCCAGGGCGACACCGAGCAGCAGGCCGAGCGCGCGGACGCGCGCGATGTTCACCCCGAGCGCGCCGGCCGTGTCGTCCCCCATCTCCATGAGCCTCAACGGACGGCCCACGGCCAGGGCCGCGACGGCGAGTACGGGCAGCGCGAGTGCCAGCGGGGTGACCTGCGGCCAGGACACGGCGTTGAGGCTGCCGAACGTCCAGGCCTTGGCGCTCTCCGCGGACTCCAGATCGGCGCGGGTGAGGAGGAAGTCGTTGACCGACGCCAGCATCGCGCCCACGGCGATTCCGGCGAGCACCAGCCGATTGCCGGAGACACCGCGTGACGCGGTGAACGCGTACACGACCACCGCGGTCACCAGCCCGCCGAGCACCGAGCCCGCGCCGACACCGAGGCCGGCCGTACCACCGCCGGCCAGGATGACGACGAGCGCGCCGCTGGTGGAGCCGGTGGTGAACCCGATGACGTCCGGGCTGCCGAGCGGATTGCGCGACAGGCTCTGGAACAGCGCCCCGGACAGCCCGAGGGCCGCTCCGACGAGCAGCGCGGCACAGACGCGCGGCAGCCGCTGACCGATGATGATGAACCGGTCCGTCCCCGATCCGCCACCGGTGAGGACGTCCAGGATCCGGCCCGAGTCGATCAGGTACGTGCCGGTGAACACGCTGAGCGTCCACACCGCGGCGCATCCCAGCAGCAGGACGGTCATCACGACGGCGGTACGGCCCGAGTAGCGCAGGGTGAGTTCGCCGGGAAGCCGCAGTACGCGTGCCGGGGCGGCGCTCCGGCGCGGGGTGCTCACGCCGCGACCTCCTTGCGCCTGACGACGAGCCAGAGCAGCGCGGGCGCCCCGATGAACGCCGTGACGATACCGACCTCGATCTCGCCCGGCGGCGCGACCACCCGTCCGGCGATATCACTGACGAGCAGCAAAATGGCGCCGCCGGGCAGCGCGAAGGCCAGCAGCGGGCGCAGGTCGGGGCCGAGGACCAGCCGCAGCACATGTGGAACGACCAGGCCGACGAACGCGATCGGCCCCGCGGCGGCGGTCGACGCCCCGCAGAGCAGCATGATCGAGAGGAAGCCGGCCGCGCGCACCCAGGGCACTCTGAGCCCGAGAGCCGCCCCGGTCTCGTCACCCAGCGCGAGCGCGTTCAGGGACGGTCCGAGCGCCACCGCGATCAGCGCCCCGACCAGGACGAAGGGGACCGCGGCGGTGAGCGCTTCCGTGCCCCGGTTCTCCAGCGCCCCCACCACCCAGAAGCGGTAGGAGTCGAAGGCCGTGGTGTGGAACATGGTGATGATGCCCGTACCGGCCCCGAGGCTCGCGGACAGCGCCGCTCCCGCCAGGACGAGCCGGGTGTGGTGGTGTCCGCGGGTGGCGCCCGAGGTGAGCGCATGGACGATCAGCGCGGCCAGGACCGCTCCGGCGAAGGCGAACCAGATGTATCCGGAGACGCCGGTGACCTGGAACGCGGCGATCGCGACCACGACCGCGAAGGAGGCGCCCGCGTTGACACCGACGATGCCCGGCTCGGCGAGCGGGTTGCGGGTGATGGCCTGCATGACGACGCCGGCCAGCGCCAGCGCGGCACCGACGACCACCGCGAGGACGGTACGGGGCATCCTCAACTGCCGGACGATGATGGCCTCCGGGCTTCCGTCGTCATGGAGCAGCACCCGCGCCACGGTCCCCAGCGGGATGCCCCGCGCGCCGACGCCCAGGCTGATCAGTACGAGCAGGACGACAAGGGCGAGACAGACCACCAGGGCGGCGAGGTGCTTTCCGCGGCGGCGCCCGCCGGTCCGGGCGCGCCCGCCCGGCGGTTCGACGGATCGCGGCCCTGTGGAGCGCCGGTCGTCGGCCGGGGACACCGGCGCCGTTTCTCCGGAACCCGCGTCTCCAGAACGCGCGTCTCCAGAACCCGCTTGTCCGGAACGCGCGTCTCCGGAACCTGGGCTTCCGGATATGTGATCCATCGCATGACCGCCGTACCTACTCATCTGCACTTAGGGAAGCCTAAGCTAATGCCTCGTGTACCGCTTCCGTGATCTCCCTCTCACCCGTCTCATCAGCGGCGTCGCCATAGCCGGCACCCTGCTGCTCAGCGGCTGTTCCACCAACTCGACGGACTCGTCGGGCGACGGCGGGACGTCCGCCCCGTCGGCCACCCCGGCCATATCCACCCACACGGCTCCCCGCTCCGTGCCCAAGGGCATGGGAAGTGGCGAACCCGACGGGCAATTCCCGCGTACCGTCAGCCACTTCGAAGGCAAGACCACTCTCGATGCCGCGCCGAAGAAGGTCGTGGTGATCTCCACAGGGCAGGCCGACGCGCTGCTCACGCTCGGCACGGTGCCGGCGGGCTCGACCCGCGGGGACGGAGCGGATCTCATACCCCGGTATCTGAAGGACGACTTCCCGAAGGACGCCGCTCAGCTGGCGAAGGTCGTGGACGTGGGCTCGCGGGTCGACCCGAACCTGGAGACCATCGCGAACATCAAGCCGGATCTGATCCTGATGAACATCGCGGGCAAGAACGCCAAGACCCTCTATACGGCGCTGACCGAGCTGGCACCCACCATCGCCACCCAGGGCACCGGGCTGTACTGGAAGCAGGACTTCCTGCTCGTCGCCGACGGACTCGGCAAGACCGAACAGGCGCGGACGTATCTCGACGACTTCCACGCCGACGCGGAAGAACTCGGCAAGCGCCTCGACAAGCCGGTGACCGTGTCCTTCCTGCGGCTGAACGGCGACCGGCTGCGGGTCTTCGGTGTGCCCTCGTTCACCGGAGGCATCGCCGAGGACGCCGGGCTCGGCCGTCCCAAGAGCCAGCAGTTCGACAAGACCTCCCAGAACATCAGCAATGAGCAGCTGGACCGGGCCGACGCGGACTGGCTGTTCTACGGGGTCCAGGGCGCCGATTCCAAGGCGTCGGCGCTGACGAAGGCGCCGCTCTGGCCGACGCTGTCGGCCGTCGCCGGCAAGACGGCGATCCCGGTCGATGACGATGTCTTCTATCTCAACACCGGGCCCACGGCGGCCCGTGATGTTCTCACTGTCCTGGAAAAGCACCTGGCCCCGGCCGCCTGAGAACCCCCGGCCGGCCCGCATCGTCCCATCCGAACCGTCCCATCCGCATCGTCCCATTCGGACCGTCCAGTGCGGATCCCCTCGGAAAGCCCTGCCCATCGGCGCTCGCCGACGGGCGGGGCTTCGTCCATGTGGCGGCTCGTCAGCTCAGGAAGATCTCGGTCACGGACCAGATGGCGAGGCCCAGCATGCACAGACCGCCGATGCGCTGGACGGTCTTGAGGGGGACGCGGGTGGCGATGAACCGGCCGGCGAGCAGCGCCAGCGCGGATACGGACATGAGCGCCGCGGCCGAACCGATGGCGGTGGACCATGTGCCGTTGCTGGCGGCGAGGTTGGCGGTGGTGATCTGGGTGAGATCGCCCCACTCGCTGATGAAGACGGCCATGAACGCGGTGGAATAGACGGGCCAGAAGCCGGTGACCGTCTTCTTCTCGCCGTCCTCGTCCTCGCCGTCGCCTCCGCCGCGCAGCAGCATGAAGGCGCCGAACGCGAAGAGCAGGGCGGAGACGAGCTTGACGATCCAGTCGGGCAGGAGCCCGATGAGACCACCCGCCGCGACAGCGATGGCGACGTGCACGATGAACGCCGTCGACGTGCCGAACCATACGTACAGCGGGCGCATGCGCGTCCCCATGGCCAGGGACGCGAACATGGTCTTGTCGGGGAGCTCCGCAAGGAAGATCAGCCCGAAGGCGGTGACGATCGCCAGGGGGTCGAGATGCATTCCGGGTGGCTTTCTCTGAGGGCCGGGCCCGGATCTTCGCGAAGCCCCGTACGGAGCCAGGAGGAGACTCGGCCCGGCACGACGGCGGCGACCGCAAGGCGCGGACACCGTCAATGCCTGACCGAAGGTCTCGCCCGCCCACTGGATCAGTGGGCCCGGCCACCGGGAACCCGGGGGTTCCAGTGTGTCGACGACCGGTTCGCGGGGCTACTCCCCTTCGCAGCACTCCACGATACCTCACCCGATCAGCAGAGCCCAGACCGGAACATGCCAGGTCCGCGGGGGTGTCGCCGGGCGCCGGGCGACCGCCTGACGGGCGCCTCCCCCGGGGCCGTGTACTCCGGACGGCTCTGTCCGGTGGCCCGCTTTCCGACCCTGTCGTGTAGTGGGTGCTGTGGCCGCGATCGGGCGGGCGCTGAGCTGCCCGTGGGGCGGCCCCTGAGCTGAGGAGACCTGAATGAGGATCAACACCAGGACAGCCGCCGCGGTGGCCGCGGCGGCACTCTGCGCCGGGGCGCTCGCCGGCTGCTCCGACAGCGGGAGCGGATCGGCGTCCAAGGAGAACCCCGCGGACTTCGTCGCGGCCTCCCCCACCACCTCTCCGACCTCGACCATGACGGCCTCCCCGTCGGTGAACCCGTCCGAGGAAGTGGGCAAGGTATCCGTCAAGACCGGGCCCTTCGGGAAGATCCTGGTCAACGGCAAGGGCCATACGCTCTACCTCTTCGAGGCGGACAAGGACAAGAAGTCCACGTGCAGCGGCGACTGCGTCGTCGACTGGCCGCCCGCGCTCGTCAAGGGCACACCGCAGGCGGGCAGCGGGGTCAAGGCGAACCTGCTGACCACCACGACCCGCAGTGACGGAACCAAGCAGGCCATGTACAACGGCCACCCGCTCTACACGTTCAGGGAAGACACCAAGCCCGGCGACACCAAGGGCCAGGACCTGACCGAGTTCGGCGCCAAGTGGTTCGTCGTCAGCCCCGAGGGCAAGGCCATCACCACGCCGCCGCAGAGCGCGAGCCCCACCTCGACCACCAGCCCGACCGCGAGCGAAAGCCCCACCACCAGCCCCACCGCGAGCTGACGCTCCCCGCACCCTCCTGGTCCACCGGTGGCTCATCCACCTGGTCCACCGGTCCGAACTCTCGGAGAGGCCATGCCACTCACGAGGCAAGACGACGTGTGTGCGTATGGCCTGCCCCCGCCGGCCACGCGGACGTGGTGGGCGGGGGCGTGCGGCCGGATGCCGTCGGGTTCAGCGGCCGGAGCCGCGCCTGCCGCCCATGCCCGTGCCGGTCTGATCGGTGTCGTACTCGATCTGCTCCTTGCGGACCTCGGCGGAGACCTCCTTCTGTTCGGTCACCTTCTCCGTCTCCATGCGCACGCGCTCGACCGGCACGGACTCCTTGCGGATGACCGGCTCCTCGGCGTGCAGGGTCACTTCGGTCTGGGCCTCACCGATGAGGGAGCCGCGGACGCCGGTACGGTCCTCGGGCGCGATCGCCTCGTGGATGACCCGGACCTCCTCATGGCTGAGCGGTACGGAGGTGGTCACGTTCTCGGTCACCACGACCTTGCGCAGCCGGGCGTGGCCCACCTCGTGTTCCTCGGTGCTGACATGCAGCTGCTCCTCGGACCGGATCAGCTCCTCCCCGTGCCGTTCCTTGCCCTCGTCGGGCATCGAGCCGCGCACCCCGGCCATCGGCCGTCCCGCGCCACCGGTGGTGGCCGCGCCGGCCAGCCCGCCGGTCGCCGTCCCGGCTCCCGTCCGCCCCGTGCCGGAGGCCGCGCCCGGCGCCGTGCCGGTGGTCGTGCGCGTACCGGCGGTCGTGCCCGTGCCCGCGGCGGTGTCCGAGGCCATGCCCAGACCCGCGCCCGTGGCGGTCAGACCGTAGTGCTTGTAGAGCTGCTTCTCCTGACTGGGGTCCAGATGCTCGTCGGCGTCCAGTCGCGGAGCGTCCTTGACGGTCTCCTTCGCGTACGGGACGTGGATGTCCTCACCCGCGCGGCGGGCGCCGGACAGCGGGACGAGACTTTCCTTTATGCCGAACAGGCCGGTCTTCACGGTGACCCACTCCGGGCGGCCCGAGCGGTCGCCCACATAGACCTGGCCGACGTTGCCGATCTTGTCGCCGTCCTTGTCGTATATGGCCAAACCGTTGAGCCTGCTGGGGCTGTCGAACACGCCATCGGCTGACATCAGCGATCACTCCTCGCGTGGGGGAAGCGCGTCTGCGGGATCAGGCCCCTCACGGTCAGGCGCGCACGACTCCATCGCGCATCCGTCCGGGACCCGTGGCAACCGGGGCAGGGTGCCGGCCCCGCCGCGACATGGCCCCCGGTGCCTGATGGGCCAGCGCTCACGGTGGTCGTCGCCCTGATGGGGGCATCCGGAGCCATCCGCCATTCGGGTGAATTCAACAAGGGGCCGACCGGCCCCGGCCGTCCCGCCGGGTCATCGGTGATGCTGGAAAGTACGCGGCGGTTCCCGACCGCCGGAGCGGACCGCCCAAGGGGAACCGGACGTACGGAGAGCGCGAGCATGACGGTCGAACGCATCGGTCTCGTGGTCCACCGGGGTCGCCCGGAGGCCGTCGAGGCGGCGATCGCGGTCCACCGCTGGGGCCACGCGCACGGGATCCCCTGCACGGAAATCGATGTGTGGAAGGACCATCAACCGCGCCACGGTGGCCAGGAGGAGGCCACGGCGGCCGGCCATCCCGACCTCGTCCTGACCCTCGGCGGCGACGGCACCTTCCTGCGCGGAGCCCGGATCGCCGCCAAGAACGACGCCGCGGTGCTCGGGGTCGATCTGGGCCGGGTCGGCTTCCTGACCGAAGTCCCGGCGGAGAAGGTCACGAAGGCGCTGGACGCCGTTCACGAAGGGCGCGCGGAGATCGAGGAGCGGATGACGCTCACCATGCGAACGTCCCGCGTTCCGCAGATGCCGTCCGCCATGGAAGCGCTGCTGCGCTCGGGCCGGGTACCGACGCTGCCGCCGCCCCACGTCCGGCCGGACACCGCGGTGGGCGACGGCTGGGGGGTCGCGCTGGACATCATCGCGGTCAACGACGTCGTCCTGGAGAAGCTCGTCCGGGACCGGCAGATCAGCCTGGGGGTCTATATCGCCGGCCGGCTGCTCGCCGCGTACTCCGCGGACGCGGTCATCGTGGCCTCACCGACCGGTTCGACGGCCTACAGCTTCGCGGCCGGGGGGCCGGTGCTCTCCCCGCACATGGACGCCGTGGTCTTCACGCCCGTGGCCGCGCACATGACCTTCGACCGCACCGTCGTGGCCGCGCCCGACGAACCGGTGGCCATGCGGGTGCTGCCGCACTCGGGGGAGGTGGCGCTCAGCATCGACGGACAGTTGCGCGGGGTGCTCGGGCCCGGCGACTGGGCCGGTGTGTACGGCGCCAAGTACCGGCTGCGGCTGGTGCGGTTGGGCCCCACCGACTTCTACACCCGGCTGCGCGCCAGGTTCCGGCTCACCGACGCGCCCGCGACGGCCGCCGATGGCGAGTCGGCCCCGCTGTTCCGCCCCAACACCCCGGTTCCGGACGACCTGGCCCATCTGAGGCTGCCACCACCGCCCGCGCCCTCGGACTGACGGGTTGTTCCCTGCGCACGGTCGTCCTTGAGCGGCAGGGCGAGACGATCGTTGCCGACAAGTTAATGGTTCTGGACAGAAAAAACTTTCGGTGCGATGCTGGACCCATGTTGGACGTGACCGTGATCGAGGACGCGGCGGCGGCAGCCGTCTCGCTGGACCCCATGAGAGCCCGGCTGCTCGCCGAGCTGGCCGTCGGACCCGCGTCGGCGACGATGCTCGCCGGACGGGTGGGGCTGCCCCGGCAGAAGGTGAACTACCACCTCAAGGCCCTGGAGCGGCACGGCCTGGTGGAGCTCGCGGGTGAGCGGAGAAAGGGCAATGTCACCGAGCGGTTGATGCGGGCCACCGCGGCCTCGTATGTCATCTCGCCGCTCGCGCTGGCCGCTGTCCAGCCCGACCCGGCCCGCTTCCGCGACCAGCTCTCCGCGCGCTGGCTGCTCGCGGTCGCCGCGCGACTCGTACGCGACGTGGGCGCGCTGATCACCGGCGCGACGAAGGCCCGTAAGCGTCTCGCCACCTACGCGCTCGACGGCGAGGTGCGCTTCGCCTCCGCGGCCGACCGGGCCGCCTTCGTCGACGAGCTGACCCGCGGCGTCAGCGCGCTGATCGCCAAGTACCACGACGAACACGCCGACAACGGCCGCGATCACCGGATCGTCGTCGCCCTCCATCCCACCGTCAAGCCCGACACCCTCAAGCCCGACACCGCCGGGCCGGAGCCCGGCACGGCCGTGGCCGCCGAGCCGGCGGGCGAGGGACCGGCCGTCGGGAGCCGGGGGAACACCTCCGGCGCACGGCCCGCCGTGCGCGCGTCCCGCCCCGCATCACCCACAAACGCACAGGAGTAAGTCGTCATGTCCAAGGAATTCGAGATCGTCCGCGAGTTCGAGGTGGACGCGAGTCCCGAGCAGGTCTGGGAAGCGCTCACGACCGGTACGGCGGGCTGGCTGTGGCCCATGGAGTACGAGCCCCGTGAGGGCGGGGCCGCGCCGCACGGCGGCACCGTCACGGCCTGGGACCCGCCGCGCCGGCTCACCGGCCGGGTCGAGAACGTGGAAGGGATCCCGCAGCAGACGCTGAACCAGCTCGACCATGTCATCGAGCCGCGCGAGGGCGGCGGTTCGTGGGTGCGTTATGTCCACAGCGGCATCTTCGTCGACGACTGGGACAATCAGTACGACGGTGCCTCCAAGCACACCGACTTCTATCTGCACACACTGCGCCAGTATCTGCTGCACTTCACCGGACGCGCGGCGGTCTTCGCCGGCGCGGACGGACCCGCCGCCTCCCGGGCCGCGGACGCGCTTGAGGTCGCGAGCCGGGGACTCGGGCTGCCGGACGAGACGCCGGAGGGGACGGCCGTACGGATCGAACTGCCCGGCGCGGGGCCCGTCGACGCCGTCGTCGACTACCGCGATCCGTACTTCATCGGTGTGCGCACCGACACGGCGATGTACCGGCTGTTCGGCAGGAACCACTTCGGTGCGCCGGTGGGCGTCAGCGTGCACGACTTCGCTCCAGGCGCCGACTCCAAGGCGATCGAGGGCGCGTGGCGCGACTGGTTCCACGGCCTGTACGCGTAGGGCCTTCCCGCCGTGTCCGTCCGGGCGTCCGCACGGATGCCGGTCACTCACCCGTACGCCCCGCTCAACCCGTTCCGGGCCGGGAGAAGACGGCATGATCAAGACGTTGCTCCAGGCATCCGGGCCCCCGGGCGTGTCCCCGGGGGCCCGACCCGAACGGGAACGGGAGACACATGGCGACGCGCGCGGCACTGTTCGACATCGACGGAACGCTCGTCGACACCAACCACCTCCATGTGACGGCCTGGTGGGAGGCGTTCCGCCAGGCCGGCCACACGGTCCCGATGTCGTCGATCCACCGCGCGCTCGGCCTCGATTCCGGCGAACTGATCGCGTATCTGCTCGGTGACGAGCGCGACCGCGGCCAGGACGCGCGGATCGGCGCCGCGCACACCGCGCTGTACGGGACCTTCCTGGACCGGCTGCCCGCCTTCGAGGGCGCGGGTGATCTGCTGCGGTCGCTCGCCGACCGCGGCTGGCGGATCGTACTCGCCACCTCGGCGGGTCCTGCCGAGATCGCCGCGCTGCGCGGGGCGGTCAACGCGGATGACGTCATCCAGGGGACGGTGGGCGCGGACGAGGCGGCGACGGGCGAGCCCGGCGCGGACCCGGTCGGCCGGGCGCTGGCGCTGGCCGGGGTGCCGGCGGAACTGGCGGTGTTCGTCGGCGACTCGGTGTGGGACATGGAGGCGGCGACCCGAGCCGGTGTCCGCCCCGTCGCCCTGCTGTCGGGCGGCATCTCGCGCGCTGCCCTGGAGTCCACCGGCGCGGTGGAGGTGTACGAGGATCCGACCGATCTGCTGGCCCGCCTCGACACCAGTGTGTTCGCCGAGTTGGACGGCCGCTGAGCCCCGCTCAGCCGTCTCCGCTCAGCCGTGCTCGCTCAGCCGTCTCCGCCGCCGCGGTTGCCAGGCCCGGCCGGCATCGGTCAGCCCGGGGCCGGTGCCAGCCGGGTTCGTGTCCACTCCCGCAGTCCCTCGGCCCGCCAGGTGTTGATGACCCGGTCGGCGGGCACGTCGCACTCCTCCGCCCGCGCGCAGCCGAGGAGTTGCCAGTCGAGCTGCCCCGGCGCGTGAGCGTCCGTGTCGATGGCGAAGAAGACCCCGGCCGCCACCGCCCGGCGCAGCAGCCGGCGGGGCGGATCGAGCCGCTCGGGTCTGCTGTTGATCTCCACCGCGGTGCCGGACTCGGCACACGCCTCGAACACCGCGTCGGCGTCGAACGCCGACTCCGGCCGGCTGCCGCCCGATCCGCCGCGATCCCGTCGGCTCCGTCCGATGAGCAGCCGCCCCGTGCAGTGACCCAGCACATCGGTCAGCGGATTGCGTACGGCGGCGATCATGCGTCGTGTCATCGGGGCGGCGTCCATGCGCAGCTTCGAATGGACCGACGCCACCACCAGATCGAGCCGGTCGAGCAGTTCGGGCTCCTGGTCGAGCGAGCCGTCCGGAAGGATGTCGCACTCGATGCCGGTGAGCAGCCGAAACGGCGCCCACCGCGCATTCAGCTCCGCGATCACATCGAGCTGCCGACGCAGCCGCTCCGCCGTCAGACCCCTGGCCACGGTGAGGGTGGGGGAGTGGTCCGTGAGCACGGCCCACTCATGGCCGAGCGCGGCGGCCGTCCGTCCCATGTCCTCGATGGGGCTGCCCCCGTCCGACCAGTCCGAGTGCAGATGGCAGTCGCCGCGCAGCGCCGCGCGCAGCGCGTGCCCGCGCTCCGTGAGCGGCCCGGCGGCGTCCCGCTCCAGCCGCGCCAGATACTCGGGAACGGATCCCCTCACCACGGCTTCCACGACCTGCGACGTCTTGGGACCGATGCCGCGCACCCGGCCCAGGGTGCCCGCCTCGGCACGCCGCACGACCTCCTCGGCGGGCATGTCCGCCACTACCGCGGCGGCGGTACGGAACGCCCGTACCCGGTATGTCTCGGCCCGCGAGCGCTCCAGCAGAAAGGCGATCCTGTCGAGAGCCTCCACCGGATCCATGGCGCCCCCAGCGCGTCGACGGCCTGTCGGCGGGTGTCCGGTCCATTGTCCGCGCCGGGGTCGGACCGCGCATGACGAGGCCCCGCGAACGGGGGATGTCGCGGGGCCTCACACGGCACGAGGAGAACGTCGGGGTGGCGCCCCGGTGGGGTCGCGCGCCCGCTCCGTACCTCCTCGACCTCACACCACCTCCGCCGCGGGGAGTCCGGCCGACGCGCCCCTGGGGGGCGAGCAGTCGGCCGGTCCATGCCTCATGGCCGGGTCACCACTGTCCGGGCCGCCGAGTGTTGGCGGTGGAAGTCCGGACCGCGTCCGGCGTGGCGACGGGGCGGTGTGTCGAGCGGTGGATCAGTTTCCGGCGGTACGACGCTTGCGCGCGGCCCACATGATGCCCGCTCCGGCGACCAGTACGACACCGGCCGCACCGGCGATCAGCGGGGTGGAGCTGGAAGAACCCGTCTCGGCGAGGTCGTCGCCGGCCGGGCTCGGCTGCGAGGAGGGAACCGTCGCCGACGCCGACTCGCTGGCCTCGTCCGAAGGCGTGTCCGTCACCGAAGGCGTGGGCTTGGGCGCCTCGGTGGTGGGCGTCTCCTCCGAAGGCGTCGGAGTCGGCGTCGGGGCCTGCGAGGTCGGCGGCTTGGTGGGCTCGTCGCAGACCGGAGCGGTCTTCGTCTCGTCCCGTGAGAACTGGTCGCCGTCGGCGGCCACCACGATGAGACGAACGCTCAGCTCGGTCTTGTGCTCGGGAAGATCGAGCTTCCGGTGGAAGTCGTTCTTGAAATTCTCCGTGGGCAGCAGGTCCTTGCCGTCCACGGTGACCGTCACCGTGTTCTTGTCACTGTTGCCGTAGGCGGTCAGGTCGAGGCTGACCTCGGAGCAGGTCACCGACCACGTCGGCGTGTGCGCGACCGCGGGAACGGCCGACAGGCCGACACCCAGCGCGCTTGCCGTCGCGACGGTTATGAGGGCGCTTCTGCGCCGCCATGATCCGCTGAATAGAGTCACAAAATCCTCCGCTATAACCGCGCCGCCGACGATGACGGCGCGCGCGCACAGTACCGCCATCCGCACCTGCCTCATCAACCGCCCCACCCAACTCGCCCTCTCCGCACACCCCATGGACCTGCTGAGACGCCGGAACACGGTCCGCGCGGCGCGCATGGGCGGCGGGGGCGAAGCTCCGTGATCATTTCCGGCCGAGCGGCCGGATCCCGTCGTCCTCGCTGATGGCGCCCATGATTGCGGGGCGGGGAGGGGGTGGATGAAGGCGTCCGCGCCCGAATACACCTCGTCCCAAAGCGTTGCGGGCAAAAACTCCGTCAATAATTCGCCGCGAGTTTCCCGTTGCGCCGCGGACGAGCGATTCACGCCACGGCGGTGGCCGGGAGAAGCCCGGTCGCCGCACACTTTCCCGGTCCGGTATTCCGGCCGGCTTTTATCTCCGCCGTCGCGGCAGGGCTTCCCGTACCCATTGCCACGCGGCGGCCGGCCGGGGGTATCGCTCACGCGTTTCACGAGAGGCGCGGTCCAACTCCTCCATCAGCCGCTTGGAGCGATTCTCCATGTCCAGCTCGTCCAGGATCCGGTCGATCTCCGCGAGCAGCGCGCCATGGAGCTGCCACTGACGTGGGTGCCGCTGGACGCCCTCCAGCAGCAGCCCCGCCACCTGTTCGCGGCTCACGCGCGCGGCCGCCAGATCCTCGGCGAGCCGTGCCTCCGCGGTCTCGGCGCTCCGACTGGCCTCCGTGGTGACCAGTACGGCGAAGCTGACCACCGCGTCGGCGATCCGGGCCAGCAGCTCCTTCAGCGCGATCCCCACCTCCTGCGGGAACAGCGGCTCCTCCGTACGCTCCTTGGCGAGGTCGGTCAGTGTCCTGGCCAGTACACGCAGCACCACCGTGCAGATCTCCAGGGTGTCGAGACCGGTACGCAGCACCACGCGGTTCAGCAGCCCCTCCTTGACCCGGGGGTTGAGCCGCACGCTGTCCTCGGCCTGCCGGAGATCCGCGTCCACCTCGCTGATGTCGTGGTCCAGCCGGCGCGCGTCGTGCAGCCGGTCGGCGGCGCGCTCGACCGGTGTGGTCTCCGTCAGTCCCTCCCCGATACGCAGCAGCAACTGGCGCATACGGCGGGACAGATCCTCGATGGACTGGCCCGCGGTACGGACCCACACCGGTGGCACGAACAGGAAGTTGAAGAGCAGCCCCACCACCGCGCCGATCAGCGTCTCCAGGACCCGGTCCCAGGCGGTGGACGCCACCCGGGTCACACCGAGGACGAGCATCGCGCTGATCGCGACCTCCGGCACGAACTCGTCCACCCTGACCAGCCGCCCGACGATCAGCGAGGCCACGATGATCAGCCCCAGACTCCACCAGGTCAGCCCCACCAGCACACTGAAGCCGCTGGCGACCAACACCCCCGCGACGACGGAGTTCACCCTGCGGATGCCGGTGGTCAGGGTCGAGTAGAGCGTGACCTGTACGACGAGCAGCGCCGTCAGGGGAGCGGTCAGCGGCGCGGGCTCGCTGCTCAGCCGGAGGGCGACCACATAGGCGATCGTCGCGGCGGCGGCCGACCGCACCGTCTGTACCAGGACCGGCTGCGTGCGCCGCGCCCTCACCAGCTCGGCCACCGCTCTCACCGCCTGTCGGAACGATGAAGGTTCACACGCGCAATGCTCGTCGGGTACGAAAGGAAGCGCACGGCCATGGCCGAGCGGGGGGCCATCGCGTCCACCGCGCGCCGCGGACAGCCACGGACAGCCGGGGAGGCGGGGAGGCGGGGAGGCGGCCCGTCCCGGGCGGCCCGCTCGGTCGGGCCGGGGGACACGGGATCATCACCCGGCCCACCGGTCTCCCACCCCCGACTCGGGAGACGGGGACCAGACGATCCCGTAGTACCTCAGCTGTTCGTCCTCCGCGACGAGCCGCATTCCCACCGCCGTCATGACGCGCTGGGACGCGGTGTTCTCGTGGTCGGTGTCGCCCTGGACACGGGTGATACCGCTCGCCCGCGCGAACCGCAGCAGCTCGCGCAGGGCCTCGGAGGCGTATCCCCTGCCGTGGGCCGAAGGGATCAGGCCGTAGCCGATCGTGACCGTGAGGTTCTCGTCCGGGGCGCCGTGGAAGCCGAGACCGCCTATGGCGTACCCGTCCTCGCGACGGCGGATCTCGTAGGGGCCGAAGGGCTGGGGATCACCGGTGATCGCACAGGTCGTCAGATAGCGCCTGGCCCCCGCCATGTCACCGTCGGCGGGATATCCGGGCGCCCAGCGGTCCCCGTCCGCCGGCTCGGCCGCCGCTACCCGCTCGGCCTCCAGAACACTCAATGGATGCAGCACGAGCCGCTCAGTCACAAGATCGTCCATGACACGGAGACGTATCACGTGCCGCGGCGGCTCCACACGCGTTTCATCCGATGTGCATTCGCCGTCCGCCGGTACGTCCGGCACTGACGCCCGGTGCCGGACGTCAAGATCGCGTCAAGGTGCGTCCGGCGGACGGCAGGGCCGCGTCAAGACGGTCGACGGCCCGAGTCGCCGGAGGCCGCGGGGGGAGAATTGAAGGTGTGGGCCGGTGTGCGGCCTGGATTCGGTGGTCGGACGGTCCGGTCCGGCACACGATGTACTGCGAGGTGGACCATGACATTCCCGCTTCGCGACCGCATCGCGCTTGGCGCGGCGCTGATCGCGCCACTGGCGGTCGCCCTGTTGCTGCTGCCGTTCCGTTCGGGCATCGCGAGCGCCGACCTGGCGCTGATCCTTGTCGTGGTCGTCGTGGCGGTCGCCGCCATGGGCAACCGTGTCGCCGGCGCGGTGGCCGCGCTGTCGGCGGCCCTATGGTTCGACTTCTTCCTGGCCCGGCCGTTCGAGCGGTTCAGTGTCACCAGCGCCACCGACATCGCCACCGTTGTGTTGCTGCTGGTGGTGGGGCTCGCCGTGTCACAACTGGCCGCCCACGCCAGGCGGCTGCATGTCATGACGGTGGTGGACGCCGGGTTGCTCAGCCGGATCCATGACACCGCCCGGCTCGCGCAGTCCACCGGCTCTCCGGATGCCGTGGTCGACCAGGTGAGCCGTCATCTCGTGGAGATCTTGCGGCTGCGGGGCTGCCGGTTCGAATACGGCAGTCTTCTCGGCCATCCGGCCCGTCTGGAGCAGGACGGCACCGTGACGGTGGACCGCGAGCCGTGGGACATCGAGCAGCTCGGCTGGCCGCACGGCGATATCGAGCTACGGGCGTCGGGCAGCGGACATTATGTGGGGCGGTTCATGCTCCGGCCCAATCCCGGACTCGTACCGTCCAAGCAGGTACGGCTGGTGGCCGTGACGCTCGCGGATGACACGGGGGCCGCGCTCGACACCGCGGGCCCGGTCCTGGACGCCGGCTGAGGCCAACGGCCCAACGGCCCCACGGTCGCCCGACGGCGCCCCGGCCCAACGGTCGCCCAATGACGCGGCGATTCGACGGCGCCACGACTCGACGTTTGACGGCTTGATGGCTCAACGCAGAGGGAAGGGCACCCCGCGCTCCGCGTCGGGCCGGGGGCCGAAGATCCGGCGCTCGCTCTCCTGGATCGGTACGTCGTTGATGCTGGCCTCGCGGCGCGACATCAGGCCGTCCGCGTCGAACTCCCACAGCTCATTGCCGTACGAGCGCCACCACCGGCCGTCCGCGTCATGGCTCTCGTACTGGAAGCGCACCGCGATGCGGTCGTCCTCGAAGGCCCACAGCTCCTTGCGCAGCGCGTACTCAAGCTCGCGCTCCCACTTGCTTGTCAGCAGCTCGACGATGGCGTTCCTGCCGGTGACGAACGTGTCCCGGTTACGCCATCGCGAGTCCTCGGTGTAGGCGAGCGAGACCTTGCGCGGATCGCGGGTGTTCCACGCGTCCTCGGCGGCCTGGACCTTCTGCTTCGCCGTGTCGAGGGTGAACGGCGGCAGGGGTGGGCGGGTGCTCATCACGGGCTCCTTGTGGTGCGGACGGTGTGGACCGGGTGGCCTGGGTGGCCTGGGTGGACCGATGCGGCTCGGTGTGGCTCGCCGCGGCCAGTGCGGGCCACCATGGAGAACTGTCGTTCTCCTCGCTCGTTGATACGCTAGAGAACGATGGTTCTCAGGCCAAGGAGCTAGATGAGTAAGTCCGAAGTTTTCGGGTGCATGAAGCGAGGGTCTCGTTAGTCCGTTTGTGACGACAGACCTCGAAACCCTCGCGATTGCACTG
>NZ_JBEOUD010000010.1:0-197040 GCF_040303865.1 Streptomyces sp. NPDC094034 | reverse complement strand
TTGCGGGTTGGGCGTCAAGGGCGCTCCTTCGTCGCGTCGGCTGCGCCGATTCCGCTTCGCTCCACCCTTGACACCCAACCCTCCACCGCAAGTGCTGCTTTGAGGGGGGCGGCCCGGGGGAGGGGTCCCCGGGGAAGCTCCCATGTTCCGGGGGCCGGATCCCGGCCTCGGGTCGGTGGGCCCTGCGGGGCTGCGCGGCAGTGGAGTGGGGCGGCCCGGCACCGGCTCAGCGAGTGGATGTGGGTGGGTTGTTGGGACTCATGCCCCGCTGGGGACAGTCCATTGACGGGTGCACCTGTAAGCAGGGGCGGACGAGCCTGCCACCTGCCCTCAATGTCCCATTTTGGAAGGGGCTTTGGGGGGTGCTCCGGCGGGTCATGCGTCCTGGCTTTATCGAGCAGTAGTGACGTCACTTGTCGATGAGTTTGGGAGGCGCCCCGGACCACGGTCGGGTGCTGTTGATGACTTTGGGAGGCATCGCGGTTCTTGTCAGGGCAGCATCGGGATGCTCTTGGTGAAAGCTGCTGGTCATGCCGCCTCGCCAGTACTCGCGCACGAGCCGAGGAGCCCGCCACGACCCGCGAACGTCGCTCAACGAATTCCAGCAACGGGGCAGGGGCAGGTTCCCCCTCCTCACCTTGCCTGAGGGGAAGGCCGAGTCCCGCCCGTGTTGCCGATAAGAGCAGCCACGTATTCGGGGTCTTCGTCAACCAGGAGATGGCCGTTGCCCGCGGCCACGTCAAGGTCGATACCGAGCCTCTTGCGCACGGCCGGACCGAGGCGCCGAGGCGGCAGGAAGGTGTCGTGCTCACCGCCGACGGCGCAGCGGCGTACAGTCGTTGGGGAGAGATCGGCGATCCCTGGGGATCCGCTTGAGCGGACGTGTCGCGCGATGAGCGTCATCCACTCAACGAGCTCAGCGCGAGGTTGGTGGCCGGGCGCGTGCATGGCTCGCAGGAGCCGGGCACTGCGTTTCGGTGTCGGACGCACGTACCAGGCGGCAGAGGCGGCCATCACGCTGGCGCTGACCCGCAGCCTCGCCAGCCCGCCTGGGCACACGAGGACTTGTCGCTCGATGCACGGCGAAGCGCACGAGACGGCGACAGCAGCGCCGAAAGAATGGCCCATGACGGTCACGGGCCCGGCCGACAATTCCTTCAGCGTCTCGCCCAGCCAAGCGCCATACCAGGACAGCCTGCCGCGAGAGGGCCCACGTTCTGCGGCACTGAGGCCAGGCTGCCCCGGGACGTCCACGAGTAAGACCCGATGGCCAGCGGTGACCAGAGCCGTCGCCAGCGGCAAGGAGGAAGCGGCATTGAAATTGGTGCCCGGGACGAACACCACCGTCGTCGGGCCGGAGCCCGCGGCCACTACGTGGGTGGGCACCTCCTTGACGGTCACCTTCATGCGTTCATGCGAAACCGTCCACCGATCAAGCTGATCAGTACACCAGCCTTGGATGGACTGCCGGCCCCTGGCACTGCGATAAATCGAACCCATCGAGTGAGTATGCCCCCTGTCAGAAGCAGCGCCACCGCTGCGCGCGGTGCCGTCATTTCTGCTCGACATCCGTGAGCCAGTTGATCACCAACTGCCTCCGGAACCTGTCGACAAACGCTGTTCCTAGAGATACACAAAGCCATGCGTCCTGAGTTCGGTTAACCGGGCCCCATGGCGCATCACCCCCTCCGACCGGCCCACTGGTCGCCTCACCGGTCACATCCGCCCCATTCCTCACGGTCCGGGGTGGGGGAGTGGCCGGGGTTGGTGCCCGGCTGTTGGGGTGTGTGGGTGGTGGGGTGGGTGTGACTCATGGGGCGATAGTGGGCCTGTCGGGGGTGGGGGTGTGCCGTGGAGACGACTTAGCCGAACCCAGGACGCATGACCCGCCCGGGGGCCCCGGAATGGCCCGCCAAACTGGGACATAGGGGGCGGGTGGCGAGTCCGTCCGCCTCAGGCAACAGGTGCACCCGTCAAGGGACTGTCACCAGCGGGGCATGAGTCCCGACCACTCCCCGACGGTCAGTCGCTTTGCCGGTGCCGGGCCGCCCCACTCCACTCCCGCGCAGCCCCGCAGGGTCCACCGGGCCGCAGGCCGGGAAAGAACCCGTCCCACGATCCCAGCCCCTCCGGGGACCCCTCCCCCCGGGCCGCCCCCCTCAAAGCTGCACTTGCGGTGGAGGGTTGGGGGTCAAGGGTGGGCGCAGCCCATCGGCTTGCCGACGCGACGAAGGAGCGCCCTTGATGCCCGGCCCGGAGCCGCGAAACTGAAACCTGAGGGGCGGCCCCCACCCGCCATCGAACGCACCGGGTGCCCCCGACTACCCCTCGGCACGTATTCACGAATCCAGCGCAGTTCGCTTACATCGCGCTGATCGACCGCGCGTAGCCGATCTGGCCCATCACCATCTGGAACGTGCCCGCGTTGTTGGCCGGGATCATCGTCGAGTGGTGCTTGCCGCCGCTGGTCACCGTGACCTGGATGAAGCCCGTCGTCGTCTTCTCCTTCATCAGGAGGAAGAGCAGCCCGAGCAGACAGAAGATGAAGAAGACGATGGCCAGGATGATGGCGTGCGTCGGGATCTTCTCCTCCGTGCGGGACATGTCCGTCGCGTTCCAGACCGCGCCCCTCAGGGGGAGCGTGCCCGACGGGGTGATGATCGAGTCGCCCACGACCGTGATGTCACCGATCGACACCAGCGGCGTTCCGGTGGCGCCCGCCGGCACCGGGGACGCCGCGCCGGACTGCGGATAGCCGTAGCCCGGGGCGGGGGTGGCGCCGGGATAGCCGTAGCCGGCGGTGGGGGCACCCGCCACTCCGTCGGCGAGCGTCGGGTTGGGGAAGTCGTACTCCGGTACGCCCGGCGCGCCGGTCGGCGGATTGCCCGGAGGAGTGCCCGGAGGAGTGCCCGGCGTCGGCCCCCACTTGTACTCGCCGTCCGCGTACGGATTGGGCTCAGTCATCTGTCATCTCCCCGTTCCCCTGGGCTTGTCGGCAGCCTCGATCCTGACACAGGAAGGGCTCGTTTCTGTATGACGTACCCACAGAAACGAGCCCCTCGGGCCCCAGCCGGGACCCAGCGCCGATCCGGCGCTCAGACCCGGCGCTCAGAAACGCCGCGTGATCAGCGCGCGCTTGACTTCCTGGATCGCCTTCGTGACCTCGATACCGCGCGGGCAGGCGTCCGTGCAGTTGAACGTCGTACGGCAACGCCACACGCCGTCCTTGTCGTTGAGGATCTCCAGGCGCTGCTCCCCGGCCTCGTCACGCGAGTCGAAGATGAAGCGGTGCGCGTTCACGATCGCGGCGGGGCCGAAGTACTGCCCGTCGTTCCAGAAGACCGGGCAGGACGATGTGCACGCCGCGCACAGGATGCACTTGGTGGTGTCGTCGAAGCGCTCGCGGTCCTCGGCGGACTGGAGCCGCTCACGCGTCGGCTCGTTGCCGCTGGTGACGAGGAAGGGCATCACATCGCGGTACGCCTGGAAGAACGGGTCCATGTCCACGATCAGGTCCTTGAGGACCGTGAGGCCCTTTATGGCCTCGATCGTGACCGGCTTGCTGACGGCCCCGGTCTTGTCCGTGGAGATGATGTCCTTGATCAGCGTCTTGCACGCCAGCCGGTTACGGCCGTTGATCCGCATCGCGTCGGAGCCGCAGATGCCGTGCGCGCAGGAGCGCCGGAAGGTGAGCGTGCCGTCGATGTCCCACTTGATCTTGTGGAGGGCGTCGAGTACCCGCTCCTTCGGATCGATGTCGATCCGGAAGTCTTCCCACTCGGCGTCGGCGGAGACCTCCGGGTTGAAGCGGCGGATCCGGAAGGTGACCGCGATGAGATGCGAGGAGGCGGAGTCCGCCTCCAGCGCCTCCAGCTTGTCCATGGTCGGGGTAGCCATCAGTACTTACGCTCCATCGGCTGGTAGCGGGTCTGGACGACCGGCTTGTAGTCGAGCCGGATCGACTCGGTGCCGTCGTCGCCCACCTCGCGGTACGCCATGGTGTGGCGCATGAAGTTGACGTCGTCGCGGTTCGGGTAGTCCTCGCGGTAGTGACCACCGCGCGATTCCTTGCGCGCCAGGGCCGAGGTCGCCATCACCTCGGCCAGGTCGAGCAGGTTGCCCAGCTCGATGGCCTCCAGCAGGTCCGTGTTGAACCGCTTGCCCTTGTCCTGGACGGACACGTTCAGATAGCGCTCGCGCAGCTCGGCGATCTTCGCGACCGCCGTCTTGATCGTCTGCTCGGTGCGGAACACCATTACATTGGCGTCCATGCACTCCTGGAGCTCCAGGCGCAGCGCGGCGACCCGCTCCTTGCCCGTGGAGTTCCGCAGCCGCTCGACCTGGGCCTCGACCAGCGACGCCGGGTTCTCGGGAAGCTCGACGTAGTCGTTCTTCGCCGCGTACTCGGCGGCGGCGATGCCCGAACGGCGTCCGAAGACATTGATGTCCAGCAGCGAGTTGGTGCCCAGCCGGTTGGCGCCGTGCACCGAGACGCAGGCGACCTCGCCGGCCGCGTACAGCCCGGGAACGACCGTCGTGTTGTCCGCGAGGACCTCGCCCTGGACGTTGGTGGGGATGCCGCCCATGGCGTAGTGCGCGGTCGGCTGGATCGGGATCGGGTCCGTGTACGGCTCGATGCCCAGGTACGTACGGGCGAACTCGGTGATGTCGGGCAGCTTGGCGTCCAGCTGCTCCGGCGGGAGGTGCGTCAGGTCCAGATAGACATGGTCGCCCTCGGGACCGCAGCCGCGGCCCTCGCGGATCTCCGTGTAGATGGAGCGCGAGACGACATCGCGCGAGGCGAGGTCCTTCATGACGGGCGCGTACTTCTCCATGAAGCGCTCGCCGTCCTTGTTGCGCAGGATGCCGCCCTCACCGCGGGCGCCCTCCGTGAGCAGGATGCCCATGCGCCAGATGCCCGTCGGGTGGAACTGGAAGAACTCCATGTCCTCCAGCGGCAGTCCGCGCCGGTAGCAGGCGGCCTGGCCGTCACCGGTCAGGGTGTGCGCGTTGGAGGTCACCTTGAAGAACTTGCCGGTGCCGCCGGACGCGTAGATGACCGACTTCGCCTGGAAGACATGGATCTCGCCGGTGGCCAGCTCGTACGCCACGACCCCGGCGGACACCTTGACGCCGTCGACCTCGGTCAGCAGCTGGTCCAGGACGTAGAACTCGTTGAAGAACTCCACGCCCTCCTTGACGCAGTTCTGGTACAGCGTCTGGAGGATCATGTGGCCCGTACGGTCCGCGGCGTAGCAGGACCGGCGGACCGGCGCCTCGCCGTGGTTACGGGAGTGACCGCCGAAGCGGCGCTGGTCGATGGTGCCGTCCGGGGTCCGGTTGAACGGCAGGCCCATCTTCTCCAGGTCGAGGACGGCGTCGATGGCCTCCTTCGCCAGGATCTCGGCGGCGTCCTGGTCGACCAGGTAGTCGCCGCCCTTGATCGTGTCGAAGGTGTGCCACTCCCAGTTGTCCTCCTCCACATTGGCGAGCGCGGCGGCCATGCCGCCCTGCGCGGCGCCCGTGTGGGACCGGGTCGGGTACAGCTTCGTCAGCACGGCGGTACGGCTGCGCTTGGTCGACTCGATGGCCGCGCGCATACCGGCGCCACCGGCGCCGACGATGACGGTGTCGTACTTATGGATCTTCATTGTCTCGTCAGCCCCGGCTTTAGCGGATGTTCGGGTCGAAGGTGAAGATCACCAGCGAGCCCAGAAGGATGGTGAACACCGTGGCGGTGTACAGCAGGCCCTTGAGCCACAGGCGCGTGTTGGCGCGCTCCGCGTAGTCGTTGATGATCGTACGGAGGCCATTCGCCCCGTGAAGCATCGCCAGCCACAGCATCAGCAGGTCCCAGGCCTGCCAGAACGGGGAGGCCCAGCGGCCGGCCACAAAGGCGAAGCCGATCTTGGACACGCCGCCGTCGAGCACCAGCTGGATCAGCAGATGACCGATGACCAGCACGACCAGCACGACGCCGGACAGCCGCATGAAGAGCCACGCGGCCATCTCGAAGTTGCCGCGGGTCGCCTTCGGGGTCTTGTTGGTCCGCTGGCGCGGCGCCTCGATGAGGGGCGCCGGGTGGTCGACGTCGTACGGGCTCTCGCTCTCGACGAAACCGATCGCGGAAGAGGTGTTGGTGACTGCGTTGTTGGAAGACATCGGCGGACTCTCAGCTCCCGAAGACTTCGCGCACGGCGTGGCCGAGCACGGGGTAGAGGGCGCCGACCATCAGGATGAACCAGATGCCCACGGCGGTCCACAGCATCTGCTTCTGGTAGCGCGGGCCCTTGGACCAGAAGTCCACGGCGATGACGCGCAGGCCGTTGAGTGCGTGGAAGAGGACGGCGGCCACAAGGCCGTACTCAAGCAGCGCCACGACCGGCGTCTTGTAGATGGCGACGGTGTCGTCGTACGCCTCGGGTGAGACACGGACGAGAGCGGTGTCCAGCACGTGTACGAACAGGAAGAAGAAGATGAGCACGCCGGTGACTCGATGAGCCACCCACGACCACATTCCTTCCCGGCCGCGGTACAGCGTTCCAGCCGGCACGGAAAAACCCTCCGGGAGCGGGGATCGGGGCCGGCCGCCATCTTCTACTCAATCAAGCACAGTGGTGTCGGTCGCGCCCGGCCGGGTACGGTCCACCGGCCCCGGCCATCGTAGCGACGACTTGTCGGTTCGTTCGCCCGGGGGCCCATAGGTGTGATCAAACAGGCAATCAAACAGCCACGGACGGGCTATCCATCAGCCAGAATGCCCGCTTCCGGCTATACAGTCCGCCGCGACCGGGGTAGTGGCGGCCGCTTCCGCTTCCGTGCGGAGGCCGGAAGCGAGCAGGCGGGTCAGCCGGCCGCGGGCGAGTCTGCGCAGCTCCTCGGCGGAGACGGATCTCTCGTGGTCCGGGTCGTGGGAGAGCCGGGCGCGGATCCCCGCCAGCACCTGGTCGAGGTACTCCTCCGGGCGGTGACCGTCGAGGCTGATCACGAAGGCGTGGCCGAAGCTGCTCTCGTACGCGGCGTGCGCGGCGCGCAGCGCGGTCCTGGCCGCGGCGGGCGCGCTGTGGGGCGGGCCCGAGGACGCCTCGGCGGCGAGCGCTTCGGCGAGGTCGGCGGGGGCGAGGTCGTAGCCGGCCTCGTCGGCGCCCGCGAGCAGTGAGTCGGCATCGTGGTACGGGCGGTGCGCGGCCATCCGCCGAGCCCAGCGGCGGCTGCCGCAGCAGGCGAGCAGCGCGGCCTCGGCGTCGCCCGGCGGGAGGGCGTTGAAACGGCGGAGGCCGAGGGCGAGGTCGGCGTCGGCGGGCCCGTTGGTGTGGTGGGTCGGGTGGCCGGTGTGGGACGCGCGGGACAGCGTGGGCTCCTCGAACGCGGCGGGACGGCTGCGGTGTGACAGAAGTAGTGCGGCATGCGCTGTGCGTGAGGTAACGCGAAGGGCGGACGCGGTGGGCGGACGCCCTGGGCGGATGAGAGGACATGCGTAAGGACATGCGTACGGAAAGACGAGATCGCGTGTGATCCGGTTGAGCTCGGAGTGGGAATTGCTTCGTAAACGTTATCGACGCCCCGCTGGAGACATCCGATGGATGCGCGATTTTCACCCGGATGGGAGAGTTTCGGCGCGCGGGATGGACGCCGCCGTGCGACCTTCGCCGTAATCGTGTCGCACTTTCGCTGGATAGCCGCATATAGGAGGTTTACGAGTGATATCGCCATCGAAGGGTGCCCGAGCCGCCGGGGCGGTCCTCGCGCTGGCCGCCGCTGTCTCGGTGTCGGCCTGTGGCTCCTCGGGCACGGGATCCGGTTCACCGGGGGACGCGCGGTCGCGGGAGGGGTCCACCTCCGGCCAGGGGGACCGTTCCGCCGTGACCCCCGCCACCTCGCCGTCACCCACACGGTCGTATCCGCTCTCGACGCCTCCGCGCGGCATACCCTCCGTACGGAAGCACGAGGCGGCTCGCGGTCCCGGCTGGAAACCCGCCTCGAACAGCGGTGTCGTCATAGCCAAGGGCAGTGACGGCCTCGCCGACGAGGGGAAGCTGCTCGCCAAGGAGTTGAAGATCGCCTACCGGGGCGCGGTCGCGGCCCGCGCCGGCGATGTCGAGCTGGCGCTGAAGAGCGGCAGCGGCTCCGCCGAGTCGTACACGCTCACCACGAGCGGCGGCCGGGTCCGGATCACCGGACCCGACCAGGCCGGGGTCTTCTACGGCACCCGCACGCTCAAGCAGTCCATACGCGCCGACGGTGTGCTGCCCGAGGGCGTCGTACAGGACAGTCCCGCACGCCCGCAGCGCGGGCTGAACCTCGACATCGCCCGCAAGTACTACACGCCGGGCTGGATCGAGGCCCGGATGCGCGAGATGGCCGACCTCAAGCTCAACCAGCTCGGTCTGCACTTCTCGGACGACCAGGGCTTCCGCATAGAGTCCACGACCCACCCGGAGATCGTCTCCCCGCAGCATCTCTCCAAGGCGGAGGTCAGGAAGATCCTGGCGCTCGCCGATCAGCTGCACATCACCGTCGTCCCGGAGATCGACTCCCCGGGACACCTGGGAGCGGTCCTGCGTGCCCACCCCTCGCTCCAGCTGCGCAATGTGAACGGGGTGGCCACGAAGGGTGCGATCGACATCTCGCAGCCCGCGGCGGCGAAGCTCATCGACGAACTGGACCGCGAGTTCGCCCAGCTGTTCAAGGGGCCGTACTGGAACCTGGGCGCCGACGAGTACCAGGCGCTGGTGGTGTCCGACCCCGAGGCGTCGTACCCGAAGCTGGCGAAGCTCGCGGTCCAGAAGTACGGGCCGAACGGCACGGTCCAGGATCTGACGACCGCCTGGACGAACGACCGCGCCGCGGCCCTCGCCCCGTACAAGAAGAAGTTCAAGGTCTGGAACGACGGCCTCTTCAGGGGCGGTGTCGTGAAGGCCGATCCGGACTTCGAGGTCCAGTACTGGACGGGCAGGGAGATCGGGGCCCGGCCCCCCGTGGAGTATCTGAACGAGGGGCGCAAGGTCGTGAACTTCAACGACGAGTACCTGTACTACGTGCTCGGCCAGCCCAACAACTTCATCTACCCGACCGGGAAGCGCATCTACGAGCAGTGGACCCCGCTGGTCCTGCGCGGTACGACACCGGTGCCCGAGCGGTACTCGAAGCAGATCCAGGGCGGTCTGTTCGCGATCTGGGGCGACTTCCCGAACGCGCAGACCCAGGACCAGGTGGCGAACGGGATCAGGCTGCCGCTGGCGGCCCTCTCCCAGAAGGTGTGGAACCCGGCCGAACCGACCCTGAGCTGGGGCGCGTTCCAGTCGCTGGCGGCGAAGGTGACCAGCGCCGGGTGACCGGTCGGTACGGGGCGGCGGGCGGGGTGGGCGCGGCGGGCGCCGGGGTGGCGGCGCCCGCCGCGCCCGCGCGGTTGTGGACGCGGGGTGACGGCCTTGTGGTGGATCCGTGCCGTCCGGGTCGTGGTCTTACGGGCCGGGTGAGGCTGTAGCCCACATATGCGTGGGTACGGGGGAGCGGGATATGGGTTTCTGGGGCTATTTCGTCGTGGGCAGGAGCGAGCGTCCGCTCGCCGAGCAGCCGGCGCTCGCGGCCGTACGCCACGATCTGACGCTCCATCAGAAACGGCCCGACGGCTGGCAGGTGTGGTGGCATCCGAGCGATCCCGACATCGGTGACATGGGCGCGCTGGCCAGGGCCATGGGATCGCCGGTGCTCTTCGGCTTCGTGATGGGCAGCGAATGCGTGGCGGTGGAGGCGGCGGCCCCGGAGAGCGGGTCCTGGTACGCCTGTCTGGCGCGGGAGCCGATGGCCCGCCATCTCGCCGCGAACGACATGGTGCTCGAAGAGCTCTTCCTGTCGGCGGAGGACGCGACACGACGGGCCGTCGCCTGGGCCACCGAGGCGGGCAGCGCGGTGAGCGCCGCCGTGGAGCCCGGGACGCTCCTCGAAGTGCTGCGCCTGAAGCGGCCGGAATCTTTCGGCGAGGAGTTGTTCTTCCGGCTTCTGGATGGACTCGGAATCCCGGGCGTATCGGAAAAACCCGGCGTATAGCCACGTTGAGCGAGTCGAGGGCGCGCTCCGGACGATCAATGAGTGACGTATTCCAGCCGTTCGACGCAGTAGGGGGAAAGGGGGCAGTACTGCGTCCGTGACGGGAGACGTCAATGAGCCTGGTGAAGCTGATCACAGAAGCGGATGAGCGCGGACTCGCCGCGAGCGGGCTCGCCTGCCTCGACCGCTGTCTGCCGCTGCTCGCCGAGGAGACCGAGGTCCTGCGACCGCTGTGGGCGGGGGTCGTGAGCGGCGAACGGGACTGGTCGGCGCGGTTGTCGGCGTCGAGGGACGCCCTGGACGCCATCGCCGGCCCCGCGCCCGATGTCACCACCGCGCTCGTCCGGACCATGCTCGGTGCCGCGCCCTCGGAATGGGCGGCCGACTCGCTGCGGACCTGGGCCGACACCTGCTCCGTCGTCGCGCTGGAGATCCACCAGCAGTTCGACGCCGCGGCCGAGGACGGACCCGCCGCCGCGGCGGAACGGCTCGCGCGGTGCCGGGAGGACAGCGGCGCGGTGGCGGACGCGGCGGACGGCGCGCAGAGCACGGACGGGATCGGGCCGCTGGCCGCCGGCGAACTGCGGCGCCAGATCGCGATCCTGGAGGTCCTCGCCGAGACGGCGGGGGCCGCCGGGGTGCGCCGGGCCCTGGACCTGTCGAGCGAGGGACAGCGGGTGCTGCGCGCGGTGGTCTCGCGTCGCGCGCGGGCGGGCGGCTGACCGGAGGGGAAGCGCCTGAGGGACGCTCGGCCGGGAAACCCCGGCCGAGCGTCTCGCTGAGCTCCTGGCCTCGGCCAGTTGATCCTCATCTGAAGCGACGACCCTTGGAATTCGCCATCGTGCGGAGCATCCGCATGCGTCGGGCTCCGCGCGGCCGTGCCCGACTCGGTCAGCCCGCGAGCTGCTTCCTCAGGGCCTCGGCGTCGTGGACGTTCGACATCTGCACGAACTTCCCGTCGCGGATCCGGTAGAGGGCGAACTCGTCGATCTCGATCGGAGCGCCCGTGGGAGCCACCCCGAGCCATTCCTTGGTGGGGGTGCCGTGGTTGACGGAGTGGCAGGCCAGAGTGTCACCGTGGATCGCCACCTCCTTGATCTCCCAGCGGATGTCGGGAACCGCGTCGGCGATGTTCTTGAGCGCCGCGACGACGTCCGCCCGCGTGGCCGGCGCGCCGTGCGAGAGGATGGACTCGTTGACGAACTCGTCCATGCGGTCGAACTCATGCGCGTTGAGCGCCTCGCAGTAGCGGTCGTAGAACTCGCGCGTGTCGAAGTCGGACATGACGGCCTTTCTCGCCCGGTGTCCGGGCTGTACTCGTGTGCTCTTGGTTCTCTTGCGGGACCGGTCACGATCTCGCTGGGGCGGCACCGTGTGGTGCCTGTTCAGATCTGGTTCTCGCCGCCGTCGACGTAGATGTTCGAGCCGACGACGTAGCTGCTCTGTTCCGAGGCCAGGAACGCCACGACCGCGGCGGCTTCCTCGGGCTGCCCCATGCGGCCCTTGGGCACGGTCGCGGCGACCTTCTCCTTGACGGCCCGGGCGGTCTCCTCGTCACCGAAGGCGGCGGTGCCCCCGGGAGTCTCGATCCAGGCCGGCGAGACCACGTTGACCCGGATACCCCGGTCCTTGAGTTCGGTGGACCACGTCCGCGCGAAGGACCGGACGGCCGCCTTCGACGCCGAGTACGCGCCGAACGCCTCCACCCCGCGGTCGCCGGCCGTCGAACCGACCAGGACGACCGAGGCTCCGTCGTTGAGCAGCGGCAACGCCTTCTTCACGGTGAACAGCGTGCCTCGGACGTTGACCGCGAAGGTCTGGTCGAAGTGCTCCTCGGTGGTCTGTTCCAGGGTCACGAACGCGCCGATCGCCGCGTTCGCCACGAGCACGTCCAAACCCTGGCCCCGCGCCCGGACCGCCTCGTAGAGCCGGTCCAGGTCCGCCGGCTTCGCGATGTCGCCGACGACCGCGGTGGCCCGGTCCGCTCCGATGGTCTTGACGGCGGCGTCCAGTTCGGACTGGCGTCGGCCGGTGACGAACACGTACGCGCCCTCGTCCGCCAGCCGTACGGCGCTGGCCAGACCGATACCGGTACTGCCCCCGGTGACCACCGCCGTCTTGCCTTCCAGCTGTCCCATGTGGGTGTCTCCATCACTCTCTCGCTGCCAATCCGTGCGACATCGATCCTGCGGGAGAGCTGGGATACTATCCATGATGCAGAGTCCGGCATTCTTTACGCATCGTCCAGGAGGTGTCGTCGGTGCTCGGATTCCGGGATCCAGTGGCGGACGCGATCGGCCTGCTCCGGCCCCGCACGGTGATCGGGCCCAGCCTCCTGGCCGCCGGGGAGTGGGCCCTGAGCTTCGAACCGTTCCCGCACGTGCGGATCGGTGGCCTCGTGCGCGGCACGTGCTGGTTGATCCTCGAAGGGCACGAGCCGGTGCTCCTGCGGGAGGGGGACACCTTCATGCTGGGCAACCCGCCGCCCTACGTGCTGGCCGGCACGCTCGACGCGAGCCCGCGCCCCGCGGAGCCCGTGTGGGCGAGTGCCGAGGACGGGTTCGTGCGGATCGGCCCGGAGTCCGAGGAGGACCTCTACCTCTGCGTCGGGCACATCGCGTTCGACGACCGGAACGCGCCCCTCCTGACGGATCTTCTGCCGCCGCTGGTGATCGTCCGCGCCGGTGATCCTCATGGCGGGCGGCTCGCGCAACTGATCGATCTCCTGGCCACCGAGGTCGGGATCGCCGCCGCCGGCGGACCGCTGGTGCAGAACCACCTCGCACAGATCCTGCTCGTGCACATGCTGCGTGCTCACGCCGGTCAGACAGACCGGCCCACCGGCTGGCTGGGCGCCCTGAACGAGGACGGCATCGGTGCCGCCCTGCGGGCCGTGCACGCGGATGTGGCCCACTCCTGGAGCCTCAAAGAGCTCGCCGAGATCAGCCACATGTCGCGTTCCGCCTTCGCCCAGGCCTTCAAGAGCCACGTCGGGGTCCCGCCGTTGGAGTACCTGATCCAATGGCGCATGAGCCTCGCGCGCGACGCCCTCGCCCGCGACACCTTGTCGATCTCCGAGCTCGCACGGGCCACGGGCTACCTGTCCGAGAGCGCGTTCAGCACCGCGTTCCGCCGCGTGGTCGGCTCATCGCCCGCACAGTTCCGAAGCCGGGCACGGCAGCCGTCGCGCTCGGCCGCGAACGAGAACTCGTCGTCGCGAGTACCCGGTTGACCGTTCGTGAGTCGGCGGCGTCATGCCCTCCGGCGCCTCTTCGCCGGGGCGTCGTTCGGGGACGCCGAGCGCGGACTCGGCGCGGTGGCGCCTGATTCGTTCCGGGCGATCCGTTCGCTCCGCCGCGGCTGGACGGCCCCGGCCTCGCCGGGCAGCTCCCACGCGTATGCCGGGTTGGCCGGGTTGGCCGGGTTGGCCGGGTTGACCGGGTTGACCGGGTTGGCAGGGTTGGGCTGGTCGGCCGGGTTGGCCTTTGCGGCGGGCGCGGCGCCGGCCGCGGTCGTCCCCAGCGTCTTCAGCTGTTCGTAGCCCACCTCCGTACCCAGGACCGTCGTGAAGACCGCGGCGGCCCGTTCCAGCCACTGCTTCACCTCGGCCTCCGGCAGGTCCGGCCGGACCTTTTCGCTCATGTACCGTCCCGACTTGTCGTTGATCACCCACTGCCTTTTTTCCGGGGAGAAGCGAAATTCACCGCTGAGCGAGGCCTTTCCGGGCCGGAGCGAACCGTCCTCGTTGAACTCGACCGCGATGGTGGGGTGTCCCAGGTGGTCCATGGCGCGGCGCACATCACGCTGCATGGTGATGTTGAGATCCATGAACTCCCCGCGGGAAACCACCGTTCCCATCTCTTCGCTGCCCATGAATATGCGCCCCTGCACCACGGAGTAGTGCCAGACGGCCGCGGGGTTCCTGGTGATCAGTTTCTTCGGGTCCTCCATCTCGTCGAGCGGCTGCCACAGCGGGTTGAGCCGCACCCGGTCGTCGCGGCCCAGGTCGGCCCGCCTGCCGGGGACTCCCTTCTCGTGCGCCTTCACCCTCTTGGCGTCGACCGGGGGTCCGTAGGGATGCTCGGGGCCGAAGGAACTCCCCTCCGGTTCACCTGTCGCTTTCTGCATGTCCACTCCTTCAGTAGGCACTTCCATCGCGTTCGCCCGGGGGGAAACCCGCCGGATCGGCACGGGCGTCCCGGAATCCGGAGGATGGCGACTCATGCCGGTTTTCCGTGTGCGACGGCCACCACGGGTCGGCGCCACCGGGAGTTCACGACTCGGGAGACATTCGCCGATATTCCGGCTGTGCTTCATTTCGGACCACCGGAAATTCACCGAGAGTTTCCGTGTGCGGCCGGCTGCCGCTCGAAGCCGCGCCCCGGCCCTCGGAGGCCGCGTACACGGCGGTGGGTACGACGGTCGCGGCATCCCCCCGGCGGGCGCGTCGGCCCCGCGAGGTTCGTCACTCCGGGTTCGGTTGACTAGTCAACAACACTGGTGGTTGTCTTGCCGCGGAAGCCGCCTCCTCGTGCGGAGGAACGACGGCGCAGCGACCATCCCGAGGAGGAGCGATGGAATCCCGCGTGGCGGACAACCCCGGCCGATCGCGTTTCGAGGTCTTCGACGGCGACGAACTCGCCGGCTTTGCCGAATACCACCGGTACCGGGACGAGATCGCCTTCATCCATACGGAAATCGATCGGCGGTTCGCGGGCCGGGGCCTCGGCGGCGTACTCGCCCAGGCGGCCCTCGACGCGGTCAGGGAGGAAGGGCTCGGAGTGCTTCCCTTCTGCCCCTTCATCCGGGGCTGGATCGGCAAGCACAAGGAGTACGCCGACCTGGTGCCGCAGGGGCAGCGGGACCGGTTCGGGCTGTGAGGCGGGACGTGTCGCGGCCGGAGCGGACCGAGACGGCCGATGGGGTCCAGCCCGAGTACGTACGAGCCGCAGCCGTGGTCGCCACCAGTTCCGGATCGGACTACCGGGTGGACATACGCGCGGGTCGCCACCCGCTGGCCGCCGATGAGCCGGAGTCGGTCGGCGGGGCCGACACGGCGCCCACGCCCGTCGGCCTGCTGTTGTCGGCGCTGGGGTCCTGTACGGCGATCACCCTGCGCATGTACGCCCAGCGCAAGCAGTGGCCCCTGCCCGAAGTCCGGGTGCACCTGGCATACGAGAAGGGGCCGGACAAGACGTTCCGCATCACCAGGCGCATCGAGTTGACGGGTGACCTCGACGACGAGCGGCGCGCCCGGCTCCTGGAGATCGCCGACCGGACCCCCGTCACGCGGGCGGTACGGGGTGACGTGCCCATCGTGCCCGCGCCCGAACGCCCGGGACGGCGCAACTCCGTACCGCGGCCCGCCGCGACAGAAGGGACCCAGTCGTCATGAGTGATCTCGACCTCCAGCCCGGTCTCCGTGAGTGCGGAGGCCGGGCCGACGTGCCGGGACGGCCCGTCAGGGAGCTGCTGAACCCGCGGGAGGCGAGCCTGGGCGCCACGGTCGTGCGCAGGCTGCTGCCGAATCTGGGACGGCGCATGGTGGGCGCCTGGTGCTTCGTCGACCACTACGGGCCCGACGACATCGCCGACGAGCCCGGCATGCAGGTGCCGCCCCACCCGCACATGGGCCTGCAGACGGTGAGCTGGCTGCACGAGGGTGAGGTCCTGCACCGCGACAGCGTCGGCAGCGTGCAGGTCCTGCGTCCTCGTCAGCTCGGTCTGATGACGTCGGGGCGGGCCATCGCGCACGCCGAGCAGAGCAACGTGCCACATCCCCGGCTGCTTCACGGCGCCCAGTTGTGGGTCGCGCTGCCCGACGCCCACCGGCACACCGCGCCCGCCTTCGAGCACCACGCCGACCTGCCGGCCGTCACGGGTCCGGGGCTGACGGCCACCGTCATCCTGGGCGCACTGGACGGCGCCGTCTCGCCGGGCACGACGTATTCGCCCCTGGTCGGCGCGGACCTCGCGCTCGCCGAAGGCGCGGACGTACGGCTGCCGGTGGAGCCGGACTTCGAGTACGCCGTGCTGACGATGTCCGGAGCCACCGAGGTCGACGGCGTGCGCCTCGATCCCGGCTCCATGCTCTATCTGGGGTCGGGACGTACCGAACTGCCGCTGCGCGCCCTCAGCGACTCGGGGCTGCTGCTGATCGGGGGAGAGCCGTTCGAGGAGAAGATCATCATGTGGTGGAACCTCATCGGGCGAACTCAGGAGGAGATCGCCGAGGGGCGTGCGGCCTGGATGACGGGTGACCGTTTCGGAACGGTCCATGGCTACGACGGCGCACCGTTGCCCGCCCCCGAACTGCCGGCCACCCCGCTCAAGCCACGCGGCCGTACCCGCTGACCGCGCACGGCGGGGCGTTCGTTCCGTAGGGGGTAGGGGGCGCGACGTCGGCGG
The DNA here is from genome assembly GCF_040303865.1 of Streptomyces sp. NPDC094034. Classification (NCBI taxonomy): domain Bacteria; kingdom Bacillati; phylum Actinomycetota; class Actinomycetes; order Kitasatosporales; family Streptomycetaceae; genus Streptomyces; species Streptomyces sp. NPDC094034. Next base: position 180,582 of record NZ_JBEOUD010000010.1, on the reverse strand, counting down.
AGGCCAATCCCCTGTCGTCATCCCTGTCGCCGGTCGGCTCTCGCCTCCAAGCCGTGGCTCTGTCGGCGGCGCGGTACGAAACCGTCCTGGAGCGAATCCCTTTCCAGCTGCTCCAGAAGGCGCTTCGCGAGTGCGCTGAACATGTTCAGCTCTTGTGGTGTGAACGGGCCGACGAACAGGCGGCGCACGGCTCTGGCGTGGCGTGGGGCCGCTGCCGCGATGGCCGCCCGGCCTGCCGGGGTGGCGGCCACGAACGCGCCGCGGCCGTCCTCGGGGCACGGCTCACGCGTGACCAGCCCACGTTTCGTCATCCGGGCCACGTGGTGGGACATGCGGCTCTTCTCCCATTCCACCGCTCCGGCCAGGTCCAGGAAGCGGAGCCGGCCCCCGGGCGCCTCGGTGAGATTGACGAGGACCGCGTAGTCGGCGGTGGACAGATCGCACTCGGTCTTCAGATCGTGGGAGAGCCTGCCGATGAGCTTGCTCTGTAACCGGACGAAGGTGCGCCAGGCGTCCTGTTCCGCCGGGGAGAGCCCTCTTGGTTCCTCAGTCATACATGCAAGCGTAGAGCTGATTGTTGACGTGTCACCCATTCATGTAGATTGAGCCTCGGTAACAGTTGATGCTTCATCTAATCCGCCTCGAAAGGGGATTGACGCGATGTCGGACACACCCCCCACGCCCGGGGCGGACCGCTGGACGAACCCGCTGCGCACCGCCTCCGACCGCCGTCTGCCGCGTATCGCGGGCCCGTCGGGCCTGGTCATCTTCGGTGTCACCGGTGACCTGTCGCGCAAGAAGCTGATGCCGGCCGTGTACGACCTCGCCCACCGCGGGCTGCTGCCACCGGGCTTCTCGCTCATCGGCTTCGCCCGGCGGGACCGGGAGGACGAGGACTTCGCGCGGACAGTCCACGACTCGGTGCGCGAGCACGCCCGTACGGAGTTCCGGGAGGAAGTCTGGCGGCAACTCGCCGAGGGCATCCGTTTCATCGTGGGCGACTTCGGTGATGACGAGGCGTTCAAAGAGCTCCGGGAGACCGTCGACGACCTTGACGCGTCCCGGGGCACCAGCGGCAACTTCGCCTTCTACCTGTCCGTGCCGCCGAAATTCTTTCCCAAGGTCGTCCGGCAGCTGAAGAAGCACGGCCTGGCCGACGCGCCTGAGGGCTCCTGGCGGCGGGCGGTGATCGAGAAGCCCTTCGGGCACGACCTGAGGAGCGCCCGTGAGCTGAACGCGCTCGTGCACGACGTGTTCGAGCCGGACCAGGTCTTCCGCATCGACCACTACCTGGGCAAGGAGACCGTCCAGAACATCCTGGCGCTGCGCTTCGCCAACCAGATGTACGAGCCGATCTGGAACCGCTCGTACGTCGACCACGTGCAGATCACGATGGCGGAGGACATCGGCATCGGCGGCCGGGCCGGCTACTACGACGGCATCGGCTCCGCTCGCGACGTCATCCAGAACCACCTGCTCCAGCTCATGGCCCTGACCGCCATGGAGGAGCCCATCGCCTTCGACGCCGATTCGCTGCTCACCGAGAAGCTCAAGGTCCTGAAGTCGGTGCGGCTGCCGGAGGAACTGGGCGAGCACACCGTGTTCGCCCAGTACACCGCCGGCTGGCAGGGCGGCGAGAAGACCGTCGGCTATCTCCAGGAAGACGGCATCGATCCCGCGTCGAAGACCGACACATACGCGGCCGTCAAGCTGGAGGTGGACAACCGCCGCTGGGCGGGTGTCCCGTTCTACCTGCGCACCGGCAAGCGACTGGGCCGCCGGGTCACGGAGATCGCGGTGGTCTTCCAGCGTGCTCCGCACTCGCCGTTCGACTCGACCGCCACCGCGGAACTCGGCACGAACGTCCTGGTCATTCGGGTGCAGCCGGACGAGGGCATGACGACCCGGTTCGGTTCGAAGGTGCCCGGCACCTCGATGGAGATCCGAGACGTGACCATGGACTTCGCCTACGGCGAGTCCTTCACCGAGGAGAGCCCCGAGGCGTACGAGCGCCTGATCCTCGACGTCCTGCTCGGCGACGCCAACCTCTTCCCGCGTACCGAGGAGGTCGAGGAGTCCTGGCGGATCCTCGACCCGATCGAGGAGTACTGGGAGACGCACGGCGGTCCCGCCCAGTACACCTCGGGCGGCTGGGGCCCCACCGAGGCCGACGAGATGCTCGCACGAGACGGACGGAAGTGGCGCAGGCCATGATCACCGACCTCACGCACACGACGGCCGCCCGGATCAACAAGGCGCTGACCGAGGGCAGGGCCAACGGCAGCGCCGCTGTCGGCATGGTGCTCACTCTCGTCATCGTCACCGACGAGGAGAACGCACACGACGCGGTGAAGGCCGCGACCGAGGCCTCGCGTGAACATCCCTCCCGGATCCTGGCCGTCATCAAGCGGCCGACCCGTGGCTTCAAGCACCGCGGCGGGCCCCGCGTGGACGCCGAGGTCCGTATCGGCGGCGACGTCGGCAGTGGTGAGACCGTGCTGCTCCGGTTGTACGACGAGGCGGTCGACCACGCCGACTCGGTGATCCTGCCGCTGCTGCTGCCGGACGCCCCCGTCGTCATCTGGTGGCCGACCGACGCGCCGGCGGCGCCCGCCGAAGACCCGCTGGGCGCGCTCGCCCAGCGCCGGATCACCGACATGTACGCCGCCGAGGAGCCGCTGCGGGCACTGGCCGCCCGTACGGCCGCCTACGCTCCCGGCGACACGGATCTGGCCTGGACGCGCCTCACCCCATGGCGTTCCATGCTGGCCGCGGCCCTCGACCAGGTCCGCGCCACCGTCACCTCGGCGGTGGTGGAGAGCGAACCCGGCAACCCCAGCGCCGAGTTGCTGGCCCGCTGGCTCACCGACCGCCTCCGCGTACCGGTCGAGCAGCGGGACACCGACGGCCCCGTGGTGACAGGGGTCCGGCTGTACACCGGGTCGGGCGAGATCCATATCGATCGCCCGGTCGGCGCGGTGGCGACCCTTTCCATCACCGGCCGGCCCACCCGCACCCTCGCCCTGCGTGTGCGGAGCACGGCCGAGCTGCTTGCCGAGGAACTGCGCCGTCTCGACCCGGACGACGCGTACGCGGCGGCGCTGCCCACCGCTGTGACACCACCGTCGCGGCCGGGCGCGTTCGGCGGCCACGCCGTCGCCGCGGTGGGCGACAACGAGTAGTCGTGCGGTACGGCGGCCTCATGTCCGGTGCCGGGCCTGGTGGCACGAAGCCGAGCCTCGGCCGAGTGGGCTGCCACCACCGGACCCCTTCCGATCAGTCAGCAACCCATCCAGGAATGTGGAAGTGACATGAACCAGACGCTGTCACGACTCCTGCACCCACTCAGTCGCGATGCGGACACAGGCGAATCCACTGGTCAATACCGTGGCATGCTGATGCGCGCCTTGGCGCCGACCCTGACCGCCCCGGCCATCCGCCGGTTGCCCACCACTCTCGAACAGACCCTGCAGACCCTGCAGACCCTGACCTCGCCGAGCGGCCGGGCGGCGTTCTCCCCGGCGTGATCTTTTGACATGCTCCTGCCCCCTCGCGCTGGAGGGGCGCACTGGCCTGACGTTCCACCCGGCCTGTCACTTGCCGTACCGCCACAGCCGGCGGGCGCGCCTCCGAGCACTCACCATCCCGGGCTCGGCCGGCATGACAAACCCAGGCCCTTGCCGGATCGAAAGATCTCCGCCACCGTCCGGCGTCCCCCGGCTGCTTCGGCCCACCCCGAGTCCCTGGCTGTTGAACCGGGTGCCCTACAGGAGCGTTGTGTGTGTACGCCGCGTCCGATACGACCCCCATGCGGAAAGGGGAGGCAGAGGCAGTATGCCCAGCGTGGATGAGCACATCGAATCGGGCTCAACCGCAGGTCAGGATGGAAGGAAGGTGCCATAAATGACGGACTCGCCCGAGGGATACTCCGACGAGCATTACAGGCACGTGCAGCAGAGCCAATCAGAGACGCCGTACCAAGAGTCAGAAGCATCGCTCGACGATTATCCGAACAGGCAGCACGCCTGGGAGATGGGCAACGATCCCGTAGTGGACAGGATTGCGGCCAGGCAGATGATGGAGAATCCGGACCTGACTCACGACTACCATCCAAGTAACTGGAACGACTCGCAGCCATCAATCGTCACGGGAAACGACTTCCAGGCCCGAGCTATTTCATACACGCCGACATGGAATCCATCGCTCGGTTATCTGGCTCAGGCGTCACTCAACAGCGACGAGCAGTTCCCGCTCGCGACCCCGTTGGAGCGTGATGGATACATGCTGTCCGCAGGCCAATTGGTAGATTCCAAGGCCCGGCAGGACTATGCACGTGAGGCATACGGAACTCTTGACGAAATCGGCGCCAGATACAATCCGAATGACCCTGGGAATCAGCACGAGCTCGACGTCTCCGTCGATGCCGCCTTCGGCGTTATGACGACGGCGGCAAGCTTCAACGCAGAACGACAAGCTCTGTTGAGAATGCAATCCCAAAGGGAAGCGAACATACGAGCAGAAGAAGCGCGCCGGACGGCTGGAGGTGCCGGCGGTTCCGCGGAAGGGAAGCGACACCGCGAGGGAGGTTCGTCTCCCGACGGGCAGCCTTCCAAGCGGCGTCCCCCCGGGGACAACGCTCGAAGTCGTCGCAGCAGGTAACCCAAAGTGCCCTTCGCGCTGCGCCCTTCGGCTGATGAACTTGACTGAGCATTTCCAGGCCGGAGGTGCCGGCCGCGCTCTTTGCGGGTTCTTTCAACCTCGGGTTGAGGTGTGGTGAAGGACTCAACCCGAGGTTGGAGGTCAGCGCTTTTGGCCCCTTGTTTTGCGTTCGCCCTGGTTGTGTGCGGTGGGTGCGTGTGGCTGGTAGCCGGTGGACGGGCCGGACGTTTGGTGCTCGTTGGTCACCCAGGCGTTGTACTGGCCGGCTTCCGCGGCGTAAGGGCTGACCGGCGGGTACGTGGATACGGCCACACCCTGCTGCCACCCTCCCTGACCACTGGACTGACTGGTGCCGTAGGGATCGGGCGCGGCGGACGCGGCATACGTCGCGTAGGGATTCGTGGGGGCCGCGAATGTCGGTTCCATTCCCTGTGGCATGGCATACGTTCCGCCGGCGGCGTAGGAGGAGTCCTGTCCGTACTCCTGCCCGTACTCCTGTCCGTAGTAGGACGGGTATGCGTAGTCCGGAGGGGGGTTGATGGACGAGGTGTCGGCGGCGAGCTCTGATTCGAGCTGTGAAGAGACAATGTCATACAGGTCGGCCATATCGGATGGAAGCGGATAGGCCACCGCCTGGTCGTACGGTTTCTTACCGTTAGTAGAGTGCCGGCTGCCGCAGGCGTGGCGGGCCCGAAATTTCTTCAAGGCTTCCTGCGTGCCGCTTTCCAGTCCGGGGAACTTTTCCGGATTCTCCGCCGCTGCTTTCACCCACTTGCTGAGAGTTGGCTCGGTGATTTGTTTTTTGGGGTTTCCCCGCACCCCGGTCCTCTTATTGTAATCGTCTATGAAATCAGCCCAAGTCCTGCCGGATTCCTGCCACTTCACCAACTCGTTCAAGGCGGATCCCTTTTCCTCCTTCGAGAGATTACTGTGGTTCTTCTTGGGGGCTTCCGGCAGGTCGCTTTTCAGGTCGGGGAACTTTTTCGGATTCTCCCTCGCCGCTGCCAACCAATCGCTGATAAGCCACTTCGTGATTTGTTTTCTGGGGTTTTCCCGTACCCCGGTCCTCTTGTTGTAATCGTCCACAAAGCCTTGCTGATTTCCGCCGCCTTCGTGCCACTTGATCCACTCTTTCAACACGGCCGTTTTCTGCTCAGGCGAGAAGACGCGTTTTTTCTCCGAGGGGGATTTTGGCATTTTTTTCTCCGACAAGTTGTTTTGGGTGGTCCCAGGGGTCGGGTGATAGAGGCTTCCAAAGGGAGCGGCCCCGCACAGGTACAGGTCTCTACGGCTTCCCTGTCCGTTCGGTTCACATCGAGGCCTTACCGGCCCGGGCGGCGGGCCGGCACCGTTGAGGCGGGCTGCCGCCAGGTGCTTCGCGTGCTTGCCTGTCCGTCGCCGGTCGGTTGCCCGCGAGCCGGACCACCCGGGCGAGAGGAACCGGTTGAGGGGCCGTCAAGGCTCTGGTCCGGTTTGCGCCAGAACAGCCTGACATCCGGCCGGTCATGGCCGGCATGAAATCAACGGGAGCTGCTGAACTGTTGCGGTGTGCGGCCCGTAGTACGTGGACGGCCTCCCCCACCGTGGGGGAAATACGCAGGCCCTGGATGTGAACCACGAGTGCCGTTTGCTCGTTGCCCTCGGTGACTCACCGTGCCTCTAGGAGAGAATGTGACCCATCCCGATCCCACGGCTCCCGACTCCGGCAGCGATTTTGACCCTCTGTGGCGAACTGGCGAGGGGCGTCGCCGTGTTATCGACGCGGAGACCGGGCCATTGGAGAGGCTGCACATACACGTAGCCCACTTCAGAGACACCGCGGCCGAGGTGGTAACCCACTCCGGTAGCTCTCTGTCCCGCTCCGCAAGCAGACTGAGCGAGGAGGCCCGCAGCAGGGCGACGGCCGCGCTCACCAGTGCGGAACGAATAGGCGGGCGGGCTCGGCGAGCCGCGCGACTCAGCGGTGGTTCCGAGTTCGCCGGGGAGCCGGGGTTCGAAGTGACCAGGCGTTCCCCCGTCGACGCGTCGCCCCCTTCTCTTGAGCGCGCGGACTCGGCAATCGCGGAAGCACGCTACTCATCATTGAGCCCGAGCACCCCGCTGCGAGTCGTCAATGGTCCGTCGGGATCATCCTCATCAGTCGAATCTGTCGCGGCCGCCGCGAAGACATACGCACCACAGGGCGGGCCGACGTCGAGTAGTTCTGATCAACGCGGTGGGGATGCGATTCCCCCCGCCTTGAGTGACGTCCGCCGTTCAGGATCGAGGCGAGCACCTCGATGAGCCCACCCTGCGCGCCATGGTCCGCCGGGCCGTCCGCGTACCGGATCCGGGGGACTGAGGCCCGAGGTCGCCCGGCCGGTGTTTTCGCTCCGCTGTGCGTCGCGATCGGTGAGAGCCGCGAGAACGGTTTCGCCAGGCGCACCGCTACGTACGGCCGCGCACGGCATCACCCCGCGCGGACGCGCCGAGCCGGTTACCGGTGGTCACAACCAGTCGTGCTCGCGGGCGTACCGCGCCGCTTCGTGCCGGGTCTGGGTCTGGGTCTTCCGCATCGCGTTGGACAGGTAGTTGCGGACAGTGCCCTCGGCGAGGTGGAGCTGACCGGCGATGTCGACGGCGGAGTAGCCGTCGGCCGTGGCGCGCAGGACGTCGATCTCGCGGTCGGTGAGGGGGCAGTCGTCGATGAGGGCGAGCGCGGAGACGTCCGGGTCGATCCAGCGCCGTCCCTCGTGCAGGGTCGCGATGACGGACGCGATGTGCGCCGGTTCCGCGGACTTGCTGACGAATCCCTGGACACCGAGCTTGAGTGCCCGGCGCAGTACTCCGGGCCGGGCGTGCCTGGTCAGCATGAGGATCACCTGCTCCGGCCGGACGCCGCGGATCGCCGAGACGGCGCTGAGCCCGTCGACGCCGGGCATCTCCAGGTCGATGACGAGCACGTCCGGCTGGTACCGCAGGGTGGCGCGGACCGCCTCCTCGCCGTCCTCGGCCTCGGCGCGGACAGTGATGTCGCCCTCAAGCGGCAGCAGCGCGGCGAGCGCCTTGCGCAAGAGCGCCTCGTCGTCGGCGATGACGATGGTGGTCATCGGGCCTCCTGTGTCTCGGGACCGGGCGACGGGAAGTCGGCGGCGGTCACGAAATACCCGTTCTTCTGGTCCACCGTGAGTTTTCCCCCGTTGTCGGCCACGCGTTGTTCGAGAACGGCGAGACCGCTGAGTTCAGGGAGCGGCTTGTCCGGTACGCCGTCGTTGACGATGGTGATGCCCGACTCGGACAGCGTGATCCGCACTTCCCCGGCCTCGGCGTGCCGCAGGATGTTGGTCGTTGTCTCGCGCAGGACCTGGCCGAGCAGCTCGCCCGCGCGACCGTCCGCGTCCGCGTCGCGGCGGATGTGCACCGTGATGCCGGCGGCCTCGAACAGGTTCTTCGCGTTCTCCAGCTCAGCGGGGAGGTTGAGTCGACGCTGTGCGTAGACGAGCTCCTTGGTCTGAGTGATGGTGTCGCTGACGAGCGAGTGGATCTCGTGCAGTTCCTGCTCCGCCCGGCCCGGGTCGCGGTGCACCAGCTTCTGTGCGAGGGCGGCCTTGAGCTTCACCACGTGCAGGGTGTGCCCCTGGATGTCGTGCAGGTCGCTGGCGAACCGCATGCGCTCACGCACCACGGCCAGCTCCGCCTCGTGCCGACGCGACTCCTCCAAGTCGTGGACGACGTCGTAGAACCGCTTGTTGGGGAACATCAGCCCGGTCACGATGGCGGTGACGCCCGCGGGGACGATCACATACGTGATCAGCACCCGGCGCGGGTCGTCGTCTGTCATCAGGAACCGTGCCGCGCCGACGAGGGCGACGTACGCGACCAGGGCGATGGCGGCGGCGCCACGATGGCGGCCCAGCCGCGGCACGACCAGCGGGCCCACGATGGACAGGCCGAAGATCGCTTTCCCACTCCCGGTCCCCAGCACACCGAAGAGCCAGACGCCCGCGGTGATGACCAGGCACGGTACGGCGACCCGGGCCAGAGTGCCTTTCGCCCAGGACACGAAGGAGACCAGTGCCGCGACCACACCCAGGCCCAGGACCACAGCGTCCGACCAGGACTCGGCGTCCAGCGCCACCAGGTACAGCCCACCGACAGCGACCACCGGGAGCAGCGTGATCAGGTTGAGCCGGCGCAGCTGTCCCTGTGCCGGCGCCTCGGGAATTTCAGACATCGTCCAGCCAGTATCCGTGCCGGGCTTTCCGTACACCAGTGACACCGTGTCATGCGTGCCTGCCAGGAATGTCATGGCGCGGACGTGATGTGGGGCCACTACCGGGAGCAGGTCAGGGCCGGTGGAATCGAGGCATGTCCACTACAGCAGTGATCGAGGTCACGAACCTCAACGTCCGTTACGGCGATTTCCATGCCGTGAAGGACCTCTCGTTTCAAGTGCGGCGTGGCGAGTTCTACGCATTGCTCGGCACGAACGGCGCAGGCAAGACCTCGACGCTTGAGGTCATCGAAGGACACCGGCCGGCCGAATCGGGCACCGTCCGAGTCCTGGGGCAAAGCCCCCGCGACCGCGCTGCCGTGCGTTCGCGGATGGGCATCATGCTCCAGGAGAGCGGCTTCTCCCCGGATCTCACGGTGAAGGAGTCGGTCCGGCTGATCGGCACGCTGACGCGGCGGCACGACGACATCGACCGCGTCCTGGGCATCGTGGGGCTGACCGGCAAAGCCGGCACCAAGGTGTCGCAACTCTCCGGCGGCGAGAAGCGACGTCTGGACTTCGCCACCGCCGTGTACGGCGGGCCCGAGCTGGTCATCCTGGACGAGCCGACGACCGGTCTGGACATCCAGTCCCGCGACGCGCTCTGGGCCGCCGTGGACAGACTGCGCGACGAAGGATCCACGGTGGTGCTCACCACTCACTACCTGGAGGAGGCGCAGCAACGGGCCGATCGCATCGGGCTCATGCACCAGGGGACCTTCCACCGTGAGGGAACCGTCGTCGAGCTGACGCACACCCTGCCGTCGGTGATCACCTTCGCTCTCCCGGCCGGTGCTCCCGAGCCGCCCATGGGAGCCGTACAGGTCGACGGGGCCTTCCGCGTGGAGACCTTCCGCCTGCAAGAGGACCTCTACCGCCTGCTGGGCTGGGCGCACGACGCCAGGGTGGACTTCCGTGAACTGGAGTCCGGTCCGACCCGCCTCGACGACGTCTTCCGCGCCATCACCGGCGGCTGAACCAACCAACGCTCTGCCCCGAAGGGACCCAACCCCATGTTCGCGGTCGCTCTCAGTGAGCTGATCCAGATTTTCCGGAACCGGCTCGTTCTGGTCACCGGTCTTATCGTGCCGGTCGCCATCAGCGCGTACTTCGTCTACCAGCACGAGATCTTCGAGGAGATGGCCGGCCTCGGCTACATCGCGGCGATCGTGATGTTCACCGTGATGGCCTTCGGGCTCTACACCACGGCCGTGACCACGCTGGCCTCGCGTCGGCAGAACCTCTTTCTCAAGCGGCTGCGCTCCACCGCCGCGGGCGACGTCCACATCCTCACCGGGCTGCTCCTGCCGGTCACTGTCATCGCGCTGGTCCAGGCGGTCGTGATCCTGATAGTGCTGGGCACGGTCGCCACCGAACCGTCCCAGGCCCCGCTCCTCGCGGCCGCCGTCCTGGCCACGCTGGCCATGATGGTCGGCCTGGCACTCGCCACGGCGGGGCTCACGAACTCGCCGGAGCACGCTCAGGTGACGACGCTACCCGTCAGCCTGTCGGTGATCGCGGTCGCCAGCTGGGTAGGCCTCACCGGCACTGAGGACCTCGCCCTGCTCAAGCGGGTGCTTCCCGGCGGCGCGGCCACCGAGCTTGTCGTCAATGCCTGGAACGGCGCCGTACCCATCGGGGACTCGCTGATCCTGCTGGTCCCCACACTGGGCTGGGTCGTCGTCGCCGTCGCCCTGGCCTCCCGTCTCTTCCGTTGGGAACCACGCCGATGAACCCTGCCGGGCGCCGCCGACCCGCGGCGCCCGGCGCCGAGCCCATCGGACAGGGCCCAGTGACAGCGTTCATCCCGAGACGAATCCGGAAGAACTGATCACCATGAAAACCACATGTGGCCAGCGGTATGACAAGCCGCCCGTCGCAGATCACCTGGCGGCCGGCACGCCACCGGTGATCCGGGCCGTGCGGACCGTGTCCATGAACGCGGAGCAGGAAGATTCCCTGCGCTTCGCCGTGCTGGGGCCGGTCAGGGCGTGGCACGGCGAACGTGAGCTGGACTTGGGCTCGCCGCAGCAGCGAGTGGTGCTGGCGGCGCTGCTGCTGCGGCGCGGACGCCCCGTCACCGTCGACGAGCTCATCCACGCCATCTGGGGCGCGGAGCCCCCGTCCGCGGCCCTCTCCGTGCTGCGCACCTATGCGTCCCGGCTGCGCAAGGTGCTCGAACCCGGACGCGACGCCGGTGAGTCTCCGCAGGTGGTGGTCTCGGCGGCGGACGGATACCTGGCCCGGGTCCCGGACCGCGCCCTGGACCTGGGTGTGTTCGAGCAGCGTGTCGCCCAGGCGGCGAAGCTGCGCGCCGCGGGCGAGGTGTCGGCCGCCGCCGAGCTGCTGCACGCCGCGCTCGACCGATGGGAGGGGGCGCCGCTGGCCGGGCTGCCCGGCCCGCTGGCCGAGGCCGAGCGCTCCCGGCTGGCCGAGGTGCGACTGGTCGCGCTGGAGGCCCGGCTGGACATCGATGTCCAGCTCGGGCGCCACAGGGAGGTGATCGCCGAGCTGACCGCACTGACCGGCGAGCACCCGTTGCGCGAACAGCTGTGCCGGCTGTTGATGCTGGCGCTGTACCGGTCGGGGCGGCAGGCCGAGGCGCTGGCGGCGTACCGCAAGACCCGCGGCACTCTGGTCGCCGAGCTGGGCATCGAGCCCGGCGCGGCGCTGCGGGAGCTGCACAACCGTATTCTGGCGGCCGACGCGGCGCTCGACCTGTCCGTCTCAGCGCCTGCGGAGTCCCAGGAGCCCCCGTGGGAGCGCAAGGACCCGATCGCATCCCCGACGGCGAGGCAACCGGTCAGCCCCGCGCAGTTGCCCGCCGACCTGGGCACCTTTACCGGCCGGGAAGCCGAGCTGGCGCAGCTCAAGGGCCTCCTGCCCGACGATGGAGAGCCGCCGGCCACACTGCTGATCAGTGCGATCGGCGGCATGGCGGGCATCGGCAAGACCACCCTTGCCGTGCACTGGGCACACCGGATCGCCCACCGCTTCCCCGACGGCCAGCTGTACATCAACCTGCACGGCCTCCATCCGACCGGCTCAGCCATGCCGCCGGCGGAGGCCATCCGCATCTTCCTCGACGCGCTCGGCGTACCCGCGCCGAACATCCCCGCCTCCCCCGAGGCACAAGCGGCGCTGTACCGCAGCCTGCTCGCCGGCCGCCGGATGCTGATCCTCCTCGACAACGCCCGCGACGCCGAGCAGATCCGTCCTCTGCTGCCGGGCTCCTTCGGGTGCCTGGTCATCGTGACCAGCCGCAGCCAGCTGACGGGCCTGGTCGCCAACGACGGGGCACACCCGCTGACGCTCAACCCGATGACGCCCGCCGAGGCGCACGGCTTCCTCGCGCGCCGCATCGGCGCCGCACGGCTGGCGGCGGAGCCCAGGGCGGCCGACGAGCTGATCACGCTCTGCGCCCGGCTGCCGCTCGCCCTCGCGATCGTCGCCGCCCGGGCGGCCACCTACCCAGGGTTCACGCTCGACGCCATCGCCCAGGAACTGCGCGACAACCAGGGCAGCCTGGACGCGTTCACCGGGTACGACCCCACCACGGACATACGCGCCGTATTCTCGTCGTCCTACGAAGCCCTGTCCGCACCGGCCGCCCGGCTGTTCAGCCTGCTGGGACTGCACTCCGGTCCCGACCTCTCCGTGCCCGCGGCGGCGGCCCTCGCCGGACTCTCCCCGCGGGAGACCCAACGCCTGCTCGGTGAGCTCACCGGCGCCCACCTGCTCAGCGCACGCGCGGCAGGTCGCTACATCCTGCACGACCTGCTGCGCGTCTACGCCGTCGAGCGGGTCCTCGCCGAAGAGACACCGCAGGAGCGGGACGGGGCTTTGGAACGGCTGTGGTCCTGGTACCTGCACACCGCGGACGCCGCCGACGCCCACCTCAACCCGGAGCGGCGCCGGGGCCCCCTCGAACCACTGCCCCCCGGCTGCCACCCCTTGACGTTCACCGCGCACGACCAGGCGCTTGAGTGGCGCGAGACCGAACGCACCAACCTCGTCGCCGCGGTGCACCAGGCCGCCGCGTCCGGCCGGGTGGGCACCGCCGGGCGGCTGGCCGCCTGCTTGTGAGGCACGCCCGCCTGTGGGCGGGCAGGCTCGACAGGCCTGTCGCGTACACCCGCTGCGCGGTGGCCCCTTTCCGGGCCGGCTCTGTTCACGTCGCAGAGCAGCGTTTATCGGGCAGTTCGGGAGGCAGTCCCGAAGTCGTCCACATCCGCTGTCGTGAGACGTCGATGAAGCCACCATGTCCGAGGGAGATCGTTTCATGGCGATTGATTGGCCTGCCTTCGTGCTGGCATCCCTGACCATCTCGGTGATCCCGGGAGCCAACCAGTTGCTGGGCCTGCGGAACGCGTACCGGCGGGGTCCTCGTGCGGCGCTCCTCGCCGTAGGCGGCAGGCTGGCCGCGTTCGCAGTGATGATAGTGCTGGTCAGCGCCGGTCTTGGCACGCTGCTTCTCCAGTCCGAACGGTTGTTCACCGCCATCAAGTGGACCGGGGTCGTCTACCTGCTGTACCTCGGGGTGCGGATCCTGCGGTCGTCGCGGCGCGTGGCACCAGGAGCCGCCGACGATGCGATGACGGGGGCGGACTCAAGGGCACCTGGCGTGTGGGCGTTGAGTCGTGAGGAGTTCGTAGTGGCCGGTACCAATCCCAAGGCCGTCGTGCTGTTCGCCGCGCTGCTGCCCCAGTTCGTGTCCGGTCCAGGACCGCTCACCGCAGGTCTCCTGACGGTCGGCGTGGCCTACCTGGCGGTCGAGTTCGCCGTCGCGATCGGCTACACGGTGGTGGGTGCGCAACTGCGGCGTGCCTCCGTGTCGGCGCGAGTCGACCGCGTCATCCAGCGCGCGACCGGTGTGTGTCTGATCGGGTTCGCCGCGTACTTCGCGACCGGCCGACAGCCCGCCTGACACTGATCCCTGTGTGCTCCTGCCCCCAACTCCTATGAGTTCTTGGCCATGTTGACGGTCGAGAAGGCTGTCGGACAGTTCCAGTGCGCGGTTGAGGGAAACCCCCGACGTCCAATGTCCTCAAGGGCACCGGTCGCCCCGTCCGCCGGGCGACATCGTCCTACTGGGTACCAACGACCGCTTCTTCGAGCCCGCCCCAGAGTTCGCCGGGTCCCAACGCCCGCATCTGGTGAACCGCCAGATCCAGCCCGCCTGGGCAGGCGGGCACCGCTCCTTGAGGGAACATCCGCGACTGGTCGGGAATCACTCGCAATGCTGAACCGCTGAGGCGCGGGGGCCGTTGTGCTTCCCGTATCGGATACCGGTCCGGTGTTCCACGGCTCAAGGTCCAGGGAGTACGCACATGCCCGAACGAGATACGGCCCGTCGTTTCGCGCCCCATGGTCTGCTCAAGCGGCGGCGGCACGAGGCGGTCGAGGCAAAGGCCCCGTCCTCGCAGGAGCCGTCGACGGACGACCGCGCACTGCGGCTTCCCGTCTCTCCGCTGCCCGCCGCTCTGCTGCCGCTGCCCGCGGGCTTCGACCTGACGCCGGAGGCCGCCGCGAGCCTGGAGGACTCCACGCGGAACTCGACGCGGCGCGCCGGCTGAGCCAAGCGCCTCCTGGTACCAGTCGAAGCGACGACTCCGCTGTGGGCCGCCGCTGCGTCCTGGTCACCGATGTTCGCGGCCGTGACCGCGACGACCAGGCGCAGACCGAGGGTGTCGGTGACGATGTGCCGCTTGCGGCACCTTCTTTCCGCCGTCGTAGCCGCGTGAGGATGCCGGCATCGTCGCGGCGGCCCGCACCGACCACGCGTCGATGATCCCCGCCGTGGGCTCGACCCTCACGGCCCTCGCGGGGGTGGTCCGGCCGAGGGTCTGCTTCGCGGAGCGGAAGGTGTGCTCCAGGTCGAAGCGGTGGAGGAACGCCTGCCGGAAACGGTCCACGTCGTCCGGGGTGGCGCCGGTCTTCGAGGACCACAACCACACCGGCGGAGCGTCCCGCTCCTTCGGCAGGTGCTCGGCCTGGAGCCGGATCAACGTTCCTTGCCGCCGGCGGCGGGGGCCACGCCGGGAGCGGATGGGCGGAATGCCGCGCACGAGCGGCTCCAGGCCCTGACTGTCGTGCATCTTGGCGCCGGATATTCCCAGCGACAGCGGAAGACCGTTCCGGTCGGTGATCAGGTGGATTTTCGAACCCGCCTTGCCACGGTCGGTCGGATTCGGTCCCGTCAACGGCCCCCTTTTGCCGCCCGGACACTGACGGAATCAATCGCGCACCGCGACCAGTCCAGCTCACCGTGGGCACCGAGTTCGTCGAGGACGACGCGGTGGAGCCGGGCCCACACCCGCGCTTCCGACCACTGCGCGAACCGCCGGTACACCGTGGGCCAGGCCGGCCCGAACACCGGCGGCAGCTGCCGCCATGTACAGCCCGACGTGGCCACGAACAAGATCGCCGCCAGCACCTCACGATCCCCCGCCCGGGCCCGGCCTCCACCCTGCGGACGTATCACCTGCGTTGGCGGCACCACCCGACGGAACAACACCCACAACTCATCCGGCACCAGCCGCTCAACAAGACTCGTCATACACGGCACAACGACCCACCGAGCCAAACGAAACGACGCCGAAGTGTGGGGGTGAACTGGCGGGTGGTGTGGCGCGTAGTGGGGGCAAGGAGTGTTCGCGGCTAGAGATGGAGAGTTTCATGGATCAGGAGATCAGGGCTTTGTACACGCTGCAGGATGACGGCCGGTCGCTCGTCCCTCGCGGTCACCTCCCCACAAGTAGAAGGGCTGGTGCGCCTGCTGAGGAGCATAAGGCCAGGCAGCGGATGCACAGGCTCCTCAACCCGAATTATGCGGCGAGTGCTGCGGAGGTTCAGGTTCTGAGTGATAACGGGATCGCGTTGAAGGAGCGTGTTCCGGGCCGTCCCGACAAGGGTTACCATATCGACCCGAACGTGCCGCGGCAGAGTGAGGAAGATTCCGCGTCGGCCAGAGCGGGCGGCGCTTTCGAGATGGCGAAACTGTACACGCTGCAGGACGACGGCCGGCCGCCCGTCCCCTACGGTCACCTCCCCACAAGTGAAAGGGCTGGTGCGCCTGCTGAGGAGCATAAGGCCAGGCAGCGGATGCACAGGCTCCTCAACCCGAATTATGCGGCGAGTGCTGCGGAGGTTCAGGTTCTGAGTGATAACGGGATCGCGTTGAAGGAGCGTGTTCCGGGCCGTCCCGACAAGGGTTACCATATCGACCCGAACGTGCCACGGCACAGTGAGGAAACTTCCGCGTCGGCCAAAGCAGACGGCGCTTTCGAGATGGCGAAACTGTACACGCTGCAGGACGACGGCCAGCCACCCGTCCCCTACGGTCACCTCCCCGCAAGTAGAAGGGATGGTGCACCTGCCGAGGAGAATAAGGCCAGGCAGCGGATGCATACCCTCCTCAAACCGAAACTTCGGGCGAGTGCTGCGGAGGTTCAGGTTCTGAGTGATAACGGGATCGCATTGAAGGAGCGTGTTCCGGGCCGTCCCGACAAGGGTTACCATATCGACCCGAACGTGCCACGGCACAGTGAGAAAACTTCCGCGTCGACCAAAGCAGACGGCGCTTTCGAGATGGCGAAACTGTACACGCTGCAGGACAACGGCCAGCCACCCGTCCCCTACGGTCACCTCCCCACAAGTAGAAGGGATGGTGCGCCTGCTGAGGAGCATAAGGCCAGGCAGCGGATGCATACCCTCCTCAACCCGAATTATGCGGCGAGTGCTGCGGAGGTTCAGGTTCTGAGTGATAACGGGATCGCATTGAAGGAGCGTGTTCCGGGCCGTCCCGACAAGGGTTACCATATCGACCCGAACGTGCCACGGCACAGTGAGGAAACTTTCGCGTCGGCCAAAGCAGACGGCGCTTTCGAGATGGCGAAACTGTACACGCTGCAGGACAACGGCCAGCCACCCGTCCCCTACGGTCACCTCCCCACAAATGAAAGGGCTGGTGCGCCTGCTGAAGAGCATAAGGCCAGGCAGCGGATGCACAAGCTCCTCAACCCGAATTATGTGGCGAGTGCTGCGGAGGTTCAGGTTCTGAGTGATAACGGGATCGCGTTGAAGGAGCGTGTTCCGGGCCGTCCCGACAAGGGTTACCATATCGACCCGAACGTGCCACGGCAGAGTGAGGAAACTTTCGCGTCGGCCAAAGCAGACGGCGCTTTCGAGATGGCGAAACTGTACACGCTGCAGGACAACGGCCAGCCACCCGTCCCCTACGGTCACCTCCCCGCAAGTAGAAGGGATGGTGCGCCTGCTGAGGAGAATAAGGCCAGGCTGCGGATGTACAAGCTCCTCAACCCGAATTATGTGGCGAGTGCTGCGGAGGTTCAGGTTCTGAGTGATAACGGGATCGCGTTGAAGGAGCGTGTTCCGGGCCGTCCCGACAAGGGTTACCATATCGACCCGAACGTGCCACGGCAGTCGCAGAATCCGGTGGGCTATTACAGTTCCCGTGTCCCGGAGGGGTATCCGTCGCAGGAGAGTGGCAACCACTCCGCTGCGTTTCCTCCATGGACGGAGGGGATGTCGGACGCTGCTTCCGCGGTTCCCTCATCGTATTCTGCCGGTTCGTCCGCCTGGGATGCTGCCGCTATGCGGGAGTCGGCCCCCCAGGTCAGTGGTCATTACGGCGGGGATGGCTATCCGGTGAATACGACGCAACCGGGACTGTACCTTCCCAGTTCCTACGGGTATCGGTATGCGGAGTCGTCGTTCGAGGCCGGGCCGGCGTCGGATACCGGACCGTCGGCACATGGTGATCAGCCGAGCAAGCGGGGGCGGCGAAGGTAGCCGGTCCGTAACAGGACTTGATCAGGTTCCGCAGGTGTCCGGATCTCTGAGCTTCTTCGAGCTTCGGCGTCGTTTCGTTTGGTTCGGTGGGTCGTTGAGCAGTGCGTGACCGGCCTGGCCCACGGTCTACCGACGTTTCGCCCGGTGGAGCCGGGAGAGAGTCTGGGCCAGGCTCCACCGGGTCGTCCTCGACGAACTCGGCGCCCGGGGAGAACTGGACTGGTCGCGCTGCGTCATCGACTCCGTCAGCGTCCGGGCCGCAGAAGGGGGCCACTGACAGGACCGAATCCGACCGACCGCGGCAAACCAGGATCCGAAAATCCACTTGATCACGGACCGGAACGGTCTACCGCTCTCGCTGGGCATTCTCCGGCGCGAACATGCACGACAGCCTCGGCCTGGAACCGCTCGTGCGAGGAACCCCACCCGTCCGATCCCGCCGCGGCCCCCGCCGACGACGACCTGCCAGGCTTCATGCGGACAAGGGCTACGACTACCACCACCTGCGCCGATGGCTCCGCGAGAGACGCATCCGCCACCGCATCGCCCGCAAAGGCATCGAATCCTCCACACGGCTGGGACGTCACCACTGGGTCGTCGAGAGGACGGTCTCCTGGCTCGCCGGATGCCGCCGCCTGCACCGCCGCTACGAACGCAAAGCCGAGCACTTCCTCGCCTTCGTCGGCATCGCCGCGGCCCTCATCGGCCACCGCCGACTCACCAAATAAAACGACGTCTAAGTGTGGGGGGGTGAACTGGCGGGTGGTGTGGCGCGTAGTGAGGGCAAGGAGTGTTCGCGGCTGGATAATGGAGAGTTTCATGGATCAGGAGATCAGGGCTTTGTACACGCTGCAGGAAGACGGCCGGTCGCTCGTCCCTCGCGGTCACCTCCCCACAAGAAAAAGGAACGGTGCGTCTGATGGGGAGAATAAGGCCAGGCTGCGGATGCACAAGCTCCTCCACCTGGAAAATGTGGCGAGTGCTGCGGAGGTTCAGGTTCTGAGTGATAACGGGATCTTGTTGAAGGAGCGTGTTCCGGGCCGTCCCGACAAGGGTTACTATATCGACCCGCAGGTGCCGCGGCAGAGTGAGGAAGATTCCGCGTCGGCCAGAGCAGGCGGCGCTTTCGAGATGGCGAAATTGTACACGCTGCAGGAAGACGGCCAGCCGCTCGTCCCCCGCGGTCACCTCCCCACAAGAAAAAGGAACGGTGCGTCTGATGGGGAGAATAAGGCCAGGCTGCGGATGCACAACCTCCTCAAACCGAAGTATGTGGCGAGTGCTGCGGAGGTTCAGGTTCTGAGTGATAACGGGATCTTGTTGAAGGAGCGTGTTCCGGGCCGTCCCGACAAGGGTTACTATATCGACCCGCAGGTGCCGCGGCAGAGTGAGGAAGATTCCGCGTCGGCCAGAGCAGGCGGCGCTTTCGAGATGGCGAAATTGTACACGCCGCAGGAAGACGGCCAGCCGCTCGTCCCCCGCGGTCACCTCCCCACATTTAGAAGGGAGGGTGCGTCTGATGGGGAGAATAAGGCCAGGCTGCGGATGCACAACCTCCTCCACCTGCAAAATGTGGCGAGTGCTGCGGAGGTTCAGGTTCTGATTGATAACGGGATCGCGTTGAAGGAGCGTGTTCCGGGCCGTCCCGACAAGGGTTACTATATCGACCCGCAGGTGCCGCGGCAGAGTGAGGAAGATTCCGCGTCGGCCAGAGCAGGCGGCGCTTTCGAGATGGCGAAATTGTACACGCTGCAGGAAGACGGCCAGCCGCTCGTCCCTCGCGGTCACCTCCCCACATTTAGAAGGGAGGGTGCGTCTGATGGGGAGAATAAGGCCAGGCTGCGGATGCACAACCTCCTCCACCTGCAAAATGTGGCGAGTGCTGCGGAGATTCAGGTTCTGATTGATAATGGGATCGCGTTGAAGGAGCGTGTTCCGGGCCGTCCCGACAAGGGGTACCATATCGACCCGCAGGTGCCGCGGCACTCGCAGAATCCGGTGGGTTATTACAGTTCCCGTGGACCCGGAGGGTATCCGTTGCAGGGGAGTGGCAGCCACTCCGCTGCGTTTCCTCCGGGGACGGAGGGGATGTCGGACGCTGCTTCCGTGGTTCCCTCATCGTATTCTGCTGGCTCGTCCGCCTGGGATGCTGCCGCTACGCGGGAGTCGGCTGCCTGGGTCAGTGGTCATTCCGGCGCGGATGGCTATCCGGCGAATACGGCGCAACCGGGACTGTACCTTCCCAGTCTCTACGGGTATCCGTATGCGGAGTCGTCGTTCGAGGCCGGGCCGGCGTCGGATACCGGACCGTCGGCACATGGTGATCAGCCGAGCAAGCGGGGGCGGCGAAGGTAGCCGGTCCGTAACAGGACTTGATCAGGTTCCGCAGGTGTCCGGATCTCTGAGCTTCTTCGAGCTTCGGCGTCGTTTCGTTTGGCTCGGTGGGTCGTGGTGCTGTGTATGACGAGTGTTGTTGAGCGGTTAGTGCCGGATGAGTTGTGGGTGCAACAACGCACAGCGACCTCACCGACCTCAACCAGCCAGGACGGCGCGAGAAACCCGCGTGGGTTCGCCTCATGGCCATGCGACGGCGGAAGACTTTGGTGATCTGCCGTCAATGCCATGAAGACATTCATGCCGGACGGCCCACCGCGCCCAAACGGATGTGATCACTGGAGAGCGGAATGCGGGGAACGCGGCCGACCCAACTTCCTGGCTCGCCGGATGCCGCCGCCCGCATCGCCGCTACGAACGCAAGGCGGAGCACTTCCTCGCCTTCGTCGGCGTCGCCGCGGCCCTCATCGGATACCGCCAACTCACCAAGTGGAACGGCGCCTTGGAGCGCCTGCGCTCAGCTCGGGGGCAGGCTGTTCAGCTGTTCCAGCCTCTTCTGGATGGCGTCGAGGGCGGCGCGTTGTCGTCCGGGAATCCGGCGGCGCTGGGCGACGAGCTGGGGGGCCAGGCGGCGGGCGTGGGCGGCGTCGCGGATCCTGTCCCACTGGTGATGGGCTCGGTCGACGGCGGTCTCGACGTCGTGCGCGTCGGGGGCCTGCCGCAGTGTGTCGAGGCGGATCTGGGCGGTATGGAGCCACAACGCGCAGGACTGGTCCGGGTCGTTGGCGACGGAGGCAAGGTGGGCGCGGACCTCGACCCAGTGGACGGCGGCGTACGTGTCGGCGCCGAAGCTCTGCACGGCACGCTGCTCGGCGGCGAGCGCCAGGGCGACGGCTTCCCGGTGGCGGCCGGCCTGTGACAGCGCGGCGATCCGCTCGTGCGGGTCGTCCGGGGCGGGCACCGTGGCGACGCTGGGCACGTGGACCGGTGAGACGGTGCGCTGTGCCCGCTGCGGCGGAGGGAGCTGTACGGGCGGGACTTGAGCGGCGGGTGGCTGAGCCTGGGCCGAGGAAAGGGGCGACGGTGGGAGCTGGACCGGTGCGGCGCCGATGGGCGGCGCGAGTGTCCGCGCCGCCGGGGCCGGGGCCCGCGGCGGCGCGTGGGGCGCCTGGGCAGGGGGCGTTGGACGCGTGGACGGCAGCTGCGTGCTCACGCCGGCTGCGGGCCGCTCGGGGCCGAGGATCAGCGCGTCCTCGACGGTGGCCGCGCGTCGGAGGGCCTCGTGGTGCAGTTGGTCCGGTGCGGAGCGCCGGCCGGTGCGCAGGATCTGGGCCAGGGCGTGGGTGTAGGCGGGGTGGGTGGTCCGCCGGCGGCCGGGCGGTGGGGCGATGACGCCGTATGTACGGGCGCCGTTGGGGAGTTCGAGTGGCTCCTTGTCGAGCAGCTGCCAGACCTCGGCGTCGGCGACCAGGTCCACGTACAGGGTGGTGGCGTCCGGTCTGCGCTGCTGGAGCTCGTTGACGAGCCAGGCCCACGGGAGCGCGGTGTATCGGAGGGTCGAGGGCGTGGTGCGGGCGAGCGCCAGGTGCACGGCCTGTTGTCGGCGGTCGAGCTGCAGCTGGCCGACGAGCACGACGGTGAGCGGGCCCTCGGCGGCGGCGGCGCCCCGGATCCGGGTGAGGACTGCCTGCGGGTCGACGGGATCGGCCAGTTCGATGAGTGTGGCGGTCGGTGTGTCCGTGAGCGCAGTCGGCGGTACGGCGGCGAGCACGGGTATCACGCCGCCCGCGTCGGTGAGTTTGCCCTTGCCGACGGGGGCGGCCACCAGTAGCAGCGCGGTCCCCGGCTCATCCTGCGCATCCGCGTTGATCTGCATCCATGCACCGTATCCGCTGACCTGCGGACGGTCTGCCGACCTTCGGCGCCGGCGGCGGCCGACTACCGGAGAACGTCACGCTCCCGGGCCACGACGAGACCTGAGTCGTAGCGGTACACGGCCAATCCGGCCGCCACCACGTCGCGGCAGCAGTTGCTCCCTCTCTCGCGTGGATGATGCACGCACGGCGCCATGCCCGGGACTACGAACGAATCGTCCAGCACTCCGAGACGCTCATCACCTGGGCCGCTGTTACCCTCATGACCCGCCGCCTCACCCGCAAAAGCCCCCGCACCGACAGCCCTTTCCGGCGAGCATCGGCCCGCCCGTGATCATGGGGCAGAGTGGGGTGTTCTCTCGCCGTGCACGGCTGCGTGCTCACTCCCTCACGTCCTGCCATGTCGCCCAGACTTCGGCAGGGCTTCGCACTGCTGCACCGGTTCCGCCGACTGCGCATCCGCTGGGAGATCCGCGACGACATCCACGGAGCCTTCCTCAGTCTGGCCTGCGGCATCATCTGCTGGCGACGGCTGGTCAACGTCTCACTTTGTCAGGAGTTCCAAGAAGGCTGTCGACGGCAGTGAACAGCGTTGCGGTCTCGGATGCGAGCAGGGATTCCGAGCTCGGAAGTGCCCTCTCGACCGAGAGCCCGTTGACGACGGTGAGCAGGAACTTCGCGCGTTGTGCGTTGTCGCCTTCAGTGATGTGTCCTTCGCCGGCGAGGACGGACAGCCAGTGCTCCACGCGGTACCGCGTGTGCCGCTCGATGGCGAGGTAGGCCGACCGGGACTCCTCAGTCGGCTCGGAGGCGATGAACGTTTCGTAGGTCGTGGCCCATAGCTCTCGCGCCTGTTGTCCGGTCCCGGCGGACACGAGCATCTGCCGAAGGCATCCGACCAGCCGGTCCCGCGCGGAAAGAGTCGTGTCGTGGATGGGGTCGTCCGGAAACACGAACTCGTAGATGCCTGCGAGCACGGCGTCCTGCAGGGCGCGCTGCGTCGGGAAGTGATGCCGTAGCGAGCCCGTGCTCACGCCGGCTCTGGCGGCGACCGCTCGCACGCTCAATTGCGCAGCCGGGTTCTCACCCAGCATCGCGGCGGCCGCCGCGAGGATCCGATCGCGGGAACGCGGCTTCGAGCTGGTTGCTTCTGTTCTGGGTACATCCACGGCCGCATCCTACCAACACGCCGTACTAGTACAGTGTGCTAGCGTCTGGCGTCGATGCCGGCACAGCGTGCTGGTGGCCGGTCTGTGGAGGACGGGAGCGGGGCATGTTCGACCAGATGCGCCAGCGGCGAGCTGCCGCGCGGCTGAAGCCCGGAGACAGCCGCGAGTTGCGCAGTTTTCGCTGGTGGCAGCTCTTCAGCAGGGCTCTCTTCCACCTCCGTGACTGGCGTGGGCAGCTGACCCTCCGCCGACAGGACACTGTGGTGATCTTCGCTGGAGGCTCCCGGCCAGGCGCAACCCGGCTGCTGCTCGACAGGCCCGTCTCGGTGCCGCACAGCGGGACGCGCACCAGCTCGGACCTCCGCCCCTTTACTCCCGCTGACCTCAGCTCCGACAAACAGGAGAGTGGCGTATGCCCCACCACAAGAAAACGACCGTCGTCATCGGCGCAGCGGCTCTGAGCCTGCTTACGCTGCTGGGCTGCCGGCAAGTCGACGCCTCCGACAACACGGTCGCCGCCTCCGACGCCGACCTGGCACGCTTCTACCAACAGAAGCCGGCTTTCAAGCCGTGCGACCCGAAGCTGCCGCCCGGTGTCCCGGCGGTCAAGGCCGAGTGCGCGAAGCTCAAGGTGCCGCTCGACTACAACGACGCGGAGGGAAGGCAGGTGGAGATCCCGCTGCTGCGGGTGTCCGCGCGTGGTCAGGACCCCATCGGCTCACTCGTGCTGAACCCCGGCGGTCCCGGCTTCCCCGGCACCGATCACGCGGCTCTGACCGCCGTCGTATGGGGCAAGTCTCTGATCACCGAGCGCTTCGATCTGGTCGGGTTCGACCCGCGCGGAGTCGGCGCCTCCAAGCCGGCGCTCGATTGCTTCACCGATGCCGAGCGCGATCGCGACGCGAAGCTCTACTCCATCCCCGCCGGCCTGGACGACTGGAACCGGCAGGAGACCCGCCGGCTCGCTGAGCAGTGCGGCAAGCGCTCAGGCGGGACTGAGGTACTCGAGCACGTCGGCACCCGCGACGCCGCGCGGGACATGGACGTGCTGCGTCAGGCCCTGGGGGATGACAGGCTCTCCTACGCCGGCAGCAGCTACGGAACCCGGCTCGGCGCCGTATATGCGGAGATGTTCCCGAAGAAGGTTCGCGCACTGGTCCTCGACGCGGCGCTGGACCCGACGGCCGGCACGCGCGAGCGGCGCATCCAGCAGGCCACCGGCTTGCAGGCATCGTTCGAGCGCTTGGCGGCCGCCTGCGCGGCCCAGCAGGACTGCCCGCTCGGAACTGACCCCGAGCGCGCCACCGAGGAGTTCCAGAAGCTCGTCCGGCCGCTGATCGACAAGCCGGCGCAGACCTCCGACGGACGGGACCTCACCTTCAGCGGCGCGGTCGAGGGCGTGGAGACCGCGATGTACTCCGAGGCCAGCTGGCCCACCGCGATCAAGGGCATCACCGAGCTGAGCTCGGGCAAGGGTGACACGTTGCAGAAGCTGCGCGACGACTTCCACGGGCGTACTCCCGACGGCACCTATTCCAGCTCGTCGGAGGCCAATCTGGCGATCAACTGCATGGACGAGGAGCGCCATACGCCCGCGCAGGAGACCGCGCTGGCCCGGGCGTGGTACAAGGCCGCGCCGTACTCCGACCACGGTCGTCCGGTCAAGAAGGTACGGGACGGCTGCGAGCAGTGGCCCGCCGAGCCGACCCTTGGCTTCCCGCACGCCACCGACATCAAGGGCCTGCCCGACACCCTCACCGTGTCCGTCACGGGCGACCCCGTCACTCCGCACGAGGGCAGCATCAACACGGCCAAGGCGCTGGGTGGCAGCCTCCTCACCGTCGAGGGTGAACAGCACGGCGCCCTGCTAGCCGGGAACGTCTGCGTGAACGACGCCGTGGCCTCCTACCTCGTCGACCTTGAGCCTCCTGCCGACGGGGCGCGATGCAAGCTCTGACGGCCGGTCTCCAGCGCGGCCACGATCGAGTCTTCAGAACAGCATCTGCGGACCCTCAAGCACGCACCAGTCGGCCGAAATTGCCCCCTGCCCGGTGCACGGCCCCAGTCGAAAGTTTTCCTCACTGCTTCCGCCACGTGCCGGCCGCCGACCTCCGCCGGCCCTGGGAGAAGCCGACCAGGCCCGAACGCCTCACTCCGGCCCGGGCCCGCCGGGGGGTTCAGGAACATCCGAGCCCACCTGCTCTGTCCGGCCCGTGTTCCCCAACCTCGGGGCGCTGGTCCCGGACGACCGCCCGGGACCAAGAACCGCCATTCCGCACCCCGCTACGACGTCGGCAAAACCGTCAAACGCCCCGCGGCGCAGCCCATGCCGGAGTGCCCCGACGGAACAGTCATCGCGACTGCCCTCCCGCAGCGGCGGGTTGGCGAGGCGGTACGCGTACTGGACCTGACCCCCTGAACAGCGGCACGGCATCACGGCCCTGCCGAATCAGTTGATCCGGCGGGACCGGTGTGTGGTCTTTCAGTGCGCCCGGAACATGCGGTGTTGGGGTTCTCGTCAGTGGCAGGGAGCCGGTGAACCCTGGCGCTGCCGGGTGCGGCGCCGGGGTCTTGAACCGTGGCCGGGGATATCGCGTTGTGCGTGCATGGAGCCCAATCCAGGATCAACCAACAGTGCGGAAGCGCGGCGACGGCGGGAGGAATGGCAGGCGGGCGTTTCAGAGGATCTGCGGACCAACGTGTACAACGGGCGGACGCCGACGCGCTATCTGACGGAAGCGCAGCAGCAGTGGCAGGCAGGCGTTTCACCCGATCTGCGGGCCAACGACATCTATCCGCCGCAGCAGCCACCCCAGGGCTACACCCAGGGGGGATCCGCGCGGCCGTCTCGCGGGTACCCGGAGCAGCAGCAGTCGGGGCCGACGTACCAGGAACCCGAGTCGGCTCATTCAACGGCCGCGTGGGCGTCGGTGGGGCAGGATGTCACGTCGCCGTTTGCGATGGGATTCCAACAGGCCGCGCCGTCTCGCGGGTACCCGGAGCAGCAGCAGCAGTCGGGGCCGACGTACCAGGAACCCGAGTCGGCTCATTCAACGGCCGCGTGGGCGTCGGTGGGGCAGGATGTCACGACGCCGTTTGCGATGGGATTCCAACGCGCCGCGCCGTCTCGCGGGTATCCACAGCCCGCCGCTTCCGACGAGCAGACACCCGCCGAGTTTTTGCGGACTCAACAGCAGCTGGCGCCGCTGAGGCGGCCCTACACCATTCCATCGTCGGACCGCGAGCCCCGGATGCGCGCGAGCGCGCACAACCCCAGGCTCCGCATTGACACCACTGCGCCCCCTCAGCGCAAGGGCAAGGGCAAGGGGCGATAGACCGGCCCGCGACGTTCTCGTCGAGTACGACGTCGCAGGCATGCCCGTCCGACCCCGTGCCGATACGCGAGCCTGCCCGGACCAACTGGTCCGGGCAGGAGTTCGGGGCGCGGCTGGGCCGGTGAGGCCCATCATCCCGTCCGGCGCCTGGGCTTGGAGAAGTTTTGCACCGACGACACGGACCGGCCCGAGGAGAGGGACCCTTGCCCCTGGCCAGACGGTGACCGGCCTGGCGAATAATCGCGTGCCGCTCTCGCCGTCCATTCATTTCCGGAGATGGTTCCGTAGTCCTCGGACCCGTTGACTGACGGTGATGGCGGTCGGTGCTCTTGGTAGCCCCTCTGCTCTTGGTAGCCCCATTCGTCCGATTGCTCGGATCCAGGGGTTCCCGGGCGGAAATGCGCTGCTTGCCCGATCGCCGCCAGGGGCCAATCGGTAGCGGGAGCCGCGGCCAGGGGCTGATTGGGCTGGGATTGTCGGTGGTAATCCTGTACGGGGCGCGTTTGGTTATGGCCGGCCGCTTCGGCTATGGCCTTGAACGCCTCCAGCATCGCGCTCCGGTCCGCACTGCCCGTTGTCGCTTGCTGTTCCCGTTTCTGTTCCCGTGCTTGGTGGCGTTCGCGCATCCTCCTGTTCTCTGACAGCCGACTGCCGAACGCACCCACTCCGAGGGCCGCTCCACCAGCGATCATCAAACCCACCACGGCAGCAGACACCCCCGGAGCGAGAGTCAGCAGAAGTCCCCCGATGACCAGGCCCGCTGCGAGGGTCATGGCCTTATTCGAAGCCAAGACTTTCCGGGCTGCTCCCCCCACGGGCCTGAGCGCGGTTGCCGCTTTCCCCAGCCAGGCGCTCCACCCCTTTTCCTGCTCTTCCTCGCGGTTGTCAACTCTGTCCGTATCGGGCATGCCGTCCTCCTGCCATTCGGGAATGTGGGCGTATCGACGGGGCCGTCGAAGGCGTCTCCTGAACGACCGATCTGTGACCTTCACGGCAAAGTGGTCAGGGGTAGTGCATGTTCAGCGACAACGGTTGGAGACCGTAGTCGGTTCAAGCCGATGGGCTTCCGTGACCTCACCCGCGTGTTGCGGACGGTGCCTGGGAGTTGAACTGTTTCGCTCCGGTGTCCGTTGCGGTGTGCGCAGAGCTGGCGTGGGGCGTGGGCGGTGCCCGTGCGAGTCCGCGCGCCGACACCGTAAGGAAGGAATGGACATGAACAGAGGTGACGAAGCCGCCGGCCCGGGGCCCGAGCCGCCCGCCCACTTCTCGGTGGTCATCTTCGGCGACGGTTCCGCCGCCATCGACGGCGATCCGGTGGCCGTGATGCCGGGCGAGCCGGTCGATGTCGCGATCCTCGACATGCTGCA
This sequence comes from Streptomyces sp. NPDC094034, assembly GCF_040303865.1. NCBI lineage: Bacteria > Bacillati > Actinomycetota > Actinomycetes > Kitasatosporales > Streptomycetaceae > Streptomyces > Streptomyces sp. NPDC094034. The sequence goes on along the minus strand of NZ_JBEOUD010000010.1, from coordinate 152,778 downwards.
CGGATACGCGCGCGGCCTGAACGCTCCTGTGACGGGAGCCATCTCCGACCCGTCGGCGGGTTATGTGGCGATCGTGGAGGTCGCGCCGGACGGGTCCAGCAAGCTGCTGGAGCAGCGTGCGAAGGACGCGGACGAGGCGGCGGAGAAGGGGCCGGACGCGGCCGACGGTCCCGGCGAGCGTGCCCGGCGGCAACAGGAGCCTGTCGAGCCGTTCGGGTCCGGTAGGCCGCGGGCCGAGACCGGGACCGGGACCGGGACCGGGACCGAGGCCCCGGACACCGGTCACGAGACGAGGACGAACGCACTGCCGGAGCCGCCCGCGGGGCCGCGCTCCACGCCGCCTCCCGCTCTTCGCGCGGTGCCGGACAAGAAGGCCGCCCGGTCAAGTGCGCAGCCCCAGTCGGACGAGGAGTACGAGCGGCCGGGGCTGTTCCAGCGGCCTCTGTTCATCGGCGGTGTGGCGGCCGCCGTCGCGGTACTGGTCGTCGGCTCGCTGGTGGCGCTGGGCAGTGGCGCGGGATCGGGAGGTGCCGAGGGAAAGAATCAGGCCGCCGGTTCGGGCCAGGAGGCGAGCAGTTCCCCGATGCTGTTCCGGCCACCGAGCTACTCGCCCCCCAGCACCCCGTGGCCTACGGTTTCGCCGTCGCCTTCGGTCACGAAGTCGCCGTCGCCTACGCCGTCGTCCTCCAAGACAAAGCCCGCCCCTCCCAAGCCGAAACCGAAGCCGAAGCCCGTACAGCCGGAGCCCGAGCCGAAGCCGACGAAGCCCAGGGCGACCGGCCCCAAGTTTCCCACCGGTCCGGTCCTGATCAAGAACGAGAAGTTCGGCTCCTGCGTCGATCTTCCCGGCCGGGGCGAGGGCAAGCAGCACGGCAGGGTCCAGGACGCTCGCCCGTGCGACTCGACGAGCGCCGACAACCAGCTATGGACCCTGAAGCTGACCCACAAGGGCCGCGGCACCGGCGGCGCCGACTTGTACTTGATCCGTAACGTCAAGGACGGGCGCTGTCTGGATCTGTACGACGACGATCCCGCTCCGGTCTCGATGCGGGTGACCGAGTTCACCTGCAAGCCGATCCTTGAGGACAACATGCTCTGGTGGTTCCACAAGCGCCCCAACGGCACGTACTGGATCCGCAACCAGATGAGCGGCGACATGTGTCTCGACATAGCGCGGGGGGAGAGGGAGAAGCCCGCGAACGCCACGCTCACCATCTACCCCTGCAATGACCGCGACGACCACCAGTGGCGGTTCGTGAAGAGCTGACGCTCCTCCCGGCGTACTGGGCAGGGCCTGGGCCTGATCCAAACGAAAAACCCTAGCTCGGGCCCCTGCCCCGGTCGGGGCCGAATGGGTCGACGGCATCGACGGGGGGCTTCTCCTTCGGCCGGTGGTTGCCGGGTTTGCAGCCGGCGAAGGGACCCGACGGATCTCGCAGCGACTGCATGACCGGCCCCAGGTAGTCCCGGTGCCAGTTGGCGGGTCCGGCCATTCCGGAGCCGGGGCCGGTCAAATCCGCCCAGGCGAGCCACAGGCCGTGGAGCTGGGCCACCGCTTCCTGGTGCTCCCACCAACGGGAGCACCAGGGGGCGGCGGAGGTGATCTCCCTGCCGTAGACCGGCAGCAGCACATGGTGGGTCCACAGCGTCAGCTGGCGCAGATTCTTCGCGTACTCAGGTCCCTCCAGATAGAGGATGAACCGGGGTGCGGAAGGTGGCGGTTCCTCGGAGGAACCCTCCGAGGGTGATGGATCATTCTTCTCGATGTCAGCGGTGTCGACCGTCATCGTGTTCCTTTCCCATCGCGCGTCAGGGGAATTGTCGGCGGGCTTCTGGAATGTGCGGGTCGTGCCTGCTCGGTGAGCACAACGCACACGGGACGTCCGAGGTTCACTGAGTTTCGCGGCTCCGGAACGCACGCCTTACCCCGCTTCCGGCAACACCGCGAGGTGATCCTCCGCCTTGAACCATCCGCACTACGGGGCCGTTGAGAGGCAAAGGGGACCTCGGCCGCCGGCTGGTCGGTGAGGTGCGTCCGGAAATGTCTCCCTTCGCCGGTCTCGTGACACCGTCCACCAGGCTGTTCTTCACGTCCAGGCCCCTGCCCCCACGCGACCTCAGCTGCTGCCCGTCGAGCTCGCCGGAAGCGCACCAAGCCATCAAACCTGAAGAGCACATCGCATGAAAGGGAAATTCGGCGTGTCGAAATTCGATGAAGCGAAATTCTACGAATGTAAAGCCACGCTCTCCGCCCGTGTGCAGAATCTGAATTTGCATCACGATGCCAAATTTATGGAGAGTTTGAATGCTTATGTGGATCAGTTGCACAGTGAGGGAATGTCGATACATCGAGACAGGACGGCTGATGAGATTGCGGCCGGCCAACAGCGAGCGGACAGGCTGGTAGAGGAATTCAGGCATCGGCATGGCTTCCAAGTCTCATATGACTGGTGGCGCGCCCACAACGAGGACGACGACTTTCGGGACAAACGAATCCATGAGGCCGAGTCCAACTCGGCGCACGGCTACCTCTGGTCCAAGTCGGAAGTGGAGCCGGCCGCGAAAGTGGCAGCCAAGGATGGCGGGTTACCTCTGGAGAAAACGGTTGCCGGCGCTCTCATGGACAAGCTTTCCTGGGGCTTTGACGACTGGGCTGCCTCGCCAACCATGGGGCGTCTGTGGGAACAGCTGTCAGTTGCATTTGTGGAAGGTTTCCAGGGGTGGGCAAACGCAGTCGTACTCGGGGGAGTGGTGGAGAGCAGCGTGCTGACTCGGCTCGAATGGCCGCATCTGCGAAAAAAGATTGAGGATGGCAGCGTGCTCGGCATACGTGTCAGGGTGATGAGACTGGCGGGGGATCCGAGGGATTCCAGGACCTGGAGCCTTGAAACAACGGCCGGCTTTGATGTCAAGTCGCAAGAAGAATTCGATTCCCTGCCCCGCCCGTCAGGGCCGGAGTTCTGGGGTCGGCAAAAACGCTGGCACGATCGCCAAATGGCGAACGCGGGTAAGAGCTATGACCGTGTCGGCGCCAATGTGTCGCAGTACTCCCTTCGTAACTTTCATGAAGTATTCGATGATCCGACATTGACTGTGACGCTGTCAGGTCTTGAGGGAGATCGATGGGATTCCGGAGTGTTGACGGAAAGTCCGAAACAGCTCTCAAGGGCTGCGACCTATGGCTCGCTAAAAAGAGCAACGACCATGTCTTCGGTGGAAACGTCAGGGACTTCTGATTCCCTGGAGAGCAGCTCCGAGGGAGATCTTTCCCTCTCCACTTTGAACCTAAAACTGGCCGTCATTCAAGAAGAAGAGGCAGCTGAGTCTCATGAAACCGAGCGCCTGCCGGTCGAACCCCGCTCGCACATCGAGCGCAGCGACTCACTGACCGAAGCCTATGTCAGTTCATTGGTGAGTGGCGTACAGGAATACGCTCCTCCGTCCGGTGCCGGAGTGCAACCGGCCCCCGGTCAAAGCGCTCAGCCTCACCACGGAAGTCTCCCTCTCAAGGAGAATCAACAGAAATTCAATGCCGGTGATCAGAATCGTCGGTCCCGGTGAGTGTGAACCGGTGGTCGGGGCTGGTGGCCCGCTGGTCGTGCGGTGTCGCCGGGGTACTCGGTTCCGCTCTTCATCGGGCGTTCCTTATGGTGGATGCATCAACTACGTTGGGGCTGTCGAGAGTCACCTGAGACAGGTGCGCGGCCCGAGGGGAGAAGTCCGGCGATGCGGAATCTGACCGTGGCCCAGCAGATGGTGGACATCCTTCGCCAGGCGGGCGTGGAGCGGATCTACGGTGTGGTGGGTGACAGCCTGAACTCGGTGGTCGACGCGGTGCGCCGTACCGACGGTATCGAGTGGGTGCATGTACGGAACGAGGAGGCCGCCGCCTTCGCCGCGGCGGCGGAGGCACAGCTGACCGGCAAGCTCGCGGTGTGTGCTGGGAGCTGTGGCCCCGGAAACACGCATCTGATCCAGGGACTGTACGACGCGCACCGCTCCGGTGCGCCGGTGCTGGCACTCGCCTCGCACATCCCGTCCCACCAGATCGGCACCGGCTTCTTCCAGGAGACCCACCCGGAAAGGCTGTTCACGGAGTGCAGCGACTACTGCGAGATGATCAGCACCTCCGGGCAGATGCCCCGGGTTCTTCGGATCGCCATGCAGCGGGCTCTTGGCAACAGCGCGGTGTCGGTCCTGGTGATACCGGGTGATGTCGCGCACGAGGAGGCGACTCATCCGACGGGGAGCGGCGACCTGGTTACCGAGCGCGGCCGGGTTGTGGCGCCGGACACACAGGTTCGGGGGCTGGCCGAGAGGCTGAACGCGGCACGGAAGGTGATGCTGTTCTGCGGTGCGGGGGTGCGGGACGCGCACGCCGAGGTCATGGCGCTGGCCGAGAAGACCGCCGCCCCCGTCGGGCACACCCTGCGGGGCAAGGAATGGATTCAGTTCGACAACCCCTACGACGTGGGCATGAGTGGTCTGCTGGGCTACGGTGCCTGCTTCGACGCGATGCACGAGGCCGACCTGGTCGTCCTGCTCGGCACCGACTTCCCGTACAACGACTTCCTGCCGCAGGCACGGACCGTGCAGATCGACCACGACGCGGGCCGTCTCGGCCGTCGCACACTTCTGGAACTCGGGGTGCACGGCGATGTCCGGGAGACGCTGCGGGCCGTGCTGCCGCTGGTCGGGGCGGAGCGGGACCGTACCTATCTGGACCGGATGCTGCGCAAGCATGCCAAGTCGCTGGAGACGGTGATCTCCGCCTACACCCGTGACGTCGAGCGGCACACCCCGATCCATCCCGAGTACGCGGCATCGGTTCTGGACGAACTCGCGGCCGACGACGCGGTGTTCACCGTGGACACCGGCATGTCCAACGTGTGGGCGGCGCGTTATCTGACCCCCAATGGGCGACGCCGGGTGATCGGTTCCTTCCTGCACGGCACGATGGCCAACGCGCTGCCGCATGCCATCGGCGCGCAGTTCGCTCACGCCGGCCGCCAGGTGATCTCGATGTCGGGTGACGGCGGACTGGGCATGCTGATGGGCGAGTTGCTCACCGTGAAGCTGCACGATCTGCCGGTGAAGACGATCGTCTTCAACAACTCCTCGCTGGGCATGGTGAAGCTGGAGATGCTGGTCGAGGGGCTGCCCGAGCACGAGACCGACCACGAGCCGGTGGACTACGCGGCGATCGCCCGCGGCGCGGGCATCGAGGCGATCCGCGTCGAGCGCCCCGGGGATGTCGTTCAGGGACTCAAGCGGGCGCTCGCCCACGACGGACCGTTCCTGGTCGATCTGGTGACCGACCCCAACGCGCTGTCGATCCCGCCGCACATCTCGGCCGCCCAGGTCAAGGGATTCGCCTTCGCCGCGGGCCGGACAGTCCTCGACGGCGGCGTCGGCAAGATGCTCGACCTGGCCCGCGCCAACCTGCGAAACATCCCCCGCCCCTGAGACAGCCATCGTCCTCATGCGGTTCTTCGGCGCCCACGCCGGCACCGAACGGCTCGCTGCCCAACTCAGAGAAAGGTGTGGAAAATCATGGGGAACGACCCCGAAAATTCTGTAAAGCGTCCTGATTCGGACGTTCTTGGATCGGACCAGCCCACTATCGTGCGCTCCGATTCACCGACGCTCGGACATGACCCCGGTATAAATGTCGGTGACATGCGGGACTCGAATGACCATTCTGGGCCCCCCGAGGTCAGAAGTGGTGAAGTCCCGAATTTCTCGCGAACTTTTACGCGCGTGGCCGACTCTTTGCCGGTGCCCGTCGCGGAAAACCCCATAGCCGCCAATCTGCGGGGGGACCTCAGGGGCCCCGATGCACTTCGGCAATTGATGGAAGGTGATGGATTCACAAGAACGCGGCAAGCCCCCAATCCGCCTGGCGCGTCCAGCGGGCAGAGTCGGCCGGGCGGCTCGGCCCCGAACGCAAAGGATTCGAAAAAGAAAAAGCTGGGATAGCCTCCACCGTCGTCGACACGGTCATGGACGAGCCGAGGGTGCCCCCGGGCCGGTGCCGGGGGGCCCTGGTGCCGGGGGGCCCTGGTGCCGGGGGTCCTGCCTCGGGCCCGACGCGGTCATCGTGGACAAGGCGTTCGCAGCCGGTCTTTGTATAGTCGATGTGTGGACACAGGCTACGAAGTCTCTCTACGTTTCGCCGTGTTGGGGCCGGTCCGGGTATGGCGTGGGGACGAGGAGTTGCCGCTCGGTTCGCCTCAGCAGCGAGTGGTACTGGCGGTGCTGTTGTTACGACGTGGGCGTCTGGTCACCACCGCCGAGATCGTCCACGCCGTCTGGGGTGAGAATCCGCCGGTGACGGCCGTACCCGTTCTGCGAACCTATGTGTCCCGGCTGCGCAAGATCCTGGAGCCCGATCGAGTTTCCGAGTCCCGGGCTGTGATCGTCTCGGCCACTGACGGATATCTGGCTCGTGTCCCCGAAGAGGCCCTGGATCTGGGCGTGTTTGAGCGGCGAGTCGCCCGGGCGACGAAGCTGCGCGCCGCGGGCGAGTTGTCCGCCGCGTCAACGCTGTTGTACGCCGCACTCGACGGGTGGCACGAAACTCCCCTGGCCGGGCTGGCGGGCCCGCTCGCCGAGGCCGAACGCTCCAGGCTGAACGAACTCCGGCTGAGCACTCTTGAGGCGCGCTTCGATATCGATATCCAGCTCGGGCGACACGAGACCATTGTTCGCGAGCTGGCCGCTCTGACCAGCCAGCATCCGCTGCGGGAGCGACTGTCCCAACTGCTTATGCTCGCCCTGTACCGATCGGGGCGTCAGGCGGAGGCGCTGGCGAGCTATCGCACGACACGAAGCACGCTGGTGGCCGAGTTGGGCATCGAACCCGGCGCCGCACTGAGGGAACTGCACCACAGCATTCTGACGGGCGACGCGTCACTTGAGTATGCTCCGCCCCCGCGACACGAGGTCGATCAAGCACCTGCCCCCGGCGTGCCGATCTGCCGTCCTGCCCAGCTCCCCGCCGACCTGGCCACTTTCACCGGTCGCCGCGCCGAACTCGACCGGGCACGCGCGCTGGTGCCGAAGGACGGCGGCCACTCGGAGGCCATGACCATCGGTGTCGTGAGCGGCATGGCGGGAATCGGCAAAACAACTCTGGCCGTCCATCTGGCTCATGAGATCGCCGACGGTTTTCCCGACGGACAGCTCTTCATCAACCTGCGCGGTTTTGACGCGACCGGTTCGATCGTGACGCCGGAGGAGGCCATCCGGATCTTTCTCGACGCGCTCGGCGTCCCCTCACGGCGCATCCCCACGCAACCCGAGGCCCAGGCCTCGCTGTACCGCACTCTGATGGCGGACCGGCGCATGCTGATCCTGCTCGACAACGCCCGCGACGTTGAACACGTCCGGCCACTGTTGCCCGGTTCGCCCAGCTGCCTCGTCATCGTCACCAGCCGCAACCAACTCACCAGCCTGATAGCCAATGAGGGAGCGCAGCCGCTCACTCTGCATCAGCTGACCCCCGCGGACGCACACGAGTTCCTGCGGCTCCGACTCGGTGACGAGCGAGTGAGCGCACAGTCGGCCGCGGTGGACGAAATCGTCACACTCGGCGCTCGGCTGCCTCTGGCACTCTCCGTTGTCGCCGCCCGGGCCGCGATCAACCCCGGCTTCCCGCTCAGCGCCATCGCCGACGAGCTGCACGACACCCAGGGAAGTCTCGACGCCTTCGTGAGCGGTGATCTCAGCACCGATGTACGAGCCGTCTTCTCCTGGTCGTACGACGCCCTGTCCGCCCCGGCCTCGCGACTGTTCCGTCTGCTGGGCCTTCACACCGGCCCGGACATCTCCGCACCCGCCGCGGCCGCCCTGGCGGGCCTCACCCTGCGGGAGACCCGCGGCCTGCTCGCCGAACTCTCCCACGCGCACCTGCTCATCGAGCACCTGCCCGGCCGCTACACCGTGCACGACCTCCTGCGCGTCTACTCCCGCGAACGAGTCGACACCGACGAGTCACCGGAGGAGCGGGACCGGGCGGTGGAGCGGCTCCTCAGCTGGTACCTGCACACCGTGGACGCGGCATATCCCCTCCTCGCCCCGCACCGCCGACGCATTCCCCTGGAACCGGCGCCCGTCGGCTGCCGCCCCCTGTGGTTCACGGCTCACGACCAGGCTCTGCACTGGTGCGAGACCGAACGCGGCAACCTCGTCGCCGCTGTGCACCAGGCCGCCGCGTCCGGCAGATCGGCCATCGCCTGGAAACTCGCGGCCAGTCTGTGGGGATTCTTCTATCTCCGGAGCCATCTCCATGACTGGCTCGACACCTCCCTGACAGCTCTCGCGGCCGCCCGCGCGGCCCACGATCGCGGGGGCGAGGCCCAGTCCCTCGGGGACGCGGCCGGCGCTCTGACGCAGTTCCGCCGTTTCGACGAAAGCATCGACTACTACCAGCAGGAGATGGTCCTCCGCCGGGAGCTGGGGGACAGGTACGGCAGGATGCATGCCGTCGCGAACCTGGGCAACGTCTACCTGAACAGCGGCAGACTCGACAAGGCCATCGAGTACAGCCGGCGAGGGCTCGTCATGTTCCAACTCGTCGGCTACACCTGGGGGCAGGCGATCGCCTTGGCCAATCTGGGCGACGCCTACCAGCAGCTCGGCCGGTTCGACGAGGCCAGGGACTGCCTGGAGCAGTCGTTGACCGTCCTGCGGACCATCGACAATCGCTGGGTCGAGGGTGTGGTGCTCGACATCCTCGGTACGATCGATCACCAACTCCATCACTACGACGATGCCGTCGAGCACTACGGCCGGGCGCTCGACGCACATCGCGACGTCGCCAACGAGACGGGCGAGGGCTACACCCTGAGCAATCTCGGCGATGTCCAACTGGCCACGGGCCGGGCCGAGGCGGCTCGCGCCAGCTGGCTGAAGGCACTGGCCATCTGGGAGAATTTCGATCACCCGGGCGCCAAGGCGATGAGGGACAGGCTCTGCCGCCTGAACGACCGCACTCGCGCCGCGTGACCGCGGGCGCCCTTCCGCCCTCTCCTGTCCCGACCTTCGCGCCGACCGGGCGCTGACCCGCGCATTCCCAGCGATGCGGGCTGCCGCTCCGAACAGGACGAGAGCCGCGCGTAGCGGGTGGTGAGCGGACCCTATGACCAGGCCCGCCTACCTGGGCCCAGGTCGTTGGGGCCGATCGGACACCGAATGTCTACGCGGAGCCGCGGGCCGAGCCACGGCTGTCGGCCCCGCGGCGGCGCTGCTGTGCGACCGTGCCCGGGACGGAGATCCTGAGGCAGCGGGAAGCGTCGCGTGGACGGCCGCGGCGACCGGCGCCGGAACAGCGGTAGCCGGGGTGATCGGCGCTGTCCGGTTCGGTTCCCACATCAGAAGCGGCGGGGCCTCCAATCCGAGCGCGCCGTAGGCAAGTTCCCTGGCTTGCGCGAAGATCGCCCAGTCCACCTCAAGCGCCTCCTGAGCCTCGGGTGCGCGCCAGGAGGGGTCGTCCCGCATGGTTTCCCATATGAGTCGATAGACGGTCGACCCGAACTCCGCCGTTTCCCGAGCGGCTTCCCTCGTGTTCGTGGCCTGGCCGTCTTGCCCCATCAGGGTCCACACGTCGACGATCTCGCTGCGAAGCCCGCCGAGTCTCTCCTCCACCTCTGTGGCGGCCGAACTTTCGACAGTTGGAAACCAATGGTCGGCTTGCATGTCTCCTCCTCGTGATCGCGCGCAAACACCGGCAGGAGTCACTGGCTGTGGTCTTCGGCAGGTTCACTGAAGGTCACCGCACCACCCAACTCCAAAGGCACTGTCACCTCTTCAACGCTCATAGTCCGGATGCGGTTCACTAAGGGCTGGGAGTGGGGCGAGAGCGGCCGACGCGAGAAGCCCGGCAACCTGCCTCGGGACACCCACAGCAGGGGTGAACTCCTTCCCCTCTGATTTCGTATAGAGGGATGCGGGGCGCTCCGAAGAAGCGGGCCACCCATGCACCCGGCCACCGCTGTTCAGTTCATGCGGGCTCCGTGCGCGATCCATGGGAGGGTAAATGCCATCAATGGAACATATAGCAACGGCAGCCAGACTGGCTATCGCTTCGGACACGAGCGTGACGGAATACGTGAGTTCCCAGCTGCTGGAGGCCCACGCCCCGCTACACACGGCGCAGGAACGGTTGGAAGCGCGGCTGAACCAGATCTACGGGGATCGAACGGGCATGAATCGGCAGCAGTGGGCTGAGTACGCTCCTGAGAATGTGCCCATGTTGCGCTCGGAATTGGAGGAGGTGCGAAACGCGGAGCTGGCGTACGTGACGAAGTACTACGAGAAGAGCCAACCGTGGGCGCGGAATCCGCGCGTCATGAATGAGTTCAAGAGGCAGAAGAGGGAGTCCGATAGGCGTCAGGTGCCTATGGTACGGGCCGCGGATCAGTGGGTGGCGACGATGGAGGAATCAGTGCGCGCGGTGCCCGCCCCCGCCCCGGCCTACTCACCTGAGTCCGCTGAGCAAGGGCACAACCTCGCCACGGCCGTTCGGAACACGTTTCCACAGGATCCCGCCCCGGCGTACTCACGTGAGCCCGCGGGGCAGGAGCACCCCGTGAGCCAACCACTTCCGTACGAGGGCCCGAGCCACCTTTCACCGCAAGCGCGCCCGGGACAGCCCGCGAGGCGACCGCCGAGTCGATGAGCCGGTGTCCCGCAGGTGATCGCGGTGTCATTCGTCCGCGTCGCGGACCAGGAGTGCGATCTGTACGCGGTTCTGGAGTGCCAGCTTGGCGAACAGCTTGCTGGTGTGTGCTTTGACGGTCGCGACGCTGATGCGCAGCCTGTGGGCGATCTCCGGGTTGTCCAGCCCGTCCGCGATGGCCCGGGCGGTTTCGAGTTCTCGTGCGGTCAGTACGGAGAGCCGCTTCCGGGCGGCTTCGCGGGATGAGTCGCGGGTGTGAGGGGACTGCGGAGCGGTGGCCGCGGCGATCACTCGTGCGGTGGCCGCCGGGGACAGCACGGGGTGGCCGTTCGCGACGGTCCGCACCGCTTCGAGGATGTGCGAGGGCTGGGTGTCCTTGAGGACGAACCCGAGTGCTCCGGCGCGCAGTGCGCCGAGCAGCAGGTCGTCGGTGTCGAATGTGGTGAGCATGAGCACCCGGGGTGGCGATGGTCGGGTGAGAAGTTCCCGGGTCGCGCTGAGTCCGTCGCGGCCGGGCATCCGGATGTCCATCAGCACGACGTCCGGCCGCTGCTCGTCCACAACCGCGATCGCGGCGTGTCCGTCGGACGCCTCGGCGACGACGGTCAGGTCGGGTTCGCCGTCGATGACGAGTCGCAGCGCCATGCGCATCAGCTCTTCGTCGTCGACGATGACGACGCGCACCGACTCTCGCTCTCGATCCACTCATGCGCTCTTTTCGTGCGTGGGGTACGGCCAGGGCAGCTGTGCGGCGAGGATGTATCCGTTGTCGGGTGTGGGGTGATGGCTGAGGTGTCCGCCGGCGAGGTCGACTCGTTCGGTGAGGCCGAGCAGGCCGAATCCGGATGCCGGCGGTCGTGTGGTGTGCGCGCCCGCTGAGGAATTGTGGACGCTGACGCTGAGTGCGTCGCCCGCCGCTCCTTCGAGGGTTATCCGGATGCGTGCGCCTGGAGCATGTTTGGCGGCGTTGGTCAGTCCTTCCTGGACGACCCGGTAGCAGGTTCGGCCGACGACGTCGGAGGGTGTTCCTGTCACCGTGGTGGTGAGAGTGACGTCCAGTCCGGAGGTACGGGCGTCGGCCACCAGGGCGGGGATTCTCTCAAGAGAGGGCTGCGGTGATTCCGGCCGGCCCGGGTCGGCCCTGAGCACACCGAGGACATCCCTCAGTTCTTCCAGGGCCTGGCGGGAACCCTCGGCGATGCCGCGGACCAGTACGCGGCTCTCCTCGGCTCTGAGATCGTCGCGGTGGTCCAGCACTCCTGCCTGCATGGCGACCAGGGAGATCCGGTGCGCCAGTACGTCGTGCATCTCGCGGGCGATCCGGTTGCGTTCCAGGGCCCGTGCCTGCGCCGCGCGTGCGGTCTGTTCCCGTTCCGCGATCTCCGCCCGGTCTCGCAAGGACCGCACCTCGACGCGCCGCGCGCCGATGGCCAGGCCCACGGCCGCCGCGGTGCCCGCGGTCAGTGCCGACGCCGCGAGCCCCCACCACAACGAGTCGGGCGAGGTCTGGGTCGGGTAGAGCCCGCCGGTGAACTGTGACCCGGTCACATAGGCCAGCGCGACGACCCCGATCTCCAGCGGACGGCGACGGGTGGAGATCGAGCACAGCGCCACCAGCGCGGCGCCGGTCGCCATGACCGACGCGGTCGAGGCGATCGCGACCGTCATGGCGACGGTGAGCGGGAACCGCCGCCGCCACACAAGCGCCGTCAGGCAGCCGAGAGCCACCAGCGGGTCCCCGGTGAGGAACCAGGAACCCGTCTCGCCCTCCGTCCCCTTCAGCAGCACACCGGCACTGGCCCAGGCGAAGACGCCCGCCGCCGCTGCCGCCGTCAGCCGCCAGATCTGCTGCCAGCATTTGAGCCGTGGCGTGTCGTCCATGTTCACCTGGTCATTGTCGCTGAACTGTGCGGCCGTGAATCAGACCACGGGCGGATACGTATGGGACCGAAGTCGAATCACCGCCTCGCTCAAGGTCGAGGCCGTTTCGGGCCGCCGGTCTGATGTGCCGCCCGCTTCGCACGGACAGACTCTCTCACGTGCCGAGAAAGCCGGATACGGGCCGGAGAAACGCGATGCGCCGGGGCGGCCTCGGGGCCCTTGAGGCGGTGGGGATGGTCATCACCGCCCTGGCCGCCCAAACGGTGATCCGCGGTCTGCTCGACCAGGACTCGGAACTGCTGTGGGGCGTCTTCAACTGGGTCCCCGGCGGCCCTGTCGGCCGGCTGATCCTCCTCGGAGTCATCGCGCTCGTCGCGATGGTGTCCGGTGGCTGGGCACACACCCGCCGGGCACGGGACGCCGAGCGCGCCAGTGATCCCGGGGCATTCCGCGGCTGAGAACCGGCCTGACAACCGCGGCACGTAGTTGGTGGCGGGCGTTTTGCCCGCCGTGTTCCCTTCAGGAGGACAGCAGATGCGCAGAACCCTGTCTCTCGCCCTCGCCGCCACGGCGGTGGCGGCGACCGCGATACCCGGAGCGTCGGCGGCGGCGACGCCGGATACCGTGCGTGCGGCGACGCCGGACACCGTCCGGTGGGGCCCGTGCCCGGAGGATGTCGCCGCACCCCGTCTTGAGTGCTCGACGCTCGAAGTCCCGCTCGACTACCGGCATCCGGACGGCCGGCAGATCGAGATCGCGATCTCCCGGCTGGCGAGCGAGAAACCGGCGAAGCGCCGCGGCGTGCTGCTGACCAATCCGGGCGGCCCCGGCGCCGGGGGGCTCTTGTACCCGGCCCTTCTCGCCGCCTTCGGGATGCCGCAGGAGGTGCTGGACTCCTACGACGTGATCGGCTTCGACCCGCGCGGAGTCGGCCGCAGCACGCCGGTGACCTGCGATCTGACGCCGGAGCAGCAGGCACGCCGCAACTTCCCTTCGTACGCGCACACCGCGGCCGATGTCGCGCGGGAGGCGGGGTACGCGCGGACCATCGCCAAGCAGTGCGCCACCTCGCCAACAGCGTGGATGCTGCCGCACACCACCACCGCGAACACCGCACGCGACATGGACCGGATCCGGGCGGCGCTGGGCGAGCCGAAGCTCTCGTACCTCGGTTCCTCCTACGGGACGTACCTCGGTGCGGTCTACGCGACGAAGTTCCCCAAGCGCAGCGACCGGATCGTGCTCGACAGCAACCTGGGCCCCGGCGGCTATGACGTCACGGCCATGCGGTTGTTCGCCCGGGGAATGGAGGACCGGTTCCCGGACTTCGCGGCGTTCGCGGCCGCGCACCCCGAGTACGGTCTGGGCACCACACCGCAGCAGGTGACCGCGAAGTTCTTCGAACTCGCGAAACGGCTGGAGGCGGCACCGGTCCAGGGCATCGACGGGACGCTGTTCCGCGGGATCACGTTCGACAACCTCTACAGCGATGCGCTCATGCCCCAGCTGGCCAAGACCTGGCAGGCGCTCGACACGGACCGGCCGCTGCCGCCCAACCCGCCGCCGGCGAACATTGAGAACTCCATGGCCAGCCGCTTCGCGGTGATATGCGGCGACACGCGCTGGCCGGAGACGGTCCGCGAGTATCAGCGCAATGTCGCGGTCGACCGGCTGAAGTACCCCATGCTGGGAGGGTCCGCGGCCAGCATCGGACCGTGCGCGTTCTGGCCGGACAAGCGAGTCGAGCCGCCGGTGCGCATCGGTGACCGGGGCCCGTCGAACGTGCTCATGGTGCAGAACGAGCGGGACCCGGGGACGCCGCTGGCGGGCGCCCAGAAGCTGCGGCGGGCCTTCGGGGAACGGGCCACGATGGTGACGGCCGACCAGGGCGGACACGGCGTCTATCCGTTCGGCGGCAACACATGCGCGAATGAAGCGGTGACGGCGTTCCTGGCCACCGGGCAGCGCCCGTCGCGGGACCTCGCCTGCGCGGCGGAGCCGGGCAAGTAGGAGGAGAGGAGACAGGCTCAACAACCAACGGCGCGGAGGCACGAAGACCTCCGATGCGGTGTCGTCCGGGACAGTCCACCGCATCGGAGGTCTTCGCCGTGCTCAAGGCCCGCATGCGCCGGCGACGTTCCTGATCGACGCACCCGCGGGCCGGTGTGGATCAGTCCGCGTCGCGGAAGGTGTTGCCGCTCGCGTTCGACGCGGGGCCGTTGTAGAGGCCGGTCGGGCTCGTCTGGGTGGTGAGGGCGAACCAGGCGAAGCGATCGACGTAGTCCAGCCGTTGGAGCGCGTCCGTCGATATCTTGATGAAGGCGGTCTGTTCCTGCTCGCTGGGGTAGCGGGGGGCACCTTGGGTGAAGTCGATGAGGGCGTACTCCGTCAGCCAGACCGGCTTGTTGTAGCGCTTGTGCACGCGCTCCAGATAGGCGGCCAGTTGGTAGGTGGCCCGGGAGCTGAAGTCGGAGCCGTACCAGTGCACCGGGATGAAGTCGACGCGCAGGCCTCGCTCCTCGGCTCCCTTCATGAAGCGGTCCAGCCAGCCGCCGGGCTTGTCGGCGTCGGTGGAGACCGCCGGGGCACCCAGGTTCAGGCCGGTCTTCTCCAACTGGGGCCAGAGGTCGAGCGCTTGCTCGGGCGTCAGGTTGGCCTGGTCGGCCCGGTCGGGTTCGTTGAAGCCGAGGAGGTTCTTCCCCTCCCGGGCGGCGTTGCCCAGCTCTGTCTCGTTGACCGAGCCGGGTCCCCAGATCGACGGGACGTACTCGACGCCCTCAGGCCTGGCGACGTCGCCGGTGGAGGAGGTCCAGTTGTGGTACCAAGTCGCGCCGGAGTCGGCCAGTGCCTGGGCGACCCCGTCACCGGGGTTGAGCGCCACACCCTTGCCGGCCGCGTCCGCACTGTTGGCCTGGGGCTTGGACTTGGGTACGGGCCTGGGCTTGGGCTTGAGGTGGGTGGGCCGGTCGGGGGCACCCGTGCCGTGGAAGGTGACGGTCAGTCCGCTGCATTCGCCGCACTGGCGTACGACCTGGTTGCCCGGTTCGGTGTCGTGCTTGGACCATGAGTAGGCGGAGGGCACCTTCGCGGCGATCGCGTCGCTGTAGGCGGTCTTCGCGTCGCGGTTCGGGTTGACGCATACCAGTGGCCTGCCCGTTGCCGCGTCCTTGGTCAGGTTCTCGGGCGGGCAGACGGAGAGCAGATCGGTGGGGCAGCCCACCGAGGCGCACGGTCCGCCGTTCTCGGGCGGCGGCACTCCGTCGGGGGTGATGGTGATCGGCACCGAGACGGCGTTGACGTAGCTGACGTTGTACCAAGGTGCCAGCGGGTCGGCCGAGTCGAAGTTGAACTCGGCCAGACTGGCGGGCTGTTCACCGGTCGAACAGCGGTCGGCGAAGGGTCCGCAGTCGGCCACCGCGCAGTGGAAGGTGCTGCCCGACTCTCCGGTGCAGCCCTGGCGAGCGAAGAACTTGCCGCGCCAGTGCCCGGGGCCCGAGTGCTCGGGCATGGTGATGGTCGCGGACTGGCCGGGATCCAGTGTCGGAAGTCCCGTCGGCGTGGGCGAGCCGTCGGCGTTGACCGCGGCGCCGACCCAGATACGACTGTCTGTCTCGTTCCGCAGAGTGACGGTGCGTTCGGCGTTGGCCGCCGCTTCGGACACCCGGTCCTGCCGGTCGCCCGGCGAGCCCTGGTAAGCCGCCGAGGTCACGGCCGACACGGCGACGACCAGCAGGAGAGCGAACAGAAGTGGTCGGAATTTTCGAAATGATCTCACGCGCATGGAGCATGCCCTTCGACTGGGGAATCGACTGCGCTCACATGACGGATGCCCGCGGCTATCGGTTCACCCTGCGGACGCTCGCCGCCGCCCGCTGTGCCGGCTTGCTCAGCAGTACACGTTGTCTCCTGGTGTCGTTCCGAGGATCTGGACAAATCGCTGGTAGTTGGCCACGCGGTCCTGTACCTGTGCGGGGTTCTTGCCGTCGCATTCCAGGGCGCCGTTGATGGAGCGGATCGTCTGCCCGAAGCCGGAGTTGTTGGTCATGGCGTCGTGCGGTGTCATGGTGCCGGGGCCGCTTTGGGTGTTCCAGTACCACAGGGCGGTCTTCCAGGCGACGGAGGAGTCACTCTCCACGAGTCCGGGGTTGTTCAGCAGGTCGATCCCGAGGGCGTCGCCCGCGGCCTTGTAGTTGAAGTTCCAGCTGAGCTGGGTGGGTCCGCGGCCGTAGTAGGCGCTCTGGCCGGCCGGGCAGCCGTAGGGCCGGCCGGGGTCGCAGTAGTGGGAGTGGTTGGCCGTGTTCTGCTCGGTGACATGGGCGAGGCCGCCGGTCTCGTGGCCGACGTTCGCCAGGAAGGCGGCGGCTTCCCGCTTCTTGGTGGTGTCGTCGCCGGAGGCCGTGAAGCCGGGGTAGGCGCCCAGCGCCGCGGTCAGTCCTTGGTAGGTGTAGAAAGGGTTCCGGGCCGGGAACATCGCGTTGAACTGACCTTCACTGACGATGAAACCCACGGGGGCGTCACCGCCGTCGCCGCCGCCGACACCGTCGACGACGCCGCCGTCATCGTTCGCCGGTGGGTTCGCCGCCTTGGAGTCGAACCACTTCTGGTTCGCGGCGCCCGTGCAGGGCCAGATCTGGAGGGGTGTTCTGTTGGTGTTGTCGTAGCCGCGTACGTCCAGGCACCTGTCCGTGGCGGGGTTGACGATGTCGTGGGCTTCGGTGACCACCCACTGCTGGTTCGCTTCGCCGTGGCAGTCCCACAGCCACACGGATGTCCCGTCCGCGGTGCCGGCCCCCTGTATGTCCAGACACTTGCCGAACGCCCGCAGGGTGCCGTCCCCGGGGCTGGACCAGCGCTGGGCCCCGGTGCCGTTGCAGTCGTAGAGCTGAACAGCCGTACCGTTGGCGGTGTTCGCGTCCGCCACATCGACGCATTTCCCGGTGAAACCGGTGATCGAGGTGTCCGTGGCATCGGCCGCGAGCCGCATCGTCGGGGAACCGGCCGCCAAGACGGCGCCGCCCGTGGCGGCCAGCACGGCTGCGGCCACGAGGCCGACGCGGACGGGGTGGCCGAGTCCGGTGCGCCTGTGGCGAAAGATGATGGGCATTTCCGGATGTCGCTCCTTGAGTCTGCCTCGGGGTGATGAGGACCTTGCGCGTGTCACACACTGTGTCGGCGGACGGGAGCCGGTCTCCCGTGCTGAGAGGGCGCGGACGTCACACCGCCAACGTCCGTACCGGAAGGGGACGTGGGCGCCGTAAACCGATTCGCTGCCCGCGCGACCGGGTTTCCTTCGACCGGATCCCCCTGCGGATACGGGGATCCGGCCGTGTGCGCGGAGTTGTCGGAAGGGAGGAATTGTTCGATGTGGGGCTGATGGGGGGCCGCTTCCGGGAGCGGCGTCTGCGGAACTTTCGGTTGGAACTGGTGCCAAAGTCTCAAGAGTTCTGAAGTCGAAATCACCGCGGCCCCGAGGCTTTTCACGGAATTCATTTTCATGGCCCACCCCGTAGCCACGGAGCCCGCGCCCACCGCATGCCCCAGGAATCCCTTGTCACCCTTGCTCTCGATAAGAAACCCAGCGGCTCCCAACCCCCATCCCAAGGACATCGCCACAGGGTGACTCGTGTAGCCGCCACCAAACGAGAACGACGCCATCTCGGCCGCCTCGACCACCTTCGCACGCCAGCCCTCTTTTCCTTGCAGGAATATGATTCCCGCGGAAGTGAGGTGTGTGATGGAGTTGAGGGCGGGACCCGCGGCATTGAGGATCTGGCTGTCGGCCGCCATCCCACCCGACCGCAGACCAGTGCCTATGGCAGTCAGCGCATGCACCGTAGCCTCATGGTAATTTCCTTCTTTATACTCCTTCAGTGATTTTTCCATGCTGTGGACGGCGAGCAGACCGAAGGCGGCGCTCTTCGCGTGTGAATTTTCCGCCCCGAGCCCAGCTGACATCGAAGCCATGCCGAATGCCATGGTGGCTTTTATCACTGCTTCTTCCAGGGGATTCTCCTTCTTCCCTGGATTCTCGGCATCCGGTATGTCATCACTGGCGGTTGGCATCACAGATCACCTTGTTTCGAATCGGGCGCGATGATTAATACGCTCCGCAGGCCGGGTTGGACGGGCGTATACGTACCTTCTCAACGTCGGATCCCGAGAATCGGTTCACTCCGGCACGGTGGCGGTGGGGCGGGCCGTGGCCGAGTGAACCGTTCGCGCGGGTTCCCCGTGGTGGTCCCCGGGCGGCGACGAAGCAGGTGTGGTGATGGCCGGCGCGGCCTCGACGTTCGTATCGCCCCGCATCGGTCCCGGAGGCCCTTCTTGCGTTCCTCGCGCCGTACCCAGGTCTCTCGCGCCACCGAGGCGCTACCGAGGAGCGGACGGAGCGAACGGAGCGGACGGAGCGAACGGATACGAGAGATCGATCTGCTGCGCGGATTCGCCCTGTTGGGCATCCTCCTGGTCAATGTCCAGGCCATGGCCGGACCTCATACGGGTCCGGGGGGTGAGTTGTCCGTGTGGTGGGTGGACGAGGTGGCCGAGTGGCTTGTCACCGCCCTGGTCAGTGCCAAGTTCTACCTGCTCTTCTCCTTCCTGTTCGGGTACAGCTTCACGTTGCAGCGGGCCTCGGCCGAGCGCGCGGGGGCGCCGTTCGCCCCTCGGCATCTGCGCCGGTTGAGCTGCCTGTTCCTCCTGGGGCTCGGGCACGGAGTCTTCCTCTTCCCCGGCGATGTCCTGCTGGTCTACGCGGTACTGAGCCTCGTCCTCTTCGCGGTCAGGGACATCGAACCCCGGACCGCCGTACGGGCGGCGGCCTGTCTGGTCATCGGTGTCGCGGTATGCCTGCTGGTCTGGGGCCTGTCGACGGTCGCCTACACGGAGCCGATGAACCCGCGGGACCTCATGGCCGCGATCCAGGAGATGGCGGCTGCCCACAAGGGAGACTTCGGCTCCGTCGTCCGGGCCAATCTGGGCGCGTTGCGCGACTCCCTGGGCTGGAACATCCTGTACGGCGCCGACATGCTGGCGGCCTTTCTGGTGGGACTCGCCGCCGGCAAGCGCGAGCTGCTCGCCGACACCGGCCGGCACCGTGCCCGGATGGTGCGGATCGTCGTACGCGCCCTGCCCGTCGGCCTGGCGGGGAGCGTCTTCATGGCCCTGTGCCGCAACGGGCCGCTGGACGCCCGGTGGTACGACGTCGGCTCGGCCGTCGGCGTGCTCACCGCCCCGGCGATGACTGCCGCGTACGTCTGCGGACTGCTGCTTCTGCTGCGCTCCCGGCCCGGCGGCCGGGCCGCCGCCGCCCTGGCCGGGGCCGGCCGGCTGGCCCTGACCCACTACCTCACCCAGTCCGTGGTGATGGCGCTGGTCTTCACCGGTTACGGACTGGCCTGGTACGGCCGCCACGGCACCGCGGTGCTGCTGGCGGGATGCTTCGCCCTGTACGCGGCGCAACTCGCGTACGGCGGGCGGCTGTTGCGCCATGTCCGGTACGGACCGGCCGAATGGTTGCTGCGCGCGGCGACGCTGGCTCGCAGGCCATGAGATCTGCTCGGACTACGGCTTGTCCAGGGACACCGCGTCCCTCTCCCATCTGTTCATGGTGGCGGCGGGAGCGTCGGCACCGCCGGACCAGGAGCGGGCCGCCCGCTCGGTGATGGCGGCCGTCTCGGCCTTGGCCGCCGCCGAGATGACACCGGCGTTGGGCTCCTTGTACCAGGGGCGCAGCCGGATCAGGGCCGGCCGTACACCGGTGGCCAGCAGCAGGGCGGTGCCCTTGGGCAGCGCTCGTATGCTGTCCGCCGGCAGCACCGGGTCCAGTCGGTAGGAGTACGAGCGGGAGCCGCCGTCCTTGCTCTTGGAGTAGGACGCGGTGCGCACGTCCTGGTTGCCGACGAGCTTGGAGATCTTCTCGACGAAGTCGGCGTCGTCCAGCCCGGCGCCGAGCAGCTTGATGGTGGCCGCGCTCCACAGGGCGTCCATGCCCGCCTCGCCCCACACGCGGCTTCCCTGCCGGTAACTCTGAAGCAGGGTCACGACGTTGATGCCGCGTGAGCCGAAGTGGCTGTAAAGGTCGGGGAGATCGGAGATACGGCAGACGTTGGCCGCCTCATCGAGGACGGCGGTCATCGGAGGGTCGAGCCGACCGCCCATGCGCTCGGCGGCCACCACGCCCGCGCGCATCGTCGCGTCGGCGAGCCCCGCGATCACCCCCGCCGCCGAGCCGCCGCCGTCCTTCGACAGCAGATAGAGGGTGTCGGTGGCCAGCACGTGCTCGTGCGGGTTGAACTGCGGCAGTGTGGGATCGGGCGTCACCCAGGCCACGATCTCCGGGTCGAGCAGGCAGGCCACGCACTGCCGGGCGGTCTCGTAGATGCCGTCGCGGGTCTCCACCGCGCCCCGGACCGTGCCCTGCAACTGCTCGGCCATGGCGATCATGTCGACATCGCGCAGCAGGTCGATCGGCGTCCGGTCGGCGGGGTCCGCGAGCCATGCCAGCAGGTCGAGGACGGATGCCTTGCCGCGCGCGGCGGCGAGGAACAGGGAGGTGAGGGTGTTCTGGGCCGCGGAGATCCAGAAGTCCTTCTTCGACTGGTCGTCGTTGACGGAGGCGACGAAGTGCCCGGCCAGTCGGCGGGCGCCCTCGATGGTGTGGCAGTCGGCGAGGATGTCCCACCACATCTCGCGCGGGGTGTGGGCGATGCCCTGCGGGTCGAACGTCCAGACCCGGCCCGCCTTTTCGCGTGCGGCGCGGGTGACGGCGTAGACGTCGGACTTGTTGGAGGTCAGCAGCACCGCGCCCTGGGCGCGCAGCACCCGTGGGACGGCGATGCCGGTGGACTTGCCGGCACGTGGGGCCATCAGGTCCAGCTCCACGTCCTCGTAGGACGAGCGTAGTTCGGGGCCGCTGGGATCGAGGTCGCCGAGGAGGTTGCCCGTCTCGTCGGGGTGCAGGTGCTGGCGGCCCTTGAGCGAAGGGCGCAGGTCGCGGGCGCGTTCCGCGATGCCGGCCGGGGCAAGGGCGGCCAGTTCCCGGCCGCCTGCCAGCCCCTTGGGCCGGGCGGCGCGCCGCAACACCCGCCGCACGACCAGCACACCGGCGGCGACGGCCGAGCCGAAGACCAGGACGATACCGGCGACCACACCGGCCGGGGAGGCGTCCGGCCAGAGTCCCGCGGGCCCGTCGGTGAACAGGGTGCCGAACGTCGCCAGGGCGAACGGCGGAGGATGCCAGCCGGCGCCGGTCAGCGCGGCACCCAGCGTGCCGCCGAGCCACACGCCCGCGAACACCACCAGGCTCACGGCCGCCACCAGGACGATCGCCCAGGGCGCCAGCTCGCTGCCGTAGCTTCTGCCCTTGGCCGCGGTCCCGCTCATGTGGTCCCATTCCCTTCTGTCTCCGACAACGTGGAGAGGTCGGGAACATGCGCGGCCGCCTGCTCGATGACGGGATCGTTCGACGCCCAGCGTTTGTTGGTGTCGTGCAGGCGCCGTTCGGTGTCGGTGATGGCGACCTGGATCGGGATGCCGGGCCGGCCACCGACCTTGATCAGGAAACGGCCGCGGCCGGGTGGCTCCTCGCGGTCCCCGTGCGCCGCCCAGCCCGGTGGCGAGGACCACGAGGAGACCAGATCGATCTCCCGCTGGGACAGGCCGACGATCTGGCCCAGCTCCTCCATCTCCTGGCGCGGCAGCCCCGCGCACACCACCATGCCGGCGCGTTCGACGAAACCACGTGCCTTGACCCGGTCGGAGTCGGTGCCCAGCGCCTCGGCGTCCTTGAGCGTGTGGGTGATCTTGGCGTCACCCAGGCCGAGGCTTCGGTTGAGCCGGGTCAGTGCGTCGATACGGTCCACGATGCCCGAGGCCGCGCGCAGCGGTCGCCACAACTCGTCGAGCACCGTGAAGAACCAGCGCCGGGGCCGCAGTCCGGCGTCCGCCAGAGCGTGCGAGGCGGCCACGGTGCCCAGCCCGTCGGACCAGGCGGCCAGCATCGCCGCCGCGGTGAGCTGAGTGTCCGCCTCGCCGATCCGGGAGATGTCCACGCACACGGCCGGTGAGTCCAGGTCGATGCGGGTGGACGTCTCGGAGGCGAACGTGTCGCCGAGCGGTCCGTCGAGGATGCCCAGCAGCGAGCGGTGCAGGGGGTCGACGGCGGCGCGGTAGCGGGTCTCGTCGCCGCGGTCCAGGGTCACCGCCCGTACCCGGTCCGGCCCCTCGGTGATGATCTGGAGCAGATCGGGCAGCAGCGGCTGGCGGCCGGACGGTGTGCGCTCGCGCAGATGGTGCAGCGCCGCGGAGAGCACCGACTGCTCGTGGTCGTCGACGGGACGATCGCGCACGATGGTGACGAGCGCGGCGACCATGTTGAGCACCCGGCCGTGGGTCTCGGCCATCAGCACCCGGCCGGCCTCGCCGCCGATGCGCCGGGCGGCGGCGCCCATGGCCCCAGGGTCGAGGACGTTGATGCCGCCCACTCCGCGCCCGATGGAGATGACCTGTCCGCCCAGGGCGCGCACGGTGTCGGCGTAGTCGGGCTTGAGGTCGCCCAGCACCAGCGGCACCACACCGGTGGCGGCCAGCCCGATGAGCATCCGGTTGATCAGGGTGGACTTGCCCAGGCCGGGCATTCCGAGCATGAACAGTGAGGGGTTGGAGATGTACTGGGCGCGGGTGAACCAGGACAGCGGGTCGCCGCAGACGGTGGCCCCGGTGAACAGGTGCTGGCCGAGCGGCACGCCGCTCATCGGCGCGCCGGAGCCCGCCGCGAACGGCCACAGACCGCAGGCCTGCACGGTCGTCGCCCGCCACATGGTCGGCGGGTCCACGTTGGCCACCTGGCCGCCGCCCGGGCCGGGCCAGCCGCGCGGTGGTACCAGCGGGACCCTGGGGCGGGGGGGAGACTTCTTGCTCTTGGTCCGGGACGTGTTCCTCATGCTCACAAGGCCTCCTTCAACTCGCGCGGGACCAGGGTGTACTCCCACGGCAGGATTCCGACCGGCAGCGTGCAGCTGAACGCCGCCGCCTGCATCCGGTCGGCCGGCCGCATCATCAGCCGCGCTCCGGCCAGCTGGTTGCGTACCGAGGTGTTCGCGTCGTCGAGGTCCTCGACGCCGTCGACCGTGACCGTGACCATCAGTGAGAACTCCACCAGGCCGGCACCGCCGGCCTCCTCCACCGCCGTCTGCTCGGTTGCCCGTACCTCGTTGGCGGCACGGGCCTGCACCATGCCGCGCCTGGAGGTCGCCATGAACTGCGCCGCCCGCCGGTCGGCCTCGACGATCCGGGCCGAGGTCGCCGGGTCGATGGGGCGGTAGAGGAGGGCCACGCGCTTGCGGCGGGTGCCCGGAGTGGCCTCCAGCAGTCCCCGCAGTATTTGGGCACGTACCGTGCCACGGGGTGCGAGGGTGAGCAGCCAGGTCCGGGACACTCCTGAGTCGTGCTGATAGGAGTTGGCCGTTTCCACGGTCGCCGTTGGACCGGCGTCGTCCCAGTCCAGACCGGTTCCGCCGTACTGCGCGCGGGCGTCGAGGACGTCGCCGGCCACGGCCGGGTCGTAGGCCACCCGTACGACTTCCGCGACGCGCTCGGCCGACAGCGGGGCCGCGGGGCCGCCGCCCGCGGCCATCAGTCCCGACAGCAGGCCGGGAATGCGGATGGCGAGATCGGTGATGATGTCGTCGCCCTTGCGCTTCTGGCCGTTGGGATTCCCGTAGGTCAACGCGATGTAGGTGTGCATCTCCGAGGACGCGGTCGGATACCGCCGCACCACTTCCTCCATCACCGCACGCGCCGCCTCCGGGGCGTCGGGACGAATGCGCGGCAGGAGCTCGTTGGCCAGTCGGTTTCCGGTGTCCGGGGCGGTCTCGACCACCACCGCGGCCCCGCGCAGGCCCGGCTCGGCGGACAGCCGGGCCAGCCAGTGGCCCCATGACGCCACCCAGGTGTCCACCTGGTCGGCGTCGACCAGGGAACCGCCGTCGGGTTCACACTCAAGCACGATGGTGTAGAGGTTCCGGCTGCGGTGGTGGAGTACACCGAACGGCTGGTCATAGGCGTCCCTGCCCTCCTTGAGCGTGACCCGGCTCAGCAGTCCCGGCGGACGGAACCGGCCCCCCGGCCGCGGGGACAGCGGACCGGAGACATAGGTGGTCGATCCCTTGGCCTTGCGACGGAACCAGCTGATGCGCAGAGCGAAGAGCTGATAGACGTTGCGCCCGTCCTGCGTGCGCGCGGCCAGCGGCAGCAGCAGCAGGACCTGCAAGATGACCAGGACCAGGGTGACTTGCAACGAGACCAGCGACGCGATGAGGTCGAGGATGATCCCGCCGAACACTCCGATGGTGCCGACGAGGCCGAGCGGCCCCAGGCCGGGCCGCCTGGGCCTGCGCCAGTTCCCGTACGTGGGATGGACGACGGGAGCTTCGGTGGACATGGGGAATACCTGCTTCGCTTACGGTGAGTGGATCGTGGGACCGTCCTGGAACGACGTGCTCACTCGCGGGGAGGATTGCCCGTAGGTGCGGGACGATCCATAGGTTGGTCGGCGGGCGGCAGTTGACCGGGTTGGCGTTGCGGGGGTGCGCTTGAGCTGTCCGATGATGTGCTGTCCCTGCCTCCGCCCCCGCCGCCCGGGGATTCGCCGCCGCCGCTTCCTCCCGCGCCCGACGGCGAGCTGTCTTCGCGCCCGTCGCCCGCGGGGCTGCTACTGCCCGACGACGAACTTCGTTCGCTTCCCTCGCTTCCTTCGCTCCCCGACGGTGAGCTGTCCGTGCCTCCGTCGCCCGAGGATTCGCTTCCGCCGCCTCCGCCCGACGATGAGCTGCCTCTCCCTCTGCCCCCGCCGCCCAACGAGCCGCCACCGCTCGCTCCCGTGGGCCTGAGCGCTCCGGCGGCACCGCCGGCGAGAGAGGCCGCCCCTCCGCCGATCGCCTTCGCGCCGGTGGCGATGCCGCCGACGATGCTGCTGGCCGCCTTGTCGGCCCCGTCGCCACCGAGCGACTCCATCGCCGGAACGATCACTCTCATCAGCGCGGGCAGAGCGATGGCCGAAAGCAGAAGCACTCCCATTCCCGCGACTTGGACATTGACTTCGGAAGCCCCTTTGCCGGGGACCGAGGTCGCTTGTGAGTTCACCATGACGGACCCTGAGAAGAACACGAGGCTGACCATGGGCTTGTACAGCAGCCACGCGATCAGCCACCCCATGTGCTTCCTCCACCAGGTGCCGCCCCACTCGGTCATGGAGGCGGCGGCGGCCAGGGGGAGCGTGCCCATCAGGATGATCATGACGCCGAGCCGGATCCACATCAGAAGCGCGTGGATGATGCCGGCGACGATGAGGAGGCAGCCGATGATCAGCAGCAACATGGCGGGGATGGCGTCACTACAGCCGATGCCCTCCATCAGGTTCTGAAGGGCGCCCGTGAACAGATGGGCGGAGTATCTGTCCATGAGGGCGGTGAACGTGATGAGCAGGCTGCTCGCGAGCGTGTTGACCAAAGTGATCCGCAGGACGCCCTTCAGCGCGGTCTGGCCGCTGTCGGCCCTCCTGTCCAGGGCCATTTTGACCGCGGCGAAGAGGATCGAGCCGACTGCCAGATACATGACGATCCACTGTGTCTGACGGTTGATCACACCCGACGATTCCTCGTCGTACGAACCGATGCTTCCCACGGCGTCGAAGATGCTGAAGGCGCCGCGTATCGCGATCCTGGCCACCGTCCTCATCATCTCGCCGATCGGGTCGCCGAAGATCAATTTGCCGATGTCGATGCCGTCGTCGCAGTCCGCGGCCAAGTACATGTCATTCTCCCCACGCGGAGAAGCCGCTGGGCTTCGCCTGCCGTACTCGTGTGTAGAGCGACCCGTCGTCCAGAGGGGCCGCCTTCCAGTCGCCGTCCCGCCAGCGCAGGGACACCGATGTGCTCAGGTAGCCGCCTACGGGATTGGTGAGGAGCAGTCGTACGGTGGCGGATTCGCCCGAGTAGGACGCCACCGAGAAGCCCACGAACCGCCCACTGAGGTCCGCCTCTGGATCCGTCGTCCCGGCCTCGGCCTTGGCGGTGACGAATATGTCGCGCGGCCTCCCGGGCACGATCTGCTGCTCCGCGGCGGCGCGCCACGCGGTGCCGCTCAACTGGACGGGGATGACGTGCGCCGCCAGTACCGCGCCCGTGGGCGTGTGGGCGAAACACCACCACACGGAGCTGTCGGTGTGCAGCGGACCGGCCGACGCCGACGTGGGAACCATGACGGTGACGAGCTTTCGCCAGCGCAGATCCCTCGGTGTGGTGGTCGGCCGCGAGGTGTCCTGGTCGTCGGTACGGCAGTTCTCCGGACGGTCCTGTGGACCGCCCCTGACCTGTTGCGGATCGCCGGGGGACAGCGGGCCGCTCAGCCCGGACAGCAACTCCCGGCTGTCGGCCACGATCTCCGTTTCCTTGGCGGGGATGCCGTTGGTGGTGCCGGTCGAGAGCGCCACCAACGACATGACCACGAGAAAACCGAGGAACCCGGCCGCGGTGATCCAGCCTCGTTGCTTGTAGAAAGGCCCGTCGACGGGCTTCCGTTTCCGTAGCGAGCGGAACATGTCGATGCTCTCTCCCGCGGGATTACGCGGTGAAGAAGAAGGAGACGACGGGGCCCGCGGTGGAGACGAGGACGCAGCCTCCCAGCACCATGCCCAGGCGGCTCATGTGCTCGGAACCCTCTCCGCGCTTCACGGACGCGGCCATCATGACTCCGGTGATGATGATCCCCGCCACACCGGCGGCGGTGCCCGCCCAACCAGCGATCCCCAGAACGGTGTCGACGGCATCGGCCAGTTCTTGAGGCGCCTTTCGCTCGGGGTTGGGGACCTCGTTGGTGGCCAGATAGTCCCAGGTACTGGCGGAGAGAGCGCGCAAGGTGTCCTTCATCAATGTCTCCGGTTCATCACAAGTCGAATATTCACGTGCGGTCAGCCGTCCCGTGCCGTCAGCGCAGGAGATACGGCCAGATCACGAAGTTGACCAGCGGCCCCGCGGTGGAGA
The DNA here is from genome assembly GCF_040303865.1 of Streptomyces sp. NPDC094034. Lineage (NCBI taxonomy): Bacteria > Bacillati > Actinomycetota > Actinomycetes > Kitasatosporales > Streptomycetaceae > Streptomyces > Streptomyces sp. NPDC094034. The sequence continues at coordinate 125,178 of NZ_JBEOUD010000010.1, read as the reverse complement.
CGAGGACGCAGGAACCCAGGACGAAGACGATCCCTCGGAAGTAGGTCGCCCCTTCGCCCATCTCTCCGGCCCGCAGACGCATGGCCATCTGCACGCCGATGATGATCACGCCCGCCACGGCGGCGGCCGTCACGAGCCAGGCGAGATTGCCCAGCAGCAGACCCGCCTCGGGGGCCGGATCGAAGTTTCCGCTGGGCCCGTACTCGGCTTCCCCGGGCTCGTACACGGTGCGGGGGTCATCGGCGAGGTTCATCGGTGTCCCGCCGTACGTCCGGTCGGACCGGAGGCGAGCTCCGCCAGCGCGCGTACCTCTTTCGGCAGCGGATCCACCTCCTCGCCGAGGCGCCACGCCGGGACCCACGGAACGCGGTGGACCTCGGCCGCCGAACGCAGTACGCGTACGCGTCGGCCGAGTTGGCGCGGCAGGCGCCCCGGCGCGTCGGCGACGAGCACGAGGGCGATGAGGTGCACTCCGGCGGGGTGTTCCCCCGTGCGCAGTGCGTTCAGTGCCTGGGACGCCGCCCGCATGCCCCCGGCATGGGTACGGGCCACCAACAGCACTCCGCCTGGTTCGCCCCGGTCCGGTTCGGGCCACCGAAGGCGCAGGTCCGCCCCGCCCAGCACCCGCGCGAGCGTGCTCGCCCCGCCACCGCCGTGCGCGTTGACCCAGGCGACCGGCTGCCCCCGGTGCGGTGAGGGCGCGGGTGAGGCGGGCGCGGGTGCGTCGAGGCGCGTGGTCCTCGCCGCTGAGCGTGGTGACACGGCTGTCGCCGGGGCGTCCTGCTGGGTTGCCGGCCCACGAACCCACATCTGTGGGCCGGCGAATGCCGACGGTGGAAGATCCATGAGCGTTCGCCCTCCTCTCGGTTCCGAACTACGACGGCGGATCGCGCATTGAACTGATCGGCCGCTTCGTCCGTTGCGCCGGTGCGGGCCCGCGGTGATCCGTCGGGCAGCCACTACGGGAAAACCCACGACCTGGTTCAGCGCTGTGCGAAACCGGGACGTGGGCCCGATCACGAGAGGAGCGACTGGACGTGGGTGCGGATACCAGCGGGCAAGCCACCAAAGGTACGAACGCCGTGCTCCTGGCCGCCGGCGCGGGTACGGCTCTCACTGGATGCGCGCTTTTCCCGCTGATCATCCTGATCATCCTGATCGGGGCGATCGTCATATTCGTGATCTATGTCTTTTTCCTCCCTCTGGTCATCATTTGCGACATCTTTGGCTGTGGGGGAGGCGACGGCAGTGCGACAGGGGACAGCGACCAGGTCGCCGAGGCGTTCGGCGGCGACGGGCGGGGCGAGTTGTACGAACCGAGCGTGCCCGCGGAGTTCCGTGAGCACATCAAGAACGCCGGGGCCGAATGCACACAGATCGGCCCGATCGTCATCGCCTCGCAGATCCAGTACGAGTCCATGTTCAACGAGAAACTCGTCGGGCCCGACGGGGCCGAGGGCATCTCCCAGTTGCCCCCGGACAAGTTCGAGGAGTTCGGCGAGGACGAGGACGACAACGACAAGACCTCGGCCCTGGACGCGGCGGACTCGATCATGGCGCAGGGCAGATACCTGTGCTCACTGGCCGAGGACATCGACGAACTCGTCGCCAACAACGAAGTCAAGGGAGATCTCCTCGACCTGACCCTGGCGGCGTACCACGTGGGCCTGGACGCGGTCATACAGGCGAAGGGCGTACCGGACCACTCCGGCGCGCAGAGCTACATCTACGGCGTCAGGAGTTCGTTCGCCGTGTACTCGGGTGCCGTCAAGGTTCCCGAAGGATCCGCGTACCCCAGCATCAGCCCACTGCCGTTCGACAGCATCAACCCGTCGCCCACCGGTGGGCAGTGACCAGAACAGCGAAGGAGTCATCGGGTGCTCAGACAACACAGTGGGCAGGGCCGTGACGGACAGGAAGACGCGGAGCGGGGGGCGGTCGTCTCCGTGGAGGTGTTTATCGACCCCGACGGCCGTGTGACGGTCGACGGTATGCCCTTCCCCATGCCGGACGGCGAACCGGTCAACGTGGCCGTGCTCGACACGATGCAGCGCCGGGCGCGGGCCGGGGGCGGACCCGTCGAGGCGACGATCGTCGACCGGCAGGCGGGGTACGCCACCCGCGTCGAGGTCACCGCCGACGGGTCGAGCCGCATCGTGCGACATGAGGGATACCGGGAGTTGACCGAGACGGACCCGTCGGCGGCGGGTCCGGAGTCGGCGGATTCCGGGCCGGGCGACCGGCGACCGGCCGAACCGCCTTCCGTCGGGCTGTCGTTGGTCCCCCGCCCCTCGCCCGACGCACCGCCCGGCGAAGGCACACCATCGACCGACGCGGGTACACCGGTGCTCGTCCCGGACGAACTCGCCGAACTCGTCGCGCGTATCGGCCAGGCCATCGACACCGGAGCGCGGGAGCGGGCGGCGGCGCTCGCCTTCCGGCTGCGCGAGCACACCGCACGCACCTTCGGCGCCGAACACCCGTACACGCTGGAGGCGCGGGCCCTGGAGGCGTACGCCGTGCACAAGGGCGGCAACCACGCCGCCGCGACGCTCACCTGCCTCGAACTCGCCGCGACCCGGCATCAGCAGGGCGACCCGCGCGCCCATGAGGATCTGCTGCGCGCGGTCGCCGTGTGGCGGCTGATCGACGACCTGCCGTCCGCCGTCGAACACGGCCGGACCCTGCTCACCACGTGGTCCCGGCTCGCGGCGGAAGGCCGTGCGGCCGCGGGAGACGCCGAGTTGGTGAGGGGCGTGGATCGTCGTATACGCGCTCTCGCCACCGAGGCCGCCATATCCGAGACCGGCCTGGCCTGAAGAGGAATGCGCAGGTCGACGCGGGGGAGCGGCCAAGGAGAGGTGCGCCCCCGCGCGGTATCAGCCCCTCCGGTTACCGCTGAGTTTGGCTGAATCAGAGGTTTAAGCGTCAATCAAACGTCAACGCGACGTGGAGTCCCACGCGTAACACTCCCCCCGAATCGAGACCGCCGGGCGCGGCCTTGAGACCTGACCTTCCCCCGAGGTCATGCAGTGAGGAGTAAGTACGTGAGCGGCATGGTTATGGGCTCCTTGGGCGCGGCGAGCGCCGGCGAACGCGCGATGCGCACGCTCCACGACGAACAGGCGGGCGCGCTCTACGCCTACGTGGTAAGGCTGTTGAACGGTGACCGGTACAAGGCCGAGGACGTGGTGCAGGAGACCCTGCTGCGCTGCTGGCGGACACAGGACCTGACTGACGGCCGCCAGCTGCGGCCGTGGTTGTTCAGAGTCGCGCGCAACCTCGTCGTCGACGAGTTCCGGATGCGCAAGACCCGCCCCCAGGAGGTCAACGGCAACATCTGGCTGGACGACTTGCTGGCCAGTTCCGACGACGTGGACTGGCTGCTCTCCTCCCTCCTGCTCAGGGAGGCGTTCAAAAAGCTGTCTCCCAACCATCGCGAGGCGCTGTACGAGACGTACTTCTCCGGCAGGTCGATGCGTGAGACGGGCCTGTTGCTCGGTATACCGGCGGGCACCGTCAAGTCGCGTGTGCATCACGCGTTGCGTGCCCTGCGGCTGGCCATGGAGGTTGCCGAACGCCCCGACGGCCAGGCCGTCAAGAAGCCCGAGGAGCACTTGGCCGCCGCTTGACGCGACCAGGGCGTCTGATGCGGTGGACAAGGCCGCGGGCGGCGAAGTAGCCGGACCGGTCGCGGAGGTGATCGACTCCTCCCATGTCCGGGCGGCTCGCCGGGACCGTTGGGCGGGCCCCGGCGAGAGGCCCGGACATGCTGTTCGGGACTTCGGCCATGACACGTACCGCGCCGGCCGCGCCGACGCGGCAGGCGCGGCCGGCAAGCCTTCCTCGCCGCGCCACGGAGCCGACCGGGTCCGTGATCGCCGCCCGGAGCGTCAGGACCTCCCCCAACGTCCCCGCCCGCGAACAGGGATGACTACCTGCGGCCCTGCTTCTGGCGCTTTCTGCTGTCGCCGCCCTGTGAGTGGGCGCTACGTGATGCCTGCGTCGGCTGTTCCCGTGAGGTGCTCCGAGAGCCGGACGGCAGGGTCCCGCGAGCCGCCTGGGCTACGTTCGCGTTACCTTGCGCGGCTTCCCGGACTGGGTCGTAACCTTGGCGGGTCGATTCGGCTTGTCGGCCAAGATTATTCAACCTATCTTCGAGGATTTGCTGCCCTTGATATTGAAGGGCAACATAGACGGTACCGTCCTGCAGCATCCGATTGTAATTTTCGTGGCTTTCGGATTCCACATAAGCGGCGTGCGAAGCCCGGTAACTTTCCAGAGCCTGATCGGTTGCGCGGGAAAACGCCTCTTCTGTTTCGGAGTATGTAGTTACATTCAATTCGGCAGCATGGGTGCGGACGTGAGTCTCCCGCTGCCTGTTCACGGCGAGCGCCTGCTCCAGCTGCTCCGATGTGGAGTAGACGGCGGCTGGGTTCGCTGCCAGCTCGGCACGCATGTCGTTTACCATGCCCGTTGCCGTGCGTTCTTGCTGTTCTTGCGCCGCTTGTTGCGCCGCTTGTTGCGCCGCACGTTCCATGGCTGCGTGGCGCGGATCAGTTCGGTCGAGCTCTCTTGGCATTTTTCCTACTTCCCTTCTCGTGTGGTCACTGGCGGCTTCGAACGCACTTCCCGACCGCTTTCAGGGCAGCATCAACTCACCCTTGTGCGCGGGCTTGCCGATGGCCTTGAGGGTCTCGGGGCGACGGCGAGGCCGGTACGCCGACAGTCCCGGTTACCGAGTGGCACCGCGGCGGGTGTTGCCTTGGGGAGCCTGTCCCCGGGGCGGCTGGGGGCGACCGGCGGCTTCACCCACAGGCTGCTCGGGCAGGTGTCCACGAGCCCTCGCCCCCTGCGTGTCGAAAGGTAGGAAGCTCTCGACCGTCTGTGTCTCGATGGGCCACGACGCTCCGCCCATCCCGTGAGCCTGGGACTGCAACGTTCCCTGGGCAGGCAGGAGTCCGAGGGGATGGGACGCTACGGGATTGACCGCGGTAGTCCAAGAGTCGGAATACAGATAACCGAACTGGTCAGGCTCTTGGGCAGGACCCGCGTCGGCGTACCCCTGAGTCGAGTCGGTGAAGGAGTCGGTATCAAGCGCCGCGTCCGCTCCGAACTCGTCGACAGTGGTCCAAGAGTCGGAATACAGATAACCGAACTGGTCAGGCTCTTGGGCAGGACCCGCGTCGGCGTAACCCTGAGTCGAGTCGGCGAACGAGCCGGTATCAAGCGCCGCGTCCGCTCCGAACTCGTCGATAAGCATGCTGTCCTGTAGTGCTGTCTGCCAATCCTGCGCCGTCTTATACGCCTGATCATCTACTCCCTGCTTCTTGATCGTGTCCTGGACCTTGGAATCGTTCAAATCGAGTGAAGGATCAGCGAGGAAAGGCGGCACCAACGACCCCGACGGCCCGGCCTCCTGCTGCGCTGCATTCAACGACACCAGCCGCGGAGCCTTAATGATTTTCAACCCGGCCGACTCCGCCGCCACCGCAATTTTCAGACCCGGCGGCGGCACCTCCGGCCAGCCCGGCTGATGCCGCCGATAATCCTCATACGTCCACCTCGCCACGTGCTCCGGCACAGCAGACCGCCTATCCGCGTTTAGCAGACTTTTCTTTTCGCGAGATGGTTTCTTATCCTTCTTCTTCCTCCGCTCATTCTCCGCCGCGCGGTACGCCGGATCTTCCCGCTTCTTCGCCAACCGTTTCCTCTCATCGTCGTTGTGCTTTTGGCGAATCTTTGGGTCCGCCCGCAGTGCGGCTGCTCGCTCCCGCTCCCGATCCCGCTTCTCCTGCGCGGGGGATTTTTCATCAGGCATAAGGCTTGCATCCAATCAATCGGAAGAAGATCCACCACCCACCACTACGCTTCGTACTCGCTATCGGTTCAACGGCTTTACGGCCGATGTCCAGGCCGAGGCAGGAGTCCTCACAAGGTGCTGGTGGATGACGTCGGTGATGACCATGCCTAGTTCGGCCCCGCCGTCTGTTGGAAACTCCCGTCAGGGGCGACGCGCTTTCTTGGACTGCCTGTCCGGCGCCACGTACTTCTTGTCGGCGGCGGCTGGACCGGACTCCGGACGGGAAGCGGCGTGCTCGCTCCCGTCGGGCTGAGCCTTGGGCATGTTGGCTCGTAGGAAGTCGGCGAGGTGATGGCCGGGGCCGGTGCCGGGGGTGCGAGTTTCCGCGTCCTCGCTCCCGTCGGGCTGGGCCTTGGGCATGTTGGCTCGTAGGTAGGCGGCGAGGTGATGGCCGGGGTCGGTGCCGGGGGTGCGAGTTTCCGCGTCCTCGCTCCCGTCGGGCTGGGCCTTGGGCATGTTGGCTCGTAGGAAGTCGGCGAAGTGATGGCCGGGGCCGGTACCGAGGGTGCGAGTTTCCGCGTCCTCGCTCCCGTCGGGCTGGGCCTTGGGCATGTTGGCTCGTAGAAAGTCGGCGAGGTGATGGCCGTGGCCGGTGCCGGGGGTGCGAGTTTCCGCGTGCTCGATCTCGTCGGGCTGGGCCTCGGGCATGTTGGCTCGTACCATGCCGGCCGACTGATAGCCGGGGCCGGTTCTCGCAGCAGCCGGCTGAGCATCTGTCAGGGGCTCCTGAAATCCAACCCTGCCGACCCGACGCATGGCCGGATCCAACCCCACCCTGCCCTTCGCGTCAGTCGCAAGAGCAAAGCCCCTTTCGGTCAAAGCCGCCTGTGCCTGCGGCTGCAAGGCAGTGTGCAGATTCCCGGCTTTATTGACCAGCGAGTCTTGCAGGCGCCTCCCCAGTTCACTCCCCTTCGGTGGCAGGGCGGGTTTCCCGTCGGGCCCCCGCGTGAACGGCGCATTTCGGATCTCATTTGCCAGCTGCTCATCCGTATAAGCCATAAAAACCTCCCATGTGATAAGTCGCGGCCATCGTCTCTACCTCTACAACGCACAGAAAGGCCATCGGGATCACCTTGGGCAAGCCGCGCTCGGCACCTGTGGACGCGATCACCATCGTGACCAGCTCCAGAACGCGGTGCTTGGTGCCATGACCGATGGCCCTTGAGGCGCACTCGTCGGACGGGCCGGACTCAGCCCGCCTTCCGGGTGTCCACCGCCGGCCGCTCCCAGGTCGGAGCGGGACGGGGGGCTCGTGGGGCGGGTGTGTCCGCCACGACTCGCGGGGCGGGTGTGTCCGCCACGGGCTGCTCGCGCGCGCCCGGTTCGCCCGCGTCCCGGGCCTTCAGCAGCCACGTGTGGTGTTCCAGGGCCGCGGCGAGTGCCTCGCCGGCCCGGCCCGGTATCTGGTTGCGCATACGGATCACGTCGACGCCGGCGGCCAGCGCCTGGCCCACGTGCGTCATCCGCATCCACAGCATGTCGGCGTGGCTCGCCACCGTCTCGGCCTGCTCGGCGTCCCCCCGGTAGTGCCAGCGCTCGGCCACGTCGCGGTACAACTGGACGCCCCCGACCATGTCTCCGGCCAGGGCGGTGGCCCGTGCGTGGACCTCGCGGACACGCAGGGCCTCGGGGTGGGAGACCCCGAGGACGCCGGCGGCCTGTGTGTCGAGCCGGGCGGCGAGCTCGCTCGCCTGGTCGGTACGGCCCGCGTCGAGATGGTCCCGCACCTGGGCCAGGGACTCCGCGTACGTCTCGGTCCCCTTCGGCGCGCCGGGCCGGGGCCCGGAAGCGGCGGGGACGGCAGCCGCTTTCGCCGAGCGTCTGCCCGGGCGCCTCGCCCTGCGCTTCTTCGGTGCCGCGGTGCGCGCGCCGCCGCCCGGCACCTCGCTCACTTCTCCTTCCGGCGAGATGATCAACCGCCATACGACACCGCCCGGTTCGGTGGCCGTGGCCCGCACGGCACGGCCGAGCCGTGCGGCGGCGTCGGCCACGACCTCTATGGCGGCGGCGCGTGTGGCGTGCCCGGACGTGGGAATCAGGGGGCCCGAGGCCAGGACCCGGCCGTCGTCGTGCACGGTGAGGTCGTAGACCGGCCAGGCGGGTACATCCGTGGAGTCGCGCATCGTCGACGTGACCTTTCTTCCGTGCGGTTGGACACCCGGCCTGATCCGGGGGAATGCCTCTAACGGACGGTGACCTCGGCGACCCGCCACGGCCTGTCGGCCGTCGTCCGGGTGAGCTGTACGTAGACCGAGGCGACGACGGGCTCGCCCGTCCACCGTCCGCGCCCCTTCGGGGTGGCGGTGATGGTCCACTGCCGCCACGCCTTGGTGCCGGTGTCCGGGGGCTTGGCGGCGTCCTCGGTCTTCTTCAACGCGACGGTGGTACGGGCGCGGTGTCCGGCCCACTCCCGCCACTGGGCGCCGGGGACCGACGAGGGCCGGTGGGCGCGTAGTTGGTCCGCGTACGCCCCGGTCAGCCACCCCGCTTCGGCGGCGCGCAGCTCGGCGTCGCGGGGCCCGCTGTCGGTGGTGGTGTCGTAGGTCCACAGGGCCCTGAGCGCGCCCTCGCCGACCGCGTCGGCGTCGGTTTGGTCGACGTCGTGGGGCCGCGTCGTGTCTCCCCGGGGCGCGTCGTCGCCCGTGGGCTCCGGGAGCGCCGGTGTGTCCGTGCGTGGGGCGGACGGTGTCGGGTACGGGCCGGTGCCGGTCGCCGAGGGGGCCGACGGCGCCGTGCGCGCGCGTTCCTCACCGCCACCGCCGAATCCGCACCCACCGGCGAGCAGACCGATCGCGAGCACCGTCGCCGCCGAGGCGATGGTGGTCCGTGTACGGGGGTAAGTCATCCGAACCGCCTGGCTGTCTGGGGCTTGCTCGCGTAGTAGGGCTCGTCGAGGTTGCTGATCTTGACCACGTCACCGGTCTTCGGCGAGTGGATGAACTGCCCCTGGCCGATGTAGATGCCGATGTGGTCGTAGCTGCCGTTCAGCTGGAACCCGATCACGTCACCCGGCCGCAGGTCGTCGCGGGGCACCGCCTTGCCCGCGGTGACCTGGAGCTGGCTGACGCGGGGGAGGAGAAGGGCGCCGCCGGCGGCGTGGTAGACCGCGTTCTGCACGAGGCTGGAGCAGTCGAACCCGACCGTGTTCGCGCCCTGCGCGAATCCGCGGCCGGGGCCCTCCGGACCGCCACCGCCCCACGAGTAGGGCGTGCCGAGCCATTTCCTGGCGTTGGCCACCACCCGGTCGCCGAACGCGCCGCCGGTCTCCGCCGGTTCGCCGCCGCTGTACTTCGGCATCGACGCGATGATCCTGGTGACATAGCCCTGGGTCTCCGGGAAGGGCGGCACGCCCCCGTACCCCTCGACGGCTCCCGGGCCCGCGTTGTAGGCGGCGAGCATCAGACGGGTGGGATCGCCCCCGATGTTCATCTCTTTGACCGTGTCCGCGAGCCAGCAGTCGTAGCGGGCCTGGGTCATGATCGCGTCTCCCGGGGTGAACGGGTCGGCCACACCGTCCGGTTCGGGACTGCCGTCCTTGCCGGCCGCGTCCACGCCCCAGGTCGCCCAGGTACTGGGGATGAACTGGCTCAGCCCTTGGGCGTCGGCCGGGCTCACGGCAGTGGGGTCCCAGCCCGACTCCGCCTCGATCTGCGCGGCCACCAGCGAGGCGCCGACCTCCGGGCAGAGATCGCCGGCACGTTCGATCCACCGCACGTACTCGGGCGGTACGCGGTCGGTGGTGAGCCCGGTGACCAGTCCCACCGGCTCGACGTCCCGCTCCGAGCCGACGGCGCCCAGCACCGACAGACCGACCAGGGAGCCGACCAGTCCCAGGACGACGAATCCGGTGGCCAGAACGGCCGATCCGGCCCGGCCGGGGAGGCTGCTCATCGGCGATCTCCCACATGGTGCGCAATCATCCGAAAAGCCATGCGGTCCTGCATGGGGGAAAAGTTCCTTATCTGTCCTAGGCGCAAGAAAAGTAGTTTCTTGTGAATTGGCAACTCATGTGTATTATCGGCGCGTTGCGTTGACGGCCGAAGGAGATGTCTTGGCAGGGGGTGAGCCGGTGGTCAATCCCTGGCTGCGTGCGAATCCCTCGGGGGCCACCAACGGGAAACCGGGGCGAACGGTTCAAGGCACGGACACCGGGCTCTCCGGACCACGAGAACCTCAGGGGTCCGGAGTCCCCCGACCCGAGCGGGGGCTGCCCGTCGCGCATCCGCTGCTGAGCCGCGGGCAGTCCTGGTGGTGGCTCGGCGCACACGGCGGCGCGGGCGTCAGCACTCTGGAAGAGGCGGTGCCCGGTGGCCGGGACGCCGGCCGCGCCTGGCCGGTGACCACCGGATTCCAGGCGGTGGTACTGGTGGCCCGCTCCAGCGCGCGCGGCCTCGGCGCGGCGCGGAACGCTGCCCAGCAGTGGGCCTCGGGCATGGTCACCGGCATCGACCTGCTGGGTCTGGTCGTTGTCGCCGACGCCCCGGGCCGGCGCCCCCGAGTCCTGCGGGACCAGGTGCTGTTGGTGTCCGGCGCCGTACCGCGGCTGTGGGAGATCCCGTGGGTGGAGCCCTGGCGGCTCGGCGAACCTCATGTCCCCAAGGAGTGCGCGTCCCTCGCCCGCGACCTCACCCGACTCACCCAACCCGCTTAGAAGGGAACCGAGTTGTCCAGCCTGATGGCGGCCCTCATGGACGCCTCACCGTATGTGGACCACCTCGTCGCCGCGTCCCCACAGCCCTCGGGCGTGCCCGACGTCGGCGGGGGAGAAGCACCGCCCGGAGCCGCGGACCTGCTCAAGGTCCTCAGGTGGGTGGCCTGGAGCGTGACCGTCCTCTGTGTCGCGGGCATCTTCGCCGTCGCCGCCCGGATGGCGGTCGACCACTCCCGCGGAGGCGGCCGCGAGCACGCCCGAGGACTCGGCTTCGTCCTCGGGGCGTGCCTGCTCGTCGGCTCCGCCTCGGGAATCGTCGGCGCGATCGTCTAGGTCCTGTCCGTCCGGCCACCCACTCACCCGACCAGCCACCAGGATGGGAGGAACCATGGCAGACCCCCGCTCGTACACGGGGGCCGGCGAGCCGCGAAGTCCGTGGCTGCGCCCCGGCTTCGTCCTCGCCGCCGCGTTCATCGGCTTCGTCGCCGTCGTCGCGGGGGCGGTCGTCCTCACCGCGGACCCCGCCGGCCGGGACGACACGCTCCCCGCTTCACGGCCGTCCGCGAACGGCGCCACCGCCCCGGCGGCGTCCGCGCCCGCCGGTGACGAGGGATGTCCCGAACTGCCGGACAGGCGCCAGGAGTTGCCCACAGCCGCTCCCCGGGGGGTGACCTGGGCCCTGTTCGGCACCGTCGCACTCCCCACCTCCGAGGAGTCGGGTCCGGCAGTGGTCGGCGACGACGTGGCGCGCTGCTACGCGCGTACTCCCGTGGGCGCACTGCTGGCCACCAGCCAGATCAGCGTGCGCCATCTGGCGGCGGACGACTGGCGGAAGGTGACCCGCCTCCAGACCGTCGGTGCCGGCCGCGACGCGTATGTGGCCGGGCGGACCGAGGCCGAGAAGACTTCGCGCACGGATCCGGACGGCGGTGTCCACGGACAGATCGCCGGGTTCCGGTTCGTCACCTACGACGACAGCACCGCGGTCGTCCAGACCGTGTGGCGGTTCCCGGACGGCGCGCTCCGGGCCGCGATCACGACGGTGCTCTGGCTGGACGGCGACTGGCGGCTGGAGTACCCGGCCGACCCGGCCGCGCCCGTCCCGGTCGGTTCGCTCGCGGGCTTCACGGAGTGGGGAGGCGTCTGATGTCGGGCTGCGACTTCGGCTGGGTGACCCCCTCGGTCGGCGGCTACTGCGTGGGCGACGGCGCCGGTACGGTCCCGGCGGATCTCGGCGACAGCGCGTTCGACGACATCGCCGAGAGCGCCGCCGAAGCGGCGAGTACGACTGTCGAGGCGCTCGGCGGCGCGTGGATGAACCTGGGCACTCCCGACCTGACCGACAGCGCCGGGCCGGTGGCGTTCCTCCAGGGCTCCACGCTGTGGTTCACCTCGTTCACGGCCGTCCTGTGCCTGCTGGTCGCGGCCGGGCAGCTCGCCTGGCAGCGCCGCGGCGACTCGGCCCGGCAGGCCCTGCAAGGGATGCTCAACCTGGTGATGGTCTCCTCGGTCGGGGTCGCCACGGTCTCTCTGCTGACCTCGGCGGGGGACAGGTTCAGCGTCTGGATCATCGACAGGTCCACGGGCTGCCGGCAGATCAGCGCCACCGGGGAACCCGTCGCGCAGTGTGTGGGCGAGTTCGAGAAACGCACGTCGGCGATGCTGGCGCTGGGCGGCGCGGACTCCTCGTTCCTCGTCCTGATCATGACCGTGCTGGTGATCACCGGCACCGTCGCGCAGATCGCCCTGATGATCGTACGGATGGCCGTGCTGGTGATCCTCACCGGAACGCTGCCCCTGGCGGCGGCGGCCAGCTCCACTCCGACCGGCCGCGTCTGGTTCCGGAAATCCGTGGGCTGGCTCCTCGCGTTCGTGCTGTACAAACCGGCGGCGGCCGTCGTGTACGCGGCGGCGTTCTCGCTCAGTGGCCAGAAGCAGGACAACGAAGTCGTCTCGATGGTCTCCGGGGTCGTGCTGATCGTCCTGGCCTGCTTCACGCTCCCCGCGCTGATGCGCTTCGCCGCCCCCGTCGTCCAGGCGGCGGTCTCCGGTAGGGGGCGCATGGCCGGGACGTCCGCCACGGCGGAAGGACCGGCCGTGGCGGCGACCGGGGCGCTGCCCGTTCCGCATCTGCGCAGCCTGGCCACCGGCCGCTCGGTGGCCGGGGCCGCGGTGAGTCCGGGGACCACCGGCGCACGGGCGGGTTCGGTGACCGCCCGGGGCGCCGCGGGTGCACAGGGAGCCGCGGGCGCACGGGGGGTGCCGGACGGCGACCGTGCCCCGGGTGCACCGTCGGAGCCGGAGAGTTCCGCCGAGGAGCGGTCCGAGGAGCGGTCGGAGGACCGGCAGGAGTTCGCCGCACGGGTGCCCGTCCTGGTCCGGCGGCATCCCGACGACCATCAGGAGAAGGCCCATGACAACTGACGAGCTCACCACACGTACCTACGGCAACTTCCGTAAACCTCGCACCTCCGGACTGCGCGGGTTGTCCCTGGGGACGACGCTGCTGCTGTTCGCCGGACTGATCGCCGTGGTGCTGACCACGCTGGTCTCCCTCCTGGCCGCGCTGAGCCTCGCGCTGTCGCTGGCGATACTCACGGCCGCGCTGGGTTTCCGGGACCGGCACGACCGGACGCTGATGAAGCGCGGCGCGGTCCGGCTGGCCTGGTGGCGCACCACCTCTTCCGGCGGCCACCTCTACCGGTCGGGTCCGCTGGGCCGGGCCGGCTACGGCACCTGCCGACTGCCCGGCCTGGCGGCCGAGTCGACGCTGACGGAGGCGCAGGACGGATACGGCCGCCCGTTCGCCGTGATCACGATCCCGGCCACCGGCCATCACACCGCGGTCATCTCCTGCGACGCCGACGGATCCGCCCTCGTCGACGATCGGCAGGTCGACACCTGGGTCGCCCACTGGGGCCAATGGCTGTCCGCCCTGGGCTCAGAGCCGGACCTCGTCGCCGCGAGTGTCACCGTGGAGACCGCCCCCGACTCCGGCGTGCGGCTCCAGCAGGAGATCGCCACCAACACCGCTTCCGACGCTCCTCAGTTGGCGACGGAGATGCTCCAAGAGGTGCTGTCCGCCTATCCCGCGGGCTCGGCGCGGATCACCACACGCATCGCGCTGACCTACTCCGGCGCCGCCCGTCCCGGCACCCCCCGCCGCAGCGCCGAGGACATGGCGCTCCACATCGGCACCCGTCTGCCGGGTCTGACCGCCGGGCTGTCGCTGACCAGCGCCGGCACGGCCGTACCCATGACCGCGACCGAAATCGCCGAGGCGGTGCGCGTCGCCTACGACCCGACCGTGGCGACGCTGGTGGAGGAGGCACAGGCCACCGGCGGTACCGGGCTGACCTGGCGGGACGCCGGGCCCACGGCGGCCCAGGAGGCCTGGGACCACTACCGGCACGACGGAGCGTTCAGCGTCACCTGGGCCATGACGGAGGCGCCGCAGGGCGAAGTGTTCTCCAACGTCCTGACCAGGCTGGTGCAGCCCAACCGCGACATCGCCCGCAAGCGGGTCACGCTTCTGTACCGCCCGCACACTCCGGCCGACGGCGCCCGCGTCGTCCAACAGGACTACAAGAACGCGCTGTTCAGCGCCCAGCAGTCACAGATCGGCAAGGCGCGTGAGGACGCGGAGGTGGTGGCGGCGCGCAGGACCACCGAGGAACAGGCCCAGGGACACGGCGTGATCCGCTTCGGTCTGCTGATCACGGCGACCGTCAACTCCGCTCCGGAACTGGCGAAGGCCGCCGCGGCGGTCGACAACCTCGCCCCCGCGGCCCGGATCGCGGTGCGGCCCGTCTACGGCTCCCAGGCGGCGGCGTTCGCGGCGTCCCTGCCCCTGGGACTGGTGCTCCCGCTGCACACCGCCCTGCCGCAGACCGTGCGCGACGCGATGTGACGTGCGTCATGGGCGACGTGACGCACTGTCGGCGCGATGACGCCGTGTCCGCGTCATGACGGACGGCGGCGAACGATGAGGAGAGACTCGATGGCACGCATGACCAGGCAATCCCGTCCGCCCCGCGCCACTGCCCGTGGCTGGCCCGGCCCCGGCGGCGGCATGGTCGGCTACGTCGATCCCGCACCCGAGTGGCGAGGCACCTCCGTACAGGTGTGTGGTCTGTGGCCGTTCGGCGCGGGCGCCGGGACCCCCATGGTCGGGGTGCCGCTCGGCCGTGACCTGGACTCCGGAGCCACCGTGTGCTGCGATCCCGTGTCCTGGTTCATGCGCACGGGCCTGCTGGCCAACCCGTCGATGTTCGTGCTGGGCCGTCCCGGACTCGGCAAGTCGACGGTCGTACGGCGCATGGCCCTCGGCCTCTCCGGCTACGGAGTCCATCCGCTGATCTTCGGTGACCTCAAGCCCGACTACGTGGACCTGATCAGGGCCATCGGCGGCCAGGTCATCAGCCTGGGGCGGGGCCGCGGCAACCTCAACGTCCTGGACCCCGGCGAGTCCGGCAAAGCGGCGGCCCGGCTCACCGGCGACGCCCGCGGACGGCTCCTCGCCGATATCCACGGCCGCCGCCTCAACATGGTCTCGGCCCTGGTGACCATCCTGCGCTCGGCGCCGCCGACGGACCGCGAGGAGACGGTCCTCTCGACCGCGCTGAACGTCCTGGACGACCGGCACGACGCACGCTCTGGCCGGGTACCGGTGCTCGGTGACCTCGTGCAGGTCATCAAGGACGCCCCGGAAGCGGTACGGGCGGTCGCCCTGGACCGGGGCGACCTGACCCGCTACCGGGACATCACGGAGAACCTGGAGGCCTCACTGACCGCGCTGCTCGGCGACGGCCGCCTGGG
This sequence comes from Streptomyces sp. NPDC094034, assembly GCF_040303865.1. Classification (NCBI taxonomy): domain Bacteria; kingdom Bacillati; phylum Actinomycetota; class Actinomycetes; order Kitasatosporales; family Streptomycetaceae; genus Streptomyces; species Streptomyces sp. NPDC094034. The sequence continues at coordinate 109,846 of NZ_JBEOUD010000010.1, read as the reverse complement.
CGGCACCTTCGCCCGGCCGACGACGGAGGCGATGAAACTGGACCGCCCGGTCTGCTTCGACGTCAGCGGCATCGACGACAGCGAGGCCCTGCTCCAGGCCGCCGCCCTGCTGTCCTGCTGGTCGTACGGCTTCGGCGCGGTCGCCGCGGCACACGAACTCGCGGACGCGGGACTGGAACCGCAGCGCAACTACTTCCTGGTCATGGACGAACTGTGGCGCGTCCTCCAGGCGGGCCGCGGCCTGGTCGACCGCGTCAACGCCCTCACCCGGCTCGACCGCCAGCGCGGAGTGGGCCTGGCCATGATCACCCACAGCATCGACGACCTCCTGGCGCTGCCCACGGAGGAGGACCGCACCAAGGCGAAGGGCTTCGTGGAACGCGCCGGCATGGTGGTCAGCGGGGGCCTCCCGCCCGCCGAGATACCGCAGCTCGCCCAGATCGTGGAGCTGACCGAGGCGGAGAAACGCCTGCTGGTCGACTGGTCCACCCCGTCGGCCTGGGACGCGGCCAACGGCCGCAGGACCGAACCGCCGGGCCTCGGCAACTTCCTCATCAAGGTCGGCAACCGGCCCGGCATTCCTCTGCACGTCGACCTGACGGCGGCCGAACTCAAGGTCAACAACACGAACAAGAGGTGGAACAAGTAGGTGTGCGCCCACCGCGCCGAACCCGCGACAAGGACACACCGGACCGTTGGCGACTGAGGGCGTGCCCCTCGCATGGGCGCTCAGCCGGTGGTGTCGATTCTTTCGAGGACGAGATCGCTGATCTCCGCGAGCACGGTGATCTGCCCGGGGGTGAGGTGGTCGATGAACAGCCTGCGGACGTCGTCGACGTGGCGAGGGGCCGCGGCGGTAATCGCTTCCCGTCCCTCCTCGGTCACCGACACATAGGCTCCGCGCCGATCCTCGGCGCACTCGGCGCGCTCGATGAGTCCGCGCTTCGCCATGCGGGTGAGCTGGTGAGACAGCCTGCTCTTCTCCCATCCGAGGATCCGGGCGAATTCGAGCATCCGCAGCTGCCCGCCAGGAACTCGTGTCAGTTCGGCCAGGACCGTGTAGTCCGCGCCGGACAGACCGAACTCTTCATGCATGGACCGACCTGTCCGATTGACGAGGATGTCGTGCATGCGTAGCAGGCCTCGCCAAGCGCGTTCCTCGTTCGCCGTCAGCCATTGCGGAGAGTCACTCATAAGTCCAGCCTACAAAGGGTCTGATGCACGCTTATGAGTCGTCCTCGGCGGCGGTTGGCCACGGCGGCGGGCGCGCCGCCCGTACCTTCCCAGGTCGGATCGGGAGAAGACAGACCGGGAGGAGAGAGATCGGGAGAGGAGACAGGAGGACGACCGGGGCCGCCACCCCCCACAGGAGAGGCCCCGGTCGCCGTCCGGCGGAGCCGCGTTACGGCCCCGTACTCATAACAGCGCCACCGATGCGTTTTCTGTCACACCGCAGAATGTCAGCGCGTAGTTGCAGGTTGTACAAGACATGGACGCGGGCCCGGGAACGCCGTAGCGTGCAGAGTCGCGTGGGGCGGCGCGGCCAGTGACCAGCCGCGATTTCAGGACAGGTTGTGGGAGTGCTGGGGGACGACGCGGAGCTGACCGCCGCGGTGCTCGCGGCACAGGACGGGGACGAGGACGCCTTCCGTACTGTGTATCGCGCGGTGCACCCGCGGTTGTTGGGCTACCTACGGACCCTCGTCGGCGAGCCGGACGCCGAGGACGTGGCCTCCGAGGCCTGGTTGCAGATCGCCCGTGACCTCGGCCGCTTCTCCGGCGACGCCGACCGCTTCCGCGGCTGGGCCGCCCGTATCGCCCGTAACCGTGCCCTCGACCACATACGGATGCGCGGCAGACGCCCCGCGATCGGTGCCGACGAGACCGAGCTGACCGGGAAAGCGGCCGATTCGGACACGGCGGACGAGGCGATGGAGGCACTCGCCACCGGCCGGACGATGGCACTGATCGCGCGGTTGCCGCAGGACCAGGCCGAGGCCGTCGTCCTGCGGGTGGTGGTCGGACTCGACGCGAAGAGCGCGGCCAAGACGCTGGGCAAACGGCCTGGCGCGGTACGGACGGCCGCGCACCGCGGACTCAAACGCCTCGCCGAACTGCTCGACTCCGACGAGGGGCCGGAGCACGCCGACGACCCCGAGCATGCCGACAACCCCGACCATGCCGCCGCCCCTGAGCACCCCGCCGCGTCGCCCCGCGCGCTCCCCGGCGCATCCCCCGAGGTGTCCCTCGGCCCTCCGGGTCAGGACGGCGGATTCGGTGGCGTACCCCCACAACGCACCATGCGGCCCGGAGCCGCGGCCTCCGCGGGTGTGACGGATTCGCGCCTGCGGACGCAGAAGGACATGTGATGGCCGAGGAGCGTGACCCGTGGCTTGACAGGGACGCGGCGGAGAGAATGCTGCGCGGTGAGCCTGTCCAGACGGCGGACGAACACGTCCGGGCCCGGTCGGAACAGCTCGCCGAGGCCCTGCGGGACATGACCGCCGTCACATACGCGAACGAAACATACGCGCACGAAGAGGAACTTCCCGGCGAAGCCGCCGCCTTGGCCGCCTTCCGCAAGGCCGCGGCCGAGGGCGGTGACGCGCGCGGGGCCGTCCGGGACCGCGGCGCCCTGGGCACGGGCGCCGGGAATCTGCTCGGTACGGTACGTATCGCGCTGGACCCCCGCGCCGTACGCGCGCCGCGGTTCGCCCGCCCCATGCGCAGGGGACTCGCCGCGGCGGTGGCGGGCTGCGCGCTCGGTGGCATCGCGGTCGCGGCCGGCGCCGGCGTACTGCCGACGATCTTCGGCGGCGAGCACAACCCGACCCCCGTCAACTCCGTCTCGGCGGTGGCCTCTCCGAGGCCGCTCGCCTCCGGGTCCGGATCGCCCGAGGGGAGCCGGGACCCGGCCGACCCCTGGGGCACCCCGAGCGGGACCGGTACGGGACAGCCCTCGCCACCTCCGTCGCCCACGCCCGGCGCCGGCGGTACGCACGAGGGTGGCCACGCCGGTGAGAACGACGGCGCGGGCAAGGGCGAAGGCGGAGACGACGGTGCGAAGGGGAAGGGCAAGGACAACCAGCCAGGTCCCCCCTCGGGCTCCCTGTCCGGAGAGTGGTTCAACAAGACGGCCAACGCCTGCCGCGCCTACCGCGACGGTGTGCTCGACCCGAAACGCAAGGAAGCCCTGGAGTCGGCGACCGACGGTCCCGAAGGGGCCGCGCGGTTCTGCGACCGGCTGCTCGGCGACGACGGGCGCCACAGCGTCAAGAACGACAAGGGCGAGGACTACGGGGGCGACGAGGGCGAGGGCGACGGCGACACAGGGGGCGGCGGCGGGTTCGTGGGATCACCGGGCGTGCCCACGAAGCAAGCGCCCACGCCGCCCCCGTACTGGACGCCCGCGCCGTACGAGCCTCCGACCCCGGATCCCACGCCGGTCCCCACGCCGGTTCCCACGCCCGTCCCGACGCCTGGCGTGACGGCCGGTCCGTCGCCGTCCCCGAGCACGAGCGGCCTGGGCTGAGAGCCGGATCGGAAGCCGGTCCAGGATTCGGTCCAGGAACCGGACCAGGAACCGGACCAGGATTCGGACCGGCCGCCGGATCCGGCCCTCGACGCGGCCCGTTCGGGCGCGCACACGGGATCTGTCGAATAGTTCCCCACGCCCTCCTGAACTGGAGCTTTACGGTTCCGGGAGATCGGGTGTGACGTTTTTGCGGGCCACGGCGCAGTACAGAGTGAGCCGACTGGTCATCGGCCGCGCACAGAGCCGGGGTTCCCCCCGTACCTTCGGCTCGGCGCACTCGGCGCGGGCGGGACACGTTCCCCCGGTCCCGCCCGCGCCATCCTCTTCTTCGCGCCTGAGCGGGCGCCGCTCTCGCGGACCTGGGCCGCCGCCGTAGGTGTTGCTCAATGGATGGTTGGGGCCCTACCAGTAGATGACGACCTTGTCTCCTGTGCGGACCTGGTCGAAGAGCGAAGCGACCTTCTTCTGATCCCGGACATTGACGCAGCCGTGCGAGGCACCCTCGTAACCACTGGCCGCGAAGTCGGCGGAATAGTGGACCGCTTGACCGCCGCTGAAGAACATCGCGTACGGCATCGGGGTGTCGTACAGCGTCGAGACATGGTCCCGTGACTTCCAGCCCACCGTGAACGTGCCCTCACGGGTCGGGGTGTACTGCGAGCCGAACCGCACGTCCATCGCCGATTTGACCTTGCCGTCGATCATCCAGGTGAGGGTGCGGCTGCTCTTGCTCACGCACATCACCCGCCCCTTCAGGCACCGCGGATCGGGCTTGGCGACCGGCCTGGTGGTCGGCGGGCGCAGTTCGTCAGGGGTCGGCTTCCTGGTCACCCCGACCAGCCGCTGCCAGGTGACGGTGTCCGTCGCGCCGGTGGCGGGCAGCCCGCGGTCCTTCTGGAAGGTGGAGACGGCGGAGACCGTGATGGAGCCGTAGTAGCCGGTCGGGTTGAGAGCGAAGTGACCGGTTTGCTGGAGCCTCGCCTGGAGTTCCCGTACCCGATAGCTCTCCGAGCCGCTCGCCATCAGCGTTCTGGGCCGGTACGCGGTGCGGCTCGGCGTCGGCGCCGGGGGCGGCGTGGCGGTCCTGGGCGGCTCGGGAGTGGGCGTCGGGGCCGCCGTGGTGCGGACGGCGGGGCTTGTCGGCGGCTTCGACGACGGCGACGGCCGCGACGGCGAGTGTGACGGCTCCGGTGAGGAGCCGCTCGCCGTTACGGGAACACCGCCCTGCTTGGCATCGGCCGACCCGGGGAGCGGCTGCACCGTACAGCCGACGCCCGCGGCCAGCACGGCGGCTGTGGCGAGCCCTCTGCGTAGGGCGGATGTCCTGAGCATCTTCGGCGTCCCCCGGTTTCTCCCGTGATCCATGGCATGCGTTCCTCAGTGTTCCCTCAGACAGTCCCCCGCAGGGCAAGGTTGCCCAAGCGGGCGAGGAATCCTGCCCCGGAGTCATCTTCCCCTGCCGGGAGACGAATTCCAGCGGGGGATTCCCCGGAGTGAAAGTACTTCCGGCCATGCTGCCCGTTCGGGCTGCCGCGATGCCGCGCATGGCCGCGCGTCGGCGTCCGTGTCCGCGCGCCGGTGTCCGGGCCACCCCCGCGTGTGCCCCGTACGCACCGTACGCGCGCCGCTACAGTCCGTCATGACCGGCCGGTCATGACTGTCCGTCAGCGGAGGCAGGGAGCAGAGCAGATGGCACACGAACCCGGCGGCGAACGGCTCACCGAGAGCGGTCTGCCCGTCGCACCGGTCTACGGCCCCGACGCGCTGGCGGGATGGGACCCCGCCGAGAAGCTCGGCGAGCCCGGCTCGTACCCCTTCACCCGTGGCGTCTACCCGACGATGTACACGGGCCGGCCCTGGACGATGCGCCAGTACGCGGGATTCGGCACCGCGGCCGAGTCCAACGCCCGCTACCGACAACTGATCGCGCACGGTACGACGGGTCTGTCCGTCGCCTTCGATCTGCCGACCCAGATGGGGTACGACAGCGACGCACCGCTCGCGGGCGGCGAGGTCGGCAGGGTCGGGGTCGCGATCGACTCGGTCGACGACATGCGGGTGCTGTTCGACGGCATCCCACTCGGCCGGGTCTCCACGTCGATGACGATCAACGCCCCCGCCGCACTGCTGCTCCTCCTCTACCAACTGGTGGCCGAGGAGCAGGGCGTACCGGGCGCCGCCCTGACCGGCACCGTCCAGAACGATGTGCTCAAGGAGTACATCGCGCGCGGCACGTACATCTTCCCGCCGAAGCCGTCGCTACGGCTGACCGCGGACATCTTCCAGTACTGCCGCGCCGAGCTGCCCCGGTGGAACACCATCTCGATCTCCGGCTACCACATGGCGGAGGCCGGGGCCTCGCCCGTGCAGGAGATCGCGTTCACGCTGGCCAATGGCGTCGAGTACGTACGGACGGCCCTCGCGGCGGGCATGGACGTCGACGACTTCGCGCCCCGGCTCTCCTTCTTCTTCGTCTCCCGTACGACACTGCTCGAAGAGGTCGCCAAGTTCCGCGCCGCGCGCCGCATCTGGGCCCGGGTCATGCGCGACGAGTTCGGCGCCCGGGACCCCAAGTCCCTGATGCTGCGCTTTCACACCCAGACCGCCGGCGTCCAGCTGACCGCGCAGCAGCCCGAGGTCAATCTCGTACGGGTGGCGGTCCAGGGGCTGGCGGCGGTGCTCGGCGGTACGCAGTCGCTGCACACCAATTCCTTCGACGAGGCCATCGCCCTGCCGACGGCCACCTCGGCCCGGCTCGCGCTGCGTACCCAGCAGGTGCTGGCGTACGAGACGGATGTCACCGCCACCGTCGACCCCTTCGCCGGCTCGTACGCCGTCGAGGCCATGACGGACGACGTCGAGGCGGCGGCGGTCGCCCTGATGACGCGGGTCGAGGACCTGGGCGGCGCGGTCGACGCGATCGAGCGCGGCTTCCAGAAGAGTGAGATCGAGCGCAGCGCGTACGCCGTCGCCCGGGAGACGGAGTGCGGTGAGCGGGTGGTCGTCGGGGTCAACCGCTTCACCCTCGACGAGGAGGAACCGTACGAGCCGCTGCGCGTCGACCCCGCGATCGAGGCCCAGCAGGCGGCCCGGCTGGCGCGGCTGCGGTCGGAGCGGGACCGGCCCGCGGTGGACCGCGCGCTCGCGGGGGTGCGGGCGGCGGCGGAGGGGACGGCGAATGTGCTTCCGCCGATGAAGACGGCGCTGGCGGCGCGGGCCACGGTGGGGGAGGTGTGTGACGCGTTGCGGGAGGTGTGGGGCAGGTACGTACCGACGGACGCGCGCTGACTTTCCGCCGACCTTTCGCCGCCCCTGGACACACATGCGGGTATTGGTCCGTGTGTGCGACACTCCGGCCATGCTGGGTGTGACTGATCTGCCCACCTATCTGGTGGGCCTCGTGCTGATCGTTCTGCTGCCGGGACCGAACTCGCTCTATGTGCTCTCCGTGGCGGCCCGGCGCGGGATACGCGCGGGCTATGGCGCGGCGGCGGGCGTCTGGTGCGGCGACACCGTACTGATGGTGCTCTCCGCCGCCGGTGTCGCGTCGTTGCTCCAGGCCAATGAGCTGGCTTTCGGCGTCGTCAAGTTCGCCGGCGCCGGTTATCTGATCTGGCTCGCGATCGGAATGATGCGCGCGGCCCGGTCTATGTGGCGCACCCGGCACGAGCGCGCGCAGGCGGCGTCCGCGTCCGCCGCCTCGCCGACGGCGACGGAGCGGCCGTATCGCAGGGCGTTGGTGATCAGCCTGTTCAACCCGAAGGCGATCCTGTTCTTCATCTCCTTCTTCGTGCAGTTCGTCGACCCGGGCTACGCGCACCCCGCGCTGTCGTTCGTGCTGCTGGGACTGCTCGCCAATGTGGCCAGCGCCCTCTATCTGTCGGCCCTGATCTTCGGCGGCACGCGCCTCGCCGCCACGTTCCGCCGCCGCAAGCGGCTGTCGGCGGGGGTGACATCGGCGGCGGGCGTGCTGTTCCTCGGCTTCGCGGTGAAGCTGTCACTGAGCAGCGCCTGAGCACCGCGCCGAGGTGCCGCGAAAACGCACATGGAGCGCGGCGGCGGTCAGTTGGGGGCCGGTGAAGTCGTTTCGTCGGCCTTGATGTCGAAGTTGATCTCGTCTCCCTTGACCGAGGACACCGTGACCGTCACGCCCAACGTGCTGCCGTCGTCCGCCGTGAGCGTGCACCGGGTGGTGGTACCGACCTTGCCGGTGAGGTCCTCGGGACAGGTGATCTTCGGCTCCGGCCGCCCCGTTGTGGCGGCGAGCTTCTCGGAGACTGTGGTCGCCAGCTTGTCCGCGGAGAGTTTCGGAGTGGACGTTCCGACGTCGACCGAGGCCGAGCAGCCGACGAGCAGCGCACCGGCGGCTATGGCCGAGAGGATCGACGTTGCTGCGGGCAACCGCGTTGCGGTCATGGTGGACTCCGGTCTGGGGTCGTGGCGGGAACTGGCGGGAAGCGCCAGGAAGCATACGTGCCGGGGGACGGTGTCCGCTCTCCGTCCCCCTGTCGCCCCATCAAACGTCCTTACTTGTGCATGATTTGTGTATGAGCGCATTTGAGCCGCGGGCGGGCCGTCTCGGCTCGGGAGCGGCAGGTAGGGTGCACGACGAACTTCCGTGACGCGCGTGTTTGGCGTGAAACGGATGAGGTGTGAAGGGCAACGGGGGTTGCGCATGGGAACCGGAAACGGTGGCGAGCAGACACTCGCCAGCTCGGCGAGTGACAAGCAGCGCGCGGCGAAATACATGGCGGAAGACATGCTTCCGGACACCCAGGCCGCCGCCCGCATGGGGCAGGGCGGCGGAGTGGTACGGCCGCCGTTCCTCGCCCCCGCGGCTCCGGCGAGTCCGCTGATCAAGCAGGACACCGGGCTGAAAGGGCTCTCCGCCTGGGCCCTGGACCAGGGTGTCTCCGACGCCCTGACCGCCTGGAGCGGGCAGGCGAACCGGCTGATGGGCCGGTTGCAGCAGGAGTTGAACGGGCTCAACGGCGCGAAGAACACCTTCCAGAACCAGGACATCGCCACCGGCGCGCAGGCGGACGCGGTGCGGCTCCCCAGCAGCTTCGACGGTATGTGAGGGGAGCGGCCATGACACTGAACTATCAGGACGTGATGACGTCCGATCTGTCCCCGCTCACGGACGTGTCCGAGGCATGGAAGAAGATGGGCGAGCGCTTCGGTGAGCTGAAGACCGACTACGAGACGAACGTGCAGAAAGTGCTCGGCAACGGGAACTGGCAGGGGCTCGCCTACAGCACGCAGCAGCAGTACGCCTCGGCCACGGCCTTCGAGTACGGGGCGGCCAAGACGGAGGCGCTGGCCATCGCCAGTCTTCTCACGGACGCGCACACCGAGCTGACCCGCCTTCAGAAGGCGGCCAAGGACCTGGTCGAGGACGCCGAGAAGAAGGACTACAAGGTCGACGGCTCCGGCAAGGCGACCTATGTCGGATACGACAAGCTCTCCGAACAGGACAAGTACGCCCTCCACCACGACCCCGACTACCCCCGGCTGCTGTCCGACGCCCGTGCGAAGGCGCAGCAGTGGACCGATGACATAGCCAAGGCGGTCAAGGCGGTCGACGACGCCGACCAGAGCGTGAAGCGGGCGCTGACCCGCGCGACGAGCGACGCTTCGATGGACGGAATCGGGATCGGCGGGTTCAACGCGAGGGCCGAGGGCGACCTGGCGAAGGCGGGGAAGCCGGACCCCAAGGTCCAGACGGAGGACGGCGGGTGGGTCGTCGAGGGCGAGGCCGACGCCACTGGCCCCGGGACCGGAGCATCGGCCACCGGGCCCGACGTCTCGTCCGGCAAGCTGGCCGAGGCCGAGGCGCATGCCGACCTCGGCCGCGCGACCGCGGAGGGCTCGCTCACCAACGGGCCGCTGAAGCTCGCCGGGGAGGCCGAAGCCTATGTGGGCGCCAAGGCCTCCGCGGGCGGCGGCGTCACCAACGAGGGCATCAGGGGCGAGGCCGGCGCCTTCGCGGGCGCGGAAGCCTCGGCCAAGGGCACCGCCGACGCCGGACCCGTCGGGGTGTACGGGCGGACGGAGGCCAAGGCGGGCGCCGAGGCCGGCGTCAGCGCCGGGGCCGGCCTTGAAGGGTTCCAGGCCGGTGCGGAAGCGTTCGCCGGGGCGAAGGCCGGCGCCGCGGGCGGCGCCGACATCGGCGGCATCGGAGCGGGCGGCACGGTCGAGGGCTGGGCCGGCGTCGGAGCCGAGGCCGAGGCGACGCTCGGCAAGGGCGAGGACGGCAGATGGCACATCGGCGCGAGGGCGGGTGTCGCCCTCGGGCTCGGCGGCGAGGTGGGCTTCGAAGTCACCGTCGATCCGGGGAAGATCGTCGACACGGCGAGCGACGCGGCCAACGCCGTGGGCGACGCCGCCGGAGCGGTCGGCGATGCGATCGGCAGCCTGTTCTGATGCACACTTCCCGCAGACCCATGCCGTAGTGAGGAGGGCCCGAGATGCCCACGACCCTGCCCGTACCGATCGAGTTCGAACTGCCGGAAGGCTGGCGCGCCGCACCACCGGACAAGGCCGGCGCACCGGGCGCGGCGTTCGTCGCGCTGCATCCGCGACCGGATGCCGGATTCACCGCGAACATCACGATCGACGGTGAGTACCGCCCGGACGCGGCGACGCTGCCCGAGATCGCCCACGAGTCCGTGGAGCGCCTGCGGCAGGCCACCACGTCGGTCGTGGTCGCCGGGAGCCGCGAGGTCGGCTCCGCGGACGCACCCGGGTTCACACAGACGCTGGCCGTCTCGGCCGTCGTCGGCGGCGCACCCCAGGAACTCGTCCAGTCCCAGGTGTATCTGTCCATGCTGGACGTCGCCGATCCGCGGAAGCGGGCGGTGATCCGGCTGGTCCTGACGGCCACCGTGGCCCAACACCCTTCCGTGGTGGAGGACTTCCAGGACTTCGTGCGCACCGTCCGCCCGGACACCGGCGCGGCCTCGTAGCGCGTCGGACGGAAGCGGCGGATCTCGCGGCGGCGGACCTCGGGCGGGCGGGCCCGCGGCGGCGGACCTCGCGCGGGCCGGCCCGCACCGGCAGACCTTGCACCGGCAAACCGACTCCTCATAGGTTGAACTCATGGGACTCTTCGACAAGCTGACCGGAACCAAGCGCCCCGCCGACGGCATCGCCCCGCGATCCGCCGCCGAGGTCCACGCGGCTCTGCTCGGTCTCAACAGCCCTGACGTCCCGTACGTCATCCGGGACGGCCGCGAGGAGGGCGCCGATCTGGTGGCCGAGTGGCGCATCCTGGACCCGGCCTGGCAGACCTTCTTCGTCCGCACCCAGGTGAGCCGGGTGTTCCAGGTCCGTATGCGCCTGGTCGGGGAGAAGAACGAAGTCCGATCCCTCGACCAGCAGTACGAGGTCACGTGGCACGGCGACACCCCCAGGCTGGCCGTCTCGGCCGAGGCCCAACGCGGCCAGGTGCAGACGGTCTCGAAGCGCTGGACGCTCGGCGGGGGCGAAGACGGCTCGGGAACGACCGAGACGTTCAGCTTCGACAGCTCCGACCTGAAGAACCCCTTGCAGGACACCGTCCTGGGCGCGGGGTGGACCTGGCGCGGAGTCATCACCGGCAAGCTCTGAGGCCGGTGGGGGATGACTTCGTTCTGGACGGGCGAGCGGGTACGGCTGCGCGGTATCGAGCCCGAGGACTGGACCGCGTTCCTGCGCTTCGCCATGGCCGACGAGTTCGCCCAGCTCCACCCGATGAGCGAGCAGTGAGCGGCTCGGCCATCGAGGGTGCCGAAGGCGTCGAGCGCGACGAGGGCGTTGAGGTGTCCCTGCCGTTCACGGGGCCCTGGCGGGTGGAGAACAGCCCCGCGCGGCGGGTGCCCAGCCACGGCACGGACCTCTTCGGCGGGCGGTACGCCATCGACTTCACGGCCGTGGACGCACGCCATCGGTCCGCCGCCGGCCGCGGTTGGCGGACCTTCCTCGCCGTCGAATCGCCCGAACTCTTCCACGCCTTCGGGCGCCCCATCCTGGCTCCCGTGGACGGCGTGGTCGTCGCCGTGCACGACGGCGAACCCGACCACGAGGCCCGCAGATCCCAGCCGGCGCTGGCGGCCTACGCGCTGAGCCAGGGCGCGCGCCTGCGGCGGGGAGTGGCAGCCGTCGCAGGCAACCACGTGATCATCTCGATGACCGGGCAACAAAGGGGACAAGAGGGGCAGGGGGCACCGGAGCGACGAGCGCGACGAGAGGTCTACCTCGCGCTGGCGCACTTCCGGCAAGGGTCACTCCGGGTGTCCGCCGGGCAGCGGGTCGTCACGGGGCAGCATCTCGGGGACTGCGGAAACTCCGGCAACTCCACCCAGCCGCACGTCCATATGCAGGCCATGGACAGCTCCGACCTGTCCGTCGCCCGGGGCCTGCCCATGCTCTTCCGCCACTACCGGGAATGGACGTCCGGACCTGGTAGCCACCGGCTCGCCCATCGTGCCGTCCCGCGCGAACGCGCGGTCGTCGAACCCTTCCGTGACAGCTGAGCCCCCGCCGTACCAGCCGCCGGTGTCCGAAGTGTTTCGTTCCCCTTACCGATGGTGTGCGTTCACCTCCCGGGCGGAGGGATTTCCTACCCTGTCACCCATTCACCATCTGTCCGTGGGGCAGTAGACGCCGGGAGCAGCATGACGAAGGCCCGAAGACTGTGGCCGATATGGCGCGGCGGCAAGAACGCCGAGAACGGTCGGAGCCGAAACACCGGCAGTACCGCCACCGCGCCCTCGGACGGTCCGCACGTCAAGGATTCGAAGGAACTGGAGGAGTGTCTGCGCGTCTGCGCGCTGCACGCTGACCGGCTCTCGGCCGCCGGTACGGACGGCGACCGCAAGCGCACCGCTCTCGCCGCGAAGCTGCGGGATCTGCGGACCGCGTACGCCTCCGCGGCGCACGCTCCGGCCTCCGGTACCTCCCCGGCCGCCGGGACTTCCCCGGCCTCCGGGACCTGCACGAACGAGGTGTTCGACGCGCTGCTCGCCGCCGGAACCGCGGCCCTGGAGTGCGGTGACGGCGGCGAGGAGCCGGCGCTCGCCCTTCTCATCAGCGCCACCGTCCTGGCCGAGCGCGGAAGCTCCCGCGCCGGCTGGCGGCTGCGCGCCAGGGTCCTGGAGGCCGCCGGTGACGAGATCGCGGCCATCGACGCGTACGAGCGCTATCTCGCGCTCACCGACGACGACTGGTACGGCGTCGCCCCCCGTCTCGCGGGGCTGCGGATCGCCGCCCGGCAGCAGGAGGAGATGCTCCGGCTGCTGGCCCGCGAGTGCCCCGGCGCCGAGGAGCTCGTGACCGCGTCCGCCTCCGTCTCCGAGGTACGGGACGTGTGGGAAGAGGGACTGCGGCTGCACGAGAAGGGCGAGCGCGAGCGGGCCGAGCCGCGCCTCGTCGGCGCGCTGCTGGCCATGGGCCGCGACCGCCATCCGGTCGGGGAGCTCCAGAACGCCGTCGGCCAGTATCTCGACCTGCGGATCGCCGCGGCCGACGGTGACGCCTCGGCGCTGCGCGGGCTCATCGGCCACTACGCGGAGCAGCGCAGGAACCGGATGCGCCCGCCCCTCGCCGATCCCACCCTCGGCGGCGTCGACTGGATCGGCGTCGGTGAACTGCGGAACCTCATCGCGGGCAAGTCCATCTGCCTGGTGGCCAACTCGGAGAGCCTTGGCCGCGGTTCGCTGGGGCCGGAGATCGACGCGTACGACCTGGTCGTACGGTTCAGCTCGTACCGTATCGACGCGCCGGCCACCGGTACGCGGACCGACCTCCACGCCACCGCCCACGAGCACGGCTTCAACTGGGACCGGTCCGTGACGACGCGGATGGTGTTCGGCGGGTCCGCGGAGAAGTGGGGCTACTCGCTGCGCGAGCGGCTGGTGCCCGGCGCCCAGCGGTATGTGACCGACGACTCGGTGCGCTGGCCGCTGCGCCATCTCGGCGGGGTCGACTGGGACGCCTGGCCGTCCGTCCCGACCAGCGGGTTCAACACGCTGTGGCTCCTTGATTTCCTGGATGTCAGCCCGGCGCTCGATCTGTTCGGCTTCGACTTCTACGAGAGCGGCGTCCACCGCCTGCCCGGAGCGATGCGCGTACCCGTCACCTCCGAGCGCGAGCGGACCAGCGAGAAGGCATGGGTCATGGAACGCGCCCAGAGCGTCAACGACATGAGGATTTCCCTGAGATGACCCCGAGCCCTGTGCCCGCGAGCGCCGTGCCCGCGACCCCGAACCCCGCGACCCCGAACCCGGCGGTCCCGAATCCCGGGGCCCCGAACCCCGGGACCTCGGACACCGGGGCCGCGAACTCGCTCACCGGCAAGCGCCGTATCGCCTTCGCCGCGCTGGTCGGCGACGACGACGTGCCCGGCCTCCTGACGCTGCTGCGCAGCCTCGCCCTGTCCAACCCGGGCGTGTGCGAGGACTTCGTCGTCCTGCACAGCGGTCCCGGTCTGCCGCCCGCCACCGTCGCCCGTATCCACGCGCTCCACCCGCGCGTCGAGCTGCGCCCGGCCGGGAGCGCCGGGACCGGATCGCGCCACGATCTGTTCCGTGTCCCCGGCTACGACACCGTGATCGTCCTCGACCCGCGCACGGTCGTACGGGGCGATCTCGGCGCGCTGCTGCGGCTGCGCGAGGGAGTGGTCGCCTTCACCCCGGGCGACACCCTCGTCATCCAGCGGGACCACACGGACACGGTGACGTCCGGGGGCGAGGCGCCGGTCAGCGAGTCGCCCGACGACCGGGGGGAGTACGAACTCTCCGACGCCGAGCTGCACGCCGCGTACCTCGCGCTGAACGGCACGCCCCACCACGATCTGATCGTGCACTACGGGACCCCGCACGTCGCCCGCACCGGAGACGTCGAGAGCGCCCGCCGGGTCGCGCTCGCCCATATCGCGGCGGGCGAGTTCCAGGAGGCCGCCGACCTGCTGGGATCGGTCCGTATCCCGGTGAACGAGGCCTGGCCGCACGAGGTGTTCGGGCACGCCCTGATGAGCCTGTCCCGCTACGAGGAGGCCGAGGCCCAGCTGCTGCTGGCCACCGCCGCCCCCAAGCGCGCCGCCACCGCCTTCGCGCGGCTGGCCCAGATCGCCTGGATCCACGGCGACGACGCCACGGCACAGCGCCACGCCATGAACGGGCTCTCCGCCGATCCCACGCACCGGGGCGCGCGACAGATACAGCGCCGTACGACCGGCGCGCTGGGCGACGAGGCAGTGGGCGACGACGTACCGGGCGGGGGTCCGGCCCCGCGCGAGGGCGCGGCGCGCGACCAGCTCGCGCATGTCGCGTACTACATGCCCCAGCAGGGCAACGCCGGGGACAAGCTGCTGCCCGAGTCCGTACGGCTCACCTTCGACGCCGACACAGGACCCGGCCGCTGGCACTCGATCCACGCCCACCGGCTCTTCGACGAAGCCGCGCTGGAGCGGGTCAACGCCAGGCGCGGGCTGGTGATCGGGGGCGGCGGGCTGTTCATACCGGACACCGCGCCCAACGGCAACAGCGCCTGGCAGTGGAACGTCCCCGACGCGATGCTCGACCGGATCGACGTGCCCGTCATGGTGTACGCGGTCGGCTTCAACGCCTTCGACGGACAGTCCTACCGGCGCGAACGCTTCAACGCCGCGCTGCGCCGGCTCGTCGAACGGTCCGCCTTCTTCGGGCTCCGCAACCACGGCTCGATCGAGAAGGTCCGTGCGCTGCTGCCCGCCGAACTCCACGAGAAGGTGCGCTTCCAGCCCTGCCCGACCACCGTCACCCGGCAGCTGGTCGAGGGCTGGACCGACCCCGCGCACCGGGAGAACACCGTCCTGATCAATGCCGCGTACGACCGGGCCGGGCTGCGTTTCGGCCATGACTACGGGCATTTCCTCGCCGAACTGGCCAAGGCCATAAGGGCGTTGAGCGGTCATGCCGAGGTGAAGTGTGTGGCGCACTCGGTGGACGACGAGCGGATCGCCTTCGATCTGCGGCGCGAACACGACATCTCACTGCCGGTGGTCCCGATGTACGACTCGGAGAACGACGAGATCCGGGACATCTACGCCCGTACGAAGCTGGTCATCGGGATGCGCGGGCACGCGGGGATGATCCCGTTCGGCTGCGGGACGCCGATCATCAGCCTGATCTCGCACCCCAAGATGGCGTACTTCCTGTCCGACATCGAGCGCCCGGAGTGGGGCGTCTCCGTCCATGACAAGAACCTCGGCGCGGTGCTGACGGAGCGGGCGCTCGGGCTGCTGGACGATCACGCCGCGTCCGTCGCCGACGTACACGCCAGACAGCGGGAGCTGTGGAAGGTGACGCGGGCGAACGCGGCCGAGCTGCGGGCGATCCTGGGGGCCGGCGCGCAGACGCCGACCGGCGGTCCGTTCGGCTGAGCCCCGCCGGACGGGCGGTCTGTTCCCCGCCGGACGGGCGGCACGTGGCGGCCCGTCCGGCGATGGGGAGCAGACCTAGCGCAGCACCGCCCGGCGCAGCTTCCGCGCCCGGCGCACCATCCGCCGGGCCGTCGCGTTGCGCGGGATACGGGCCAGCTGCGCCGGGACCGCGCCGGGCAGCGCCAGCGCCGTGAGCCGGCGCCGCTTGAAGTAGCGCCAGGTGTGCGTGTCGAGATGCTCGGAGAGGTACTTCTCCGCCGTGGGCCGCAGCCCCGGGTAGATCTGGTGCTGCATCGCGTACCCGACGGTCGCGACCAGCTCCGCGATCCGGGGCTCCGGCGTGTGGGCGGCGGCGTCACTGTCGTCCAGCGACGGCAGCAGCGCGTCCACGATCGTCACCGGTACGCGGTTGCTGTTCTGGTACGGGGTCAGCCGCTCCAGCAGCAGTTCCGTGCCCGTGTGTGCCACCGGAATGCCGTAGAACGCGGACGCCGTGAACAGCGCCGTCGAGAAGCAGCCGACCACCAGCGCGGGCTTCAGCCGCCGGTAGAGCACCTCGGCGAGCACCGGGCTGTCCAGGATGGTCAGTTCGGCGCCGAGCTTCTTCGCCTCCTGCTCCAGCTTCCGTGACCAGGCGGCCGGGGCCGTGGGATGCGGTTTGAAGACCACCTGGGTGTGGCCCTTGGCGACCGCGCCCCGCACCATCCGGATGTGCAGTTCCTCCTCCTCGCTCTCGGTGAGGATTCCGAGTGCGGAGAGGTACTGGCCGAGGAGCAGCGCCGGGGGCTCCGACGGTGTGTCGAAGTTCCGCTCGGCGTCGGTGAGTTCGTCGAGGACACGCAGGAAGGCGTCCGTCGGCACCAGCTCGGGGTCGACGCCGAACTCGGTCAGGAGCAGCGGCTTGAGCCCCGGTACGAGATCGAGATGCAGCAGTCTGCGCACCCGCTCGCCCACCAGGGGCTCTATCTTCGAGCGGGTGGGCCCGTAGCTCATCAGCCCGTCCGCGTACACCTCGATCGGCGCGCCGGTGAAGATCTGCGCGATCGCGAGCGCCGGATTGACCTGGATCGACTCGACGATCAGCTGTACGTCGTCGTCGCCGAGCCGCCAGGCCAGCCGCAGATGGCGTTCCCAGATGGGGATGTCGTCGGCGCGCGGCGCCCAGCTGCCCGGGTGGAACGGCGCGATGGTCTCGTTCCACGACACGAGGTCGTCGAACCGGTCGCGCAGCTCGTCGAAGCCCGGCATCTCGTCGATCGAGGGCGTCAGCTCGGGCGAGCCCGCGTTGTTGCAGACGACCAGCAGTCGGCGGCCGGCCGCGGGGAAGAGCCCGGCGTCGATCGCGGCGGCCAGGGTGGCCGCTCCGTAGAGGGTGGAGGCGCAGAAGACCTGCGTCGTACGCCCGGCCGCGGGCGCGCTCGGGAAGAGGGACGACGCCATCACGCTGCCGCCTTCCCGGTGGACACATGCCGCCTTCGCAGGCGGCGCAGCCGGGCCGAGCGGTCCAGGTCCATCGAATCCAGCGCTTCCTTCAAGACGTCCTGAGGCAGTCGTTTCAGCGCGCCGGCGCTCATCGTGCGCAATTGTCGCGCCACGGCCGGTTCGAATCGCTCTTTGGACGCCAGATGGTGGGAAATGATCGCGCAGTAGGTGCGCACGGCTTTCAGCATAAAACGGTCGGCTTCCGCGTCTTTCGCGGTCTCCTCGATGACCTGGTCGAAGGCGCGGATGAAATCGAGCTGCCGTACGTCACCGATCTGGGTGAGCGACGAGGCGACCCCGCGCCGGTAGAAGATCCCGAGCAGTCCGACCACGGCGAAGGACTCCGCCTCGCGGTGCAGCCGCCAGATCCAGGGCCGGTCCTCGGCGGTCCGCAGCCCGTCGGGGAAGTGCACCAGACCGCGGTCGACGAGCCGGCGGTGGTAGACACCGGCCCAGGCGTACGGATAGTCGACCGCGGTGGAGCGGTCGGCGGGCAAAATCGCGTCCCGGGGCGACAGCACCTCCCCGCGCCGGCCGACGGGGACGCGGTGGATCGTCCGCGCCCTGGCCGTGAACTGCACATGGTCGGTACGGACGAAATCGCAGCCCAGCCCCTCGATGGAGGCGAGCAGCTGTTCGTAGTAGCCGGGCGCCACCCAGTCGTCGCCGTCGAGGAAGGTGACGTACTCCCCGTCCGCGGCGTCCAGACCGGTGTTGCGGGCGGTGGCCAGCCCTCCGTTCTTTTCATGTCTGAGGAGGACCGCCCCCGGAAGGTCGCGTGCCGCCTGTTCGAGGATCTGTGGGGTCCCATCGGTCGAACAGTCGTCGACAAGAACGAACTGGAAGTCCTCGCGGCTGTTCGCGCGCAGGCTTCTGAGGGTTTCGAGGGCGTACGTCTGCACGTTGTAGAACGGCACGACAACAGAGAGCTTGGCCACCCGCGAGACGCTAGGCGGCGGCACGTCATGCAGCCTGACATCCGGGCGCATGGAAGGTGAACGAAGAATGGCGGAATGGTGAAGCGGTCCGGATCCCGGCCGTTTTCCGGCCGTTCCGGGCTCACGTCGCCATTCGTAGACGTGCTGTTAACCCTTTATTGCCATTGAGTTGGGGCGACAAACGGAATGACTTTCTAACGTCCTCGTCGTGCCATCACGTACCAGCGGTCAAGCGGTCCGGGTCGCCGTGCTCGCCGACTCCGACACCCGGTGGAAGTGGGGCGCGCTCACCGCGCGCCGCATCACGCCGGACGATCGCTCCATAGAGCTCAGCGGTTTTCTCCTGCGCGGACGGGCCACGCCCACCGCGAGACAGCTCGCCGAGGTCGGCGCTGAGGCGGACGCACTGCGTGAGCTCACCGGCACCGACTTCCTGCGGACGCTGCGCGAGGAGTCGTACGACATGGTCGTCCTGGCCCTCGTCGGCGGCGCCGTACAGGCGATGCTGCACGGGATAGCCGCCCTGAAGCTGACCGACCGGCCCGTGATCGTCACCGGCTATGTCGGGGTCGTCTACGAGAAGCTCTCCGACGGGCTGCTGCTGCGCCACGGCGCGGATGTCGTCCTCGCCAACTCGCGCTACGACGCGCAGCGGTTCCGCACCGTATATGAGGGAGTCGGCGCCGACGCCTCCTCCGTCACCGAGGCCGCGCTGCCCTTCCTCGGCGGTGAGCGGTATGTGCCAGAGGAAGGCCGCGACACCGTCGTCTTCGCCGCCCAGCCCTCCGTACCGGCGAGCCGCGCCGACCGTACGTATCTGCTGCGGCGCCTCGTCGAGCACGCCAGGCTCCACCCGCGCCGCGAGGTGCTGCTGAAGCTCCGCAGCAAGCCCGGCGAGCACACCACACATGTGGAGGAGTTCCCCTACCAGCGCCTCGCCGAGAAGGTGCCCGGCGGTCTGCCGCCCAACTTCCGGCTCGTGTACGGGAACATGGGCGAGGTCCTCGACCGCACCGACCTGCTGGTCACCGTCTCCTCGACGGCCGCACTCGAATCCCTGCACCGGCGCATCCCGACCGCGATCCTCACCGACTTCGGGGTGCGCGAACCGCTCGGCAACCACCACTTCATCGGCTCGGGCTGTCTGGCGTCCTGGGACCAGCTGGACGGCGGCGGGCGCCCGCGCCCCGACGCCGTCTGGGCGGACCGGCAGGGCGTCGCCGCCGACGGATCGTACGCGTCGGCCTTCGACACCGCCCGGCGGCGGGTGGCGGAGCTGCTCGACGGGCCTGAGCTGCCCGACATCGACCCGTACTACACGGCCACCACCGCACCGGGGTATCTGCCGCCGCTGCTGGCCCGCTACCACCTGGCCGTGGACGGGACTCCACTGCCGACCCGGGCCTCCAACGGCGATGCCCGAGGGGTCAGGCGCGTGGTACGCGAGGCCGTACGGGGCGCCGCGCGCGGCGCCTACCGCCACGGAGTGCAGCGGGTGGCGCCCGTCATCCGCCGCATGGGCGACCTGTGACCGGGCCGTCGGCACGGGCACAGGAACCGACCTCCGGCCGGTCGGCCACCCCGGGACGGGTGGCGGACGGCCGGGCCGCGGACGCCCCCGGAGCGGACGACCCGGCCGCGAACCGAACCACCCCAGATGACCGAGCCGCAGCTGAACGACCCACGGACGAGCTGTCCGCGGACCAAGGAGTACAGATGACCGTCCTCGCGGTGATCCCCGCACGCGGCGGATCCAAGGGCGTACCCGCCAAGAACCTCGCCCCCGTCGGTGGCGTACCGCTCGTCGTGCGCGCCGTACGCGCCTGTCTGGCGGCCCGGCGCGTGACCGATGTCGTCGTCTCGACCGACGACGCGGCCATCGCCGAGGCGGCCCGCACCGCCGGCGCCGAGGTCGTCCTGCGCCCCGCCGCCATCGCGGGGGACACGGCGACCAGCGAGGCAGCCGTGCTGCACGCGATGGACGCCTACGGCGCGATGCGCGGCAAGACCGCGGAGGTCGTCCTGCTGGTGCAGTGCACCAGCCCGTTCATCACCGCCGACGACCTCGACGGCGTCGCGGGCGCGGTCACCGAGGACGGCGCGGACAGCGCGCTGACCGTCGCGCCGACCCACGGCTTCATCTGGCGCCAGGACAGCGCGGGCAGCGCGGACGCCGGGGCGTCGGGCGGCTACGGCGTCAACCACGACAAGGCGAACCGGCCGCGCCGCCAGGACCGCCCCCAGGAGTATCTGGAGACCGGCGCCGCCTACGCGATGCGCGCCGAAGGCTTCCGTGCGGCCAAGCACCGCTTCTTCGGCCACACCGCGCTCGTCACCACCGACCCCGCCCGGGTCCTGGAGATCGACGACCCGCACGATCTGGCCCGCGCCCGCGCGCTGGCCCCGCTCCTCGACCCGGCCGTCCTGCCGACGTACGACGACATCGACGCGGTCGTACTCGACTTCGACGGCACCCAGACCGACGACAAGGTCTTCGTCGACTCCGACGGCCGCGAAATGGTCGCCGTGCACCGCGGCGACGGGCTGGGGATCGCCGCGCTGCGCCGCAGCGAACTGAAGCTGCTCATCCTCTCCACCGAGCAGAACCCGGTCGTCGCCGCCCGCGCCCGCAAGCTCCAGGTGCCGGTGCTGCACGGCATCGACCGCAAGGACGTCGCGCTCAAGCAGTGGTGTGACGAGCACGGGATCGCGCCCGAGCGAGTGCTCTACGTCGGCAACGACGTCAACGACCTCCCGTGCTTCGGACTCGTCGGCTGGCCGGTGGCCGTCGCGAGCGCCCATGACGCCGTACGCGCCGCGGCGCGTGCCGTCACCACGACCCCCGGAGGCGAGGGAGCGATCCGCGAGATCGCCGCCTGGATCCTCGGGCCGGGTCTCCAGACCCCCCACACCCCCACCCTCAACAAGTAAGGACGCTCCATGAGCACCAACTCCACCTCGCGCCTGCGCACCTTCGGCACGCGGACCGCCGGACCCGGCCAGCCGGTCTACGTCACGGGTGAGATCGGCATCAACCACAACGGCGAGCTGGACAACGCCCTGGCCCTGATCGACGTCGCCGCCGACGCCGGCTGCGACGCGGTCAAGTTCCAGAAGCGCACCCCGGAGATCTGCACCCCGCGCGACCAGTGGGACATCGAGCGGGACACCCCCTGGGGCCGGATGACGTACATCGACTACCGTCACCGCGTCGAGTTCGGCGAGGACGAGTACCGCGCCATCGACGAGCACTGCAAGAAGCGCGGCATCGACTGGTTCGCCTCCCCGTGGGACACCGAGGCCGTCGCCTTCCTGGAGAAGTTCGACCTGCCCGCCCACAAGGTGGCCTCCGCGTCCCTCACCGACGACGAGCTGCTGCGCGCCCTGCGCGCCACCGGCCGTACGGTCATCCTCTCCACCGGCATGTCGACGCCGAAGCAGATCCGTCACGCGGTCGAGGTCCTGGGCAGCGACAACATCCTGCTCTGCCACGCCACGTCCACGTACCCGGCCAAGGCCGAGGAGCTGAACCTGCGCGTGATCAACACGCTCCAGGCCGAGTTCCCGAACGTCCCGATCGGCTACAGCGGCCACGAGACCGGTCTCCAGACCACCCTCGCCGCCGTCGCCCTCGGCGCCACCTTCGTCGAGCGTCACATCACCCTCGACCGCGCCATGTGGGGCTCGGACCAGGCCGCCTCGGTCGAGCCGCAGGGCCTGCAGCGCCTCGTCCGCGACATCCGCACCATCGAGGCGTCCCTCGGTGACGGCGTCAAGAAGGTCTACGAGTCGGAGCTCGGCCCGATGAAGAAGCTCCGCCGTGTCGCGGGCGTCGTCGCCGAGTCCACCGAGTCGGTGGCGGTCTGACGCCATGACCGGTGCCGGCGGGGGCTCCCCGCACCCTCGTGCGACCGCGGGCGCAGGCGCCGGCGGGAACGCCGACGCGATCGCATTCGTGGAGAGCCCGGTCCAGCTGCTCAATGTGCTGGAGTGGACGCGCGCCAGCGCGACCGGTGACGCGCTCACCGTCGTCGTGCTGTCACCCACCGATCCCATGTCGCGCGGTCAGCTCCGCAGAATGGCGGAGCTGGCCCGTGACGAGGGTTTCACCGTGCGCTGGCAAGAGGCGCGCGGTGGTGCGGGGGCGCCCCTGCGGACGCTGCGGGAACTGACCCCGCTGCTCCGCAAGGCCGGCCGGATAGTCATCGGGGACCCGTTCTCCCGTTATGTACAGCTGCTGCTGACCCTGGTCAGCGGCAAGGAACTGACGGTGGTGGACGACGGCACCGCCACGCTGGAGTTCATCGGGCAGATCGCCCGCGGTGAACGGCTGGTGCGCTGGCACCGGCGCGGCGGCAGCCGCGGGCCGCGGGAACTGGTCCTCGCGCCCGTCACCGCGGCCGCGCGACGCCGGCTCTCCCCGTCGGACGGTCGTACCGTCGAGGTCTTCACCTCGATGCCCGTCGAGGAGATCCCGGCCGGCATCACTGTCACCGCCAACCGCTTCGAGTGGACGCGGGCCACGTTCGGGCCGCCCCGGATAGCCGCGGGCGCGGACATGGTCGGTACGTCACTGGTCGAGACGGGCGTGATCGACGCGGACCAGTACATCGAGGCGGTGACGGCCCTCGCCCGCACACACGGCGCCACCCGCTACTTCGCGCACCGCCGCGAGGACGTGGACAAGCTGCACCGGCTCCACACGGTCACGGGCCTGGAGATCGTCCGCCCGGACCTCCCCCTGGAAGTGATCGCGCGCCGCGGGCCGATCGGCAAGACGATCCTGAGCTTCCCCTCCACGGTGGTCCACACCCTCCCCCTGGCCCTGGCGGGCACAGGCGTACGCGTCGCGGTCTGCGACATCGCCCCGGAATGGCTGAAGGAGACCGCGAGCCCACGCGCCCAGGGCTTCCTGTCGGGGGTGACGGGCACGGCCCGCGACATCCACCGCCTCCCGAGACTGCCTTCGCCGGCCTGAGGCACTGAGCCGGGAACGGGAGTCGCGCCCCAATAACAATCAATTTGTTAGACTGGGCGTATGGCCACTCCTCCTGTTCCTGGCGAAGGTCCCACGCGGCCGGTGTCCGTCTCTCTCCACGAAGGCACGATCGCGGCTCTCAAAGAACGCACAGGTAGGCGCGGCATGTCCGCGTATGTCGAAGCCCTCATTCAACGGCAGCTGGAACGAGAGCGGCTGCGGGAGCTGATCGAGGACGCGGAGGCTCAGCATGGCCCGGTCGACCCGACAGCGGTCGAGGCCAAGCGGGCCCTCCTGCGCGGTGACTCCGGCGGCTCAGTGAACGCCGCGTGAGCGGGACGCTCGTCCTGGACTGCGAAGGGCTGTCCAAGCTCGTACGAGGCACCCCCGAGCTCACGGAGTGGCTGGCCGCGGCCGAATCCGAAGACGTGCGCGTGGTCGTCAGTTCCGTCACGCTCGTCGAAGCCCGCGACCCCAAGGTCAACCAGGCCCGGTTCGATTACGCCGTCTCCCGCTTGAACATCATCCCACCCACGGAAGCCATCGCCCGCCACGCGAGCAGGCTCCTCGCGGCGGCCGGCCTGCATGGCCACAAGTACGCGCTCGACTCCATCGTGGCGGCCACCGCACTGGCCTCGCCCGCCCCGGTAACCGTCCTGACCTCGGACCCCGAGGATCTCTTGATGCTCTGCGGCTCCGGTGTCCGCGTGATCAAGGTCTGAGACATGGCCCTGAGGCTCCGGTCCCGACGAACGTCGGCCGCTCGGCGCCGCGAGGATGCGC
Source organism: Streptomyces sp. NPDC094034 (assembly GCF_040303865.1). Lineage (NCBI taxonomy): Bacteria > Bacillati > Actinomycetota > Actinomycetes > Kitasatosporales > Streptomycetaceae > Streptomyces > Streptomyces sp. NPDC094034. The sequence goes on along the minus strand of NZ_JBEOUD010000010.1, from coordinate 85,727 downwards.
CGGTATACCCGCTTGGTCCGTACCTCATGCACGCCGGAACCCGGTTTCTTGGCCTGTGTGGCTGAAATTTTCTTGATCGGGGGCTGGTTGATCAGTGAAGGGGCCTACTCTTCAACAGGTGAGCCAGTTGATGTCCTGCGAGTCCGAGCCAGACCTGCCCGCGCCAGCGGAAGCCGCACTCCCCGGCACGTTGCCCGAAACTCTCCGTGCCGAGCTGATCGCCTTCCGCCGGGACATGCATATGCATCCCGAGTTGGGCAACCAGGAATTCCGCACCACCGCCGCGCTCAAGCACCGGCTGGAGCGAGCGGGGCTCGTGCCGCGGGTGCTGAAGACCGGGACCGGGCTCGTGTGCGACATCGGGACGCCGGACCCCGCCCGGCCCATGCTGGCCCTGCGCGCCGACATCGACGCGCTGCCCATCCCGGACACCAAGACGGGGGTCCCGTACCGCTCCACCGTGCCCGACCGGGCGCACGCCTGCGGGCACGACGTCCACACCGCCGCCGTGCTCGGTGCGGGGCTGGTTCTCGCCGAGCTCGACCGGCAGGGGCAGTTGCCCAACGCCGTACGGCTGATCTTCCAGCCCGCCGAGGAAGTGCTGCCGGGCGGCGCCGCCGACGCCATCGAGTCCGGGGTGCTCGACGGCGTCGGCGGCATCGTCGCCGTGCACTGCGACCCCAAGGTTGACGCCGGGCTGATCGGACTGCGGCCCGGCCCGATCACCTCCGCCTGCGACCGGCTGGAGATCAGCCTCGACGGTCCCGGCGGCCACACCGCGCGTCCCCACCTCACCACCGACATGGTGACCGCCGCGGCCAAGGTGGCGACCGAGGTCCCCGCGCTGCTCGCCCGCCGGGTCGACGCCCGCTCCGGGCTCTCCGTCACCTGGGGACGTATCGCCTCGGGCCACGCCTGTAATGTCATCCCGCAGCACGCCGAACTCTCCGGCACCGTCCGCTGTCTGGACCTGCCCGCCTGGCGCGACGCCCCGGACCTGGTGCACGCCGCGATCGACGAGATCGCCGCGCTGCATCACGCCAAATCGCAGATCGAGTACATCCGGGGCGTGCCGCCGGTCGTCAACGACCCGGTCGTCACTGAGCTGCTGCGCGCGGCGCAGACCGCCCGCCGCGGTTCGTATGCGATCGAGGACACCGAGCAGAGCCTCGGCGGGGAGGACTTCTCCTGGTACCTGGAGCAGGTGCCCGGCGCGATGGCGCGGCTCGGCGTACGGACCCCCGGCAGCCAGGCCAGGTACGACCTGCATCGTGGCGATTTCGACGTCGACGAGCAGGCGATCCAGGTCGGCGTGGAGCTTTTCACGGCCGCCGCGTTGATCGACGGAAACCGTTTGTAGGCGGCCATGACATCTCCGGCTCGCACTCCGTTCGCGACGATCCGATAACAGCTTCCGTACAGGTCTTTATCTGACATCTACGCGCGTTACGATCCGGGGCGAAACCAGCGCCAGCCGAGGCGCTTCGGTCAGGTTGAAGGAGCCTCCCTTGCGCCGGATCACCAGGATCGCCACCGTGGGTGTCGCGTCAGCGGCACTCGCGCTCACGGCCACCGCGTGTGGCAACAAGTCGTCGTCGGACGCGGGTTCCGACTCCAAGGAAGCCGGCGCCGCCATCGCGTACGACATCGGCGGCCGCGGCGACCAGTCGTTCAACGACGCCGCCTTCGCGGGCCTGTCCAAGGCCGAGACCGATCTGAAGATAAAGGGCAGCGCCGCCGAGCCCTCCGAGGGTGAGTCGGACGCCGACAAGGTCCAGCGCCTGACCGAGCTGGCCCGCTCCGGCAACAACCCCGTGATCGGTGTCGGCTTCGCGTACGCGCCCGCCATCAAGAAGGTCGCGCCGAAGTTCCCGAAGACCACCTTCGGCATCATCGACGACTCCTCGGTGACCGGCAAGAACATCGCCAACATGGTCTTCAACGAGGAGCAGGGCTCGTACCTCGCCGGTGTCGCCGCCGCCAAGGTCACCAAGTCCAAGACGGTCGGCTTCATCGGCGGTGTCGAGACCCCGCTGATCAAGAAGTTCGAGGCGGGCTTCGCGCAGGGCGTCAAGGACACCGACCCGGCGGTCAAGGTCCTGTCGCAGTACCTGACCCAGCCCCCGAACTTCGACGGCTTCTCCAAGCCCGACCTGGGCAAGGCCGCCGCGCAGGGGCAGCTCGACAAGAAGGCCGACGTGGTCTACGCCGCCGCCGGTCTGGCCGGCTCCGGCTCGATCGAGGCCACCGCGGGGGCCGGCAAGTGGGCCATCGGCGTCGACTCCGACCAGTACAGCCAGAAGGGCCTGGCCGCCTACAAGGACCAGATCCTGACCTCGGTCACCAAGGATGTCGCCGACTCGGTCTACAACCTGATCAAGTCCGTCCAGGACGGGACGCCGCAGACCGGTGAGATCCGCTACGGCCTGGACAAGGACGGCGTCGGCCTGGCCGACTCCAACCCGGCCTACACCAAGCTGACCGATGTGGTCGCCGCGGTGGACCAGGCGAAGAAGGACATCGTGGACGGCAAGATCACCGTCAAGACCACGCCGTAACGGCTCTGTCCGGTCGCGCGGTGGTTTCTCCCGCGGGCCCGGGGCGACGGTGTACGCCGTCGCCCCGGGCCCCGGGCGCACCTGTCGGCGACCGGTCGGCCCCCGCCGGTGCGCCGGCGTACGCCCCGGCTCACCGCCCGGGATACAAACCCCCGGTCACCGCCCGGTCACCCCCCGATCGGCCCAGCACCCCCCGTCTTACGATTCGGCAGCGCTACGCGAGTAGACGACCCTCCGGCGCGATAACTTCACCCCCGCCTGCCACTGTCACCCCCGCCTTCACTCCTTTCCCGCCAAGGAGAGTGCGTCATCAACGCGTCCAGCAGCCCGCCCAGCGGTCCCACCAGCAGCCCCCCCGCAGTCGAACTGCGCGGCATCACCAAGAGATTCCCCGGCGTTGTCGCCAACCACGACATCGACATCACCATCCGCAAGGGCACGGTCCACGCCCTGGTCGGTGAGAACGGCGCGGGCAAGTCGACCCTGATGAAGATCCTCTACGGCATGCAGAAGCCGGACGAGGGCACCATCACCGTCGACGGCGCGGAGGCCGCGTTCACCAGCCCCGCCGACGCCATCGCGCGCGGCATCGGCATGGTGCACCAGCACTTCATGCTCGCCGACAACTTCACCGTCCTGGAGAACGTCGTCCTCGGCGGCGAGAGCCTGTACGGAATCGGCGCGAAGGCGCGCAAGAAGATCAAGGAGATCTCGGACGCGTACGGCCTCGGCGTACGCCCCGACGCGCTCGTCGAGGACCTCGGGGTCGCCGACCGCCAGCGCGTGGAGATCCTCAAGGTCCTCTACCGCGGCGCCCGCATCCTGATCCTGGACGAGCCCACCGCCGTGCTGGTGCCGCAGGAGGTCGAGGCGCTCTTCGACAATCTGCGCGAGCTCAAGGCCGAGGGCCTGACCGTCATCTTCATCTCGCACAAGCTGGGCGAGGTGCTGTCGGTCGCCGACGACATCACCGTCATACGCCGCGGTACGACCGTGGGCACCGCCGACCCCGCGCACACCACCACCAAGCAGCTCGCCGAGCTCATGGTCGGCAGTGAGCTGCCGTCGCCGGAGACCCGCGAGTCGACGGTGACGGACATACCGACGCTCACGGTGGACGGGCTGCGGCTGACCGCGACCGACCCCGACGGCGCGGTACGCGAGGTGCTCGACGGCATCTCCTTCACCATCCACCGGGGCGAGGTCCTGGGCATCGCGGGCGTCGAGGGCAACGGCCAGACCGAGCTGATCGAGGCGCTGATGGGGCTGCGCGACCCCGACACCGGGGTGATCACCCTCGACAACGCCGACATCTCGCACGCGCCCACCCGCAAGCGCCGCGAGGACGGTATCGGCTACATCCCCGAGGACCGGCACCGCCACGGCCTGCTGCTGGAGGCCCCGCTCTGGGAGAACCGCATCCTCGGCCATGTCACCGAGCGGCCCAACAGCCGCGGCGGACTGCTCGATCCGAAGGCCGCCCGCGCCGACACCACCCGGATCGTGCGCGAGTACGACGTCCGTACGCCCGGTATCGAGGTCACCGCGGCCTCGCTCTCCGGCGGCAACCAGCAGAAGCTGATCGTCGGCCGCGAGATGAGCCACCACCCCAAGCTGCTGATCGCCGCCCACCCGACGCGTGGTGTGGACGTCGGCGCGCAGGCGCAGATCTGGGACCAGATCCGGGACGCCCGCCGGGAGGGGCTGGCCGTCCTGCTGGTCTCCGCGGACCTGGACGAGCTGATCGGGCTCTCCGACACTCTGCGGGTGATGTACCGCGGCCGGCTCGTCGCCGACGCGGATCCCGCCACCATCACTCCGGAGGAACTGGGTTCGGCCATGACCGGCGCGGCCACCGGTCATCTGGAGGCAGAGCCCGAGCCCGCGGCGGAGTCCGCGCCGACGGCACAGGCACCACAGGCCGCAGCGGCACCCCCGGAGGACGACGCCCGATGAAGAAGTTCGACAAGGACCGGCTGATCCTGGGCTTCGCGGGCCCGGTGCTCGCGCTGGTCGTCGCCATTGTCCTCACCACCGTGGTGCTGCTCGTCTCGGGCAGTGACCCCTTCGAGCCGTACCGCATCATGTTCGAGTCCGCCTCGTACGTCGATGTCCAGGTGCTGATCGTCAACCAGGCCGGCACGTACTACCTGGCCGCGCTCGCGGTCGCGGTCGGCTTCCGGATGAACCTCTTCAACATCGGTGTCGACGGGCAGTACCGGCTCGCCGCGATGATGGCGGCGCTCGTCGGCGCCAGCGTCGATCTGCCGGGCCCGCTCCAGATCGCGCTGATCGTGATCGTCGCGATGCTGGTCGGCGCCTTCTGGTCCGGCATCGCCGGCATTCTGAAGACCACCCGCGGGGTGAGCGAGGTCGTCTCCACGATCATGCTCAACTCGATCGCCACCAGCCTCGTCGCCTGGCTGATCCTGCCGAAGAACTTCGGCGTCCAGCCGGCCGGCTCCAACAATCTGACCACCGGTGACATCCCGGAGTCCGGCTGGTTCCCCGGCCTGTCCATGGGCGCCGAGGCCGGCGAGATCTACGGCTTCACCTTCGTCGCCGCCGCGTGCGGCCTCATCTACTGGTTCGTCCTCGGCCGTACCCGCTTCGGCTTCGACCTGCGCGCCACCGGCGCCAGCGAGACCGCGGCCCAGGCCTCCGGCGTCGACGCCAAGAAGATGATCCTCACCTCGATGCTGATCTCGGGCGCGGTCGCCGGCCTCGCCGGGATGCCGACGCTCCTCGGCGACACCCACACCTACAGCCTCGACTTCCCGACCGGCATCGGCTTCACGGGCATCACCATCGCCCTGCTCGGCCGGAACAACCCGCTCGGCATCGCCTTCAGCGCCCTGCTCATCGCCTTCCTGGACAAGGCCTCCGCCTCTCTCGACCAGTACGGGTACGAGAAGGAGATCGCCACGATCATGCAGGGCCTGATCGTGATCTCGGTCGTCGTCAGCTACGAGCTGGTCCGCCGCTACGGAATCCGCCGCCAGCAGCACAAGGTCGGCGCGGAACTCGCCGCCGGTGGAGCCCTCACGACCGAGGCCCACCCCAAGAACGACATGTCCGAGACCGAGAAGGAGGGGGCCGCGCTGTGAGTACGAGCACGAGCACCGTCTCAGCCACCAGCGCCGCCCCCAAGAAGGGCGGGGGCCGCCGCACACTCTCGCTGCCCGTCATCCTGCTGTTCGTCGCGGGGGCGCTGGCCCTCGTCTCGCTCGTACGGCTGATCAGCGGCGCCGAGGACATCACCTCCGTCGGCCAGGTCGCCGGCGCCCTCGAACTCGCCATCCCCATCGGGCTCGCCGGGCTCGGCGGACTGTGGGCCGAGCGCGCGGGAGTCGTCAACATCGGCCTCGAAGGCATGATGATCCTCGGCACCTGGTTCGGCGCCTGGGCCGGCTTCCAGTGGGGTCCGTGGGCCGGCGTCCTGTTCGGCATACTCGGCGGCTGCCTCGGCGGTCTGCTGCACGCCGTCGTCACCGTCACCTTCGGTGTGAACCACATCGTCTCCGGTGTGGCCATCAACATCCTCGCCGTCGGCGCCACCCGCTATCTCTCCAACTTCGCCTTCGACGGGGTCGACGGCGGCTCCTCCAAGCAGTCCCCGCGCATCGACTCCATCACCGAGATCACGGTCCCCGGGCTCGCCGACTGGATGCAGGACCTCCAGGCCAGACACTGGTTCCTGGTCTCGGACATCGCGGGCGTCGTCGGCGGTCTGGTGACCAATCTGTCGCTGCTCACCGTGGTCGCGCTGCTGCTGATCCCCGGCACCTGGTGGGTGCTGTGGCGTACGGCGTTCGGCCTGCGGCTGCGCTCCTGCGGCGAGAACCCGGTCGCCGCCGAGTCGCTCGGCGTCAACGTCTACAAGTACAAGTACATCGCCGTCACCGTCTCCGGCGGGCTCGCCGGACTCGCCGGCGCCTTTCTCGCGATCGTCGCCACCGGCATCTACCAGGAGGGCCAGACCGGTGGCCGCGGCTATATCGGTCTCGCCGCGATGATCTTCGGCAACTGGATGCCCGGCGGCATGGCCCTGGGCGCCGGGCTGTTCGGCTTCACCGACAGCCTCAAGCTGCGCGGCGGCGCCGAGAACGTCCACGCCATGCTGCTGCTTCTCGCGATCCTGCTCGTCCTGGTCGTAGCGTGGCAGCTGTACAAGAAGAAGTACGTCTCCGCGGTGATCTCGGCGGCCGTCTCGGCGCTGCTCTTCGCCTGGTACGGGCTGACCGACCAGGTGCCGAGCCAGTTCGTGGACGCCGCCCCGTACGTCACGACGCTGCTGGTCCTCGCGCTCTCGGCGCAACGGCTCAGGATGCCCAAGGCGGACGGGATGCCGTACCGGAAGGGGCAAGGAAAATGACCGCACCGGCCGGACCGGCGGTGGACTGGGAGGCGCTGCGGGCCTCCGCGCGTGCCGCCATGACCCACGCGTACGCCCCGTACTCGAAGTATCCGGTCGGGGTCGCGGCCCTGGTGGACGACGGGCGTACGATCACCGGCTGCAATGTCGAGAACGCCTCGTACGGCATCGGGCTGTGCGCCGAGTGCGGTCTGGTCTCGGCGCTCCAGCTGAGCGGCGGCGGCCGGCTCACCCACTTCACCTGCGTCGACGGCGCGGGCGAGGTGCTGGTGCCGTGCGGGCGCTGCCGCCAGCTGCTGTACGAGTTCGGTGGCCCGGAGCTGGTCCTGGAGACTCCGGACGGCTTCCGCACGATGGCCGAGATGCTGCCGCAGGCGTTCGGCCCTGGGCACCTGAACTGACCGCGGCCCTCGGGGCGTACGCCCCTTCCTGAACCGGCCCCTCCACCGCCGCGACCGACCCGGCGGTGGAGGGGGCCGTACCACCTCGAATCTATGCGCGTAGAGACCTCCGGGATACTCTCGCCACGTACGGCGCCACGTACGGCAGTCATCGAAAGGATCACCATGGACGTCATCTCCGTCATCCGCACCAAGCGGGACCGGGGCGAGCTGAGCCCGGAGCAGATCGACTGGGTGATCGACGCCTATACGCGCGGCGAGGTCGCCGACGAGCAGATGTCGGCGCTGGCCATGGCGATCCTGCTCAACGGCATGAACCGTACGGAGATCGCGCGCTGGACCGCGGCCATGATCGCCTCCGGCGAGCGCATGGACTTCTCCGCGCTGTCGCGACCCACGGCCGACAAGCACTCCACCGGCGGCGTCGGCGACAAGATCACACTGCCGCTGGCTCCGCTGGTCGCCGCGTGCGGCGCCGCCGTACCGCAGCTCAGCGGCCGGGGCCTCGGCCACACCGGCGGCACGCTCGACAAGCTGGAATCCATCCCCGGCTGGCGGGCGCTGCTCTCCAACGCCGAGATGCTGGACGTCCTGGACACCACCGGAGCCGTCATCTGCGCGGCGGGCGACGGACTGGCCCCGGCCGACAAGAAGCTGTACGCGCTGCGCGATGTGACCGGCACCGTCGAGGCCATCCCGCTGATCGCCTCCTCGATCATGTCCAAGAAGATCGCCGAGGGCACCGGTTCGCTGGTCCTGGACGTCAAGGTCGGCTCCGGCGCCTTCATGAAGACGATCGAGGACGCCCGCGAACTGGCCTCCACCATGGTGGGCCTGGGCACCGACCACGGGGTACGGACCGTCGCACTGCTCACCGACATGGACACCCCGCTCGGCCTCACCGCGGGCAACGCCCTGGAGGTACGGGAGTCCGTCGAGGTCCTGGCGGGCGGCGGCCCGGCCGATGTCGTCGAACTGACCCTCGCCCTGGCGCGCGAGATGCTCGACGCGGCGGGCCTGAAGGACACGGACCCGGCGAAGGCACTGGCCGACGGCTCGGCGATGGACGTCTGGCGCCGCATGATCGCCGCGCAGGGCGGCGACCCGGACGCGGCGCTGCCGGTCGCCCGCGAGACCCAGGTGGTGGTGGCCCCCGCCACGGGCGTCCTGACCCGCCTGGACGCGTACGGAGTGGGCGTCGCCGCCTGGCGCCTGGGCGCCGGCCGCGCCCGCAAGGAGGACCCGGTCCAGGCGGGCGCGGGCATCGAACTCCACGCCAAGCCGGGCGACCCGGTCACGGCGGGCCGGCCCCTGCTGACGCTGCACACGGACACCCCGGAGAAGTTCGACTACGCGCTGGACGCGCTGGCGGGCGCGTACGACATCGAGGCGCCCGACACGGAGTTCAAGGCGACGCCGGTGGTGCGGGAACGTATCGCCTGACCCGCGCCTGACCTGGGCTTTCCTCGTTCGGGTGAACGGGATCGGTGGACGGCCGCCGATCCCGTTCGGCATGCTGGGATCGAGATATGACGCATCGATCGAAGCACACCAACAGCTGGGACGAACTCGTCCGCTTCTGGGAAGAGACGGACTGGCCGGAGGGCTGCAAGGTGGAGATCGTTGACGGAGTTGTCACGGTGGCCCCGCCGGCATCCTGCCGGCACGGCCGCATTACCAGCAAGGTGACCCGCAGCCTGTGCGATGTGGTTCCTGCGGATTGGTACGTGTTCCATAGGCAGGCGACGGTCGTTCCTTCGCCCCGTGGTCTGTACATTCCGGACGTCGTCGTTTTCCCGAAACCCGCCGGGTGTGGGAGCGACTACTTCGTACCGGCCGCGGCCGCGGAACTCGCCGTCGAGATCACCTCGGAGTTCAACGCGCACCAGGACCGCGTCAGCAAGGCAGCGGGATACGCCCGGGCGGGCGTTCCGCTCTATCTGCTGATTGACGGTTGGGACCCCGGCGGCCCCACCGTCACCCTCTACGGCGAACCCAAAGGGGATGTGTACCGAGTCCTCCATGCCGTCAAGTTCGGTGAAGAGATCACCGTGCCCGCCCCCTTCGACCTGACCCTCGACACGAGCGCGTTCCCGGTCGGCTGACCGCCCGTCCCGCCTCCACACCGTACGGGCCCCGCCCGGAGCGCTGCGATGAGTTCCGGCCGCCGGACCGGTCTCCCCCGTGTGGATGCCACGAAACCGATCGTTCTCGTCATCGCCGGCCCCCTCACGCCGGCCGATGTGCCCCGGTTCCACGAGGAGTTGTACGAGCGGCTGCACGGAGAACTGGCCGCGCGGCCGGACGACTTCGTCGTGACAGAGGTGATCTGTGAGGTCGGCGGTCTCGTCCGGCCGAATCTGGCGGCCGTCGAAGTGCTCGCCAGGCTCCAGCTCGACGCCCGCAGACGGGGCTGCCGGGTCCGGTTGCGGGACGCCGGGCGGGAGTTGCGGCTGCTGCTGGATCTCGTCGGTCTCGGAGACATGGCACGGGACACGCCCCCGGACAGGACCTAGGTGCGCGGCGCATCCAGCGATCAGGTGGTTCGCCGTGTCGTCCGTGGACAGACGCCCGGCGACGGGGAAGGGGACCATCCCGGGGCGCGGGTCGCGTGCCCCATGAAGGAGAGGTGCTCGACATGCGAGCGTTCACGCGTGCCGCGCTGGTCGCCGTCTGTGCGGTCGGTGCCGTCCTCGCCGTCGTTCCCACGGCCCAGGCCGCGCCCAACGCGGCGGCGCAGAAATGTCGTTACTTCTACACCAACTGGGGCCAGGGCCCGAACGGCGAGACCACCGGATTCGGGGACTACGCCGAGGGTGCCACCGATCCCCAGGGCCGGATCTGCCAGAAGGGTTGGTGGTCCGACGCACGCGAGAAGGCCGACCCGCGCGAGACGAAGCGAGCCGACCCGCGCGAGAAGGCCGACCCGCGCGAGAAGCAGCAAGAGCGCGCACGCGGCTGACGCTGCCCTCCCGGCCCTCCGACGTGGTCCGCTCATGGTCCGCTCGCGTCGGAGGGCGGACACCAGGGCCCCGGCAGAAGCCAGGACCCCGGCAGAACGGACCTACGCCTTCTCCAGCCCCGCCGGCAGACCGAACAGCGGGAACCACCGCTCCGTGTCCAGGAAGCAGTGCATCGTGGCGATCTTGCCGTCCTCGATCTCGATGACCTGGAGCGCCCACGGGGTGAAGCCGTCCCCCGACTCCGCCGGCTTGTAGTGCGCGAAGGCCGGTGTGCCGTTGGCCAGCGTCGGCAGGAGCCGCGAGCCCCGGCAGCCCGCGCCGATCGTGAGCATGAAGCCGGTGATGTCGTCGTGGCCCTGGAGCCACAGGTCGTACGGCGGCATGGTGAACTTCGCGTCGTCATGGAGCAGCGCCGTCAGCGCCTTCATGTCGTAGCCCTCGAAGGCCGCCACATACCGTTCGAGCAGCACCTTCTGCTCCTCGTCGAGCGGGTCCGCCGCATCCGTCGCGGCCGGTTCGGACTCGGCGATCGTCGCCCGTGCCCGCTGGAGCGCGCTGTTGACGGAGGCGACCGTCGTCTCCAGCAGCTCGGCGACCTCGCTCGCCTTCCACGCCAGCACCTCGCGCAGGATCAGCACGGCCCGCTGCTTGGGCGGCAGATGCTGGAGCGCGGCCACGAACGCCAGCCGGATCGTCTCGCGCGACACCGCCGTCTCGGCCGGGTCGGCCACCGAGGGCAGCACCCGGCCGTCCGGCACCGGCTCCAGCCAGACGTTCTCCGGAAGCGAGGTGAGCTGGGCCTGGGCCACCGGCGTGGGGCCCGACAGATCCATCGGCCGGGCCCGGCGGTTGCCCGCGTTGAGCATGTCCAGGCATACGTTCGTCGCGATGCGGTAGAGCCACGACCGCAGTGAGGAGCGGCCCTCGAACTTCTCGTAGCTCTTCCAGGCGCGCACCATCGTGTCCTGTACGGCGTCCTCGGCCTCGAAGGCCGATCCCAGCATCCGGTAGCAGTAGCCGGTCAGCTCCGTACGGTGCTTCTCCAGCCGGGAATCCAGGTCCTGTGCGGTTGCAAGATCACTCATCGTGTCACCCCAGTCGCCCCCTTGAGACCAGTCTCCGAGACCGGTCTCACGGAAGCTACCGCAGCGCACTGACAGTCCGCTCAGGTTCCGGGCTTACGGCCGTAAACGTAGACATCGTCGCCGTTCTTCAGCAGCGACCAGTACTTCGCGGCGTCCGTCTTGGTCATGTTCACGCAGCCGTGCGAGCCGGGCGGGTTCCACATGCTCAGGTTCGCCTGGTGGAATGCCTGCCCGCCGTCGAAGAACTGGCTGTAGGGCATGGGCACGTCGTAGATGGTGGAGACGTGGTTCTTGTTCCGCCAGTAGATCTTCTTGAGCCCGGTCCTGGTCTCGTAGCGGTCCCGCCCGGTACGCACCGGCACCGGTCCGTACACCAGCTTCTTGCCGTCCTGGATCCAGCTCAGCTGGCGTGAGAGGTCGACGCAGGCGATCCGGCCCTTGTTGGTCGGGCACTTGCCGGCCTTGTTGGGCGTTTTGCCCGCGGCCTTCTGCTTGTTCATCAGATCCATCACGCCCCAGGTGATGGGCCCGGCGTAGCCGATGGTCGGCGTGATGCCGTGCTTCGACTGGAAGGCGCGGGTCGCCTTGCAGTCCGTGCCCGACTGCTTTCCGTCCACCGGCCGGCCCAGGAACTTCTCGACCTGCTTCTGGTACGGGCCCGTGCTGGTGGTGCACGACGCCGCCTGCGCGGGCGTGGCCCCGCCCAGCACGACGGTCAGTGGGACCACCAGTGCGGCGACCCCCGCCGCCACGGCCCCGTTACGGGTTATGTCCGCGCGTCTCATCCCGTTCCGTCCCCCTCTGCCCCTCGGCCGCGCCACTCGGAAGGCGCGCTCTGTGGGCTAGACGGGTGAAACGAGGGGTTAGTTGCGCGGAGGGGACAGAATGGCGCGACTCAGTCGGTGGCGAGCCGCCGGGCGTATGCCGGAGGCACGCTGGAGGCACGCCCCGGCATACGCCCGGGGCACGCCGGCGGGGGCCCGCGCCGCGCCGCTCAGTCGGTGGCGAGTGTCCGGGCCCGCGTCCCCGCGAGCGACCGCCGCCGCTCCACGCGCGCCGCGTGCGATCCGTACAGCGTGATCGAGACGACACCGAGCACCGCCAGCAGACCCAGCGCCACCGCCGCCGCCCAGCCGCCCGCGTGGAACGCGATCGCGCCCAGCGTGCCGCCCGCGCTGCTGCCCAGGTAGTACGCGGACTGATAGAGCGCCGAGGCCTGCGCGCGGCCCGTCTTCGCCGTACGGCTCACCGACGACGAGGCGACCGCGTGGCCCGCGAAGAACCCCGCGGTGATCAGGACCAGTCCGAGCAGTACGGCGGTCAGCGAGTCCGCCAGCGTCAGCAGCAGACCCGCCGCCGTCGTGCCCACCGCCAGATAGAGCGCGCCGCGCCGGCCCAGCCGCTCGACCAGCCGGCCCGCCGCCGCCGAGGAGACCGTACCGACCAGATAGACCAGGAAGATCGAGCCGATGACGCCCTGCGGGAGACTGAACGGCGCTGCCACCAGCCGGTAGCCGATCACGGTGTAGACCGCGCCGAACACCGTCATGAAGAGCGCGCCTATCGCGTACAGCCGGCGCAGCAGCGGATCGGCCAGATGTCCGCCCACGGTCGTCGCCAGCGCGCGCGGACTCAGCGACCGCGACGTGAAGTTCCGCGCCTTCGGGAGCAGGGCGCGGAACACCACCGCGCACACCACCGCGAGCAGCCCGACCGCGCCGAGCGCCGCCCGCCAGCCCCACAACTGGGCGACCCAGCCGGTGAGAACGCGGCCGCTCATCCCGCCCACGCTGTTGCCCGCGACGAACAGACCGATCGCGGCGACCAGCGCCTTCGGCCGTACCTCCTCCGCCAGGAACGCCATCGCCGAGGCGGGCAGACCGGCCAGCGCGGCGCCCTGCACGGCGCGCATCGCCACCAGCCACTCCACGTTCGGCGCGAACGGCACCAGCAGCCCCACGATCACCGCGACCGCCAGCGACACCGTCATCAGCGTGCGCCGGCCGAACCGCTCGGACAGCGCGCTCAGCGGCAGTACGAACAGCGCGAGCGCGCCCGTCGCGGCCGAGACCGTCCAACTCGCCTGGCTCGCCGTCACACCGAGTCCGGCGGAGATGGCGGGCAGCAGGGCCTGGGTGGAGTAGAGGAGTGCGAAGGTCGCGACTCCGGCGGCGAAGAGCGCGAAGCTCATTCGGCGGTAGCCGGGGCGGCCGGGGGAGAGCAGCGAATCGGTGGCGGCGGCGGACGGTGCGGCGGCGGCACCCGCGGTGGCGGGTGCCTCGGTACTGACGGAAGGCATGCTTCGAAGGTAGGCACCGCATCTTCATGCGTCCAATGCATGGAAAGGCGATAATCGTTCCCATGGCGCATGAACCCAGCTCACGACGGCGGCTGTCACGGAGCGGTGACGAACACGACATGGATCACACCGGGCCCGTGGACCGCACGGCGTCCGTGGCCGGTCTGGACCCCGACTCCTGGTCCGCGGTCCTCGCGCCCCGGCTCGCCCACTTCGCGGGAGTGGCCCGCCATGAGCATGTGACCCGCGCCGCCCAGGACATGGCCGTCCCGCAGTCCACGCTCTCCCGGGCGATGGTCAGGCTCGAACGGGACCTGGGCGTCGCCCTGTTCGCCCGCAAGGGCCGCACGGTCTCCCTCACGCCCGCGGGCCGTACGTTCCTCACCTCGGTCGAACGGGCCCTCGCGGAGGTCGAGCGGGCCGCCGAGTCCGTACGCGCCGACGCCGACCCGGCGTCCGGCAAGGTCGCCTTCGGCTTTCTGCACACCATGGGCTCGGAGACCGTACCCGCGCTGATCAGGGCCTTCCGCGCCGACCATCCGCGGGTACGGTTCCAGCTCGTGCAGAACTACGGGGAGGCGATGCTGGAGCGGCTGCGCGCGGGCGAGCTGGACCTCTGTCTCACCTCACCCGTGCCGGACGCCCCTGATCTGGTCGCCCGCAGGCTGGACGAACAGCGGCTGCGGCTGGTCGTGCCCGACGACCACCGGCTGGCCGGACGCCGGCGCGTACGCCTCGCCGAGGCCGCCGACGAAACGTTCGTCACGCTCGAACCGGGGTACGGGCTGCGCCGGATCACCGACGATCTGTGCGCCGAGGCGGGCTTCCGGCCACGCGTCGCGTTCGAGGGCGAGGAGGCGGAGACGCTGCGCGGACTGGTGGCCGCGGGCCTGGGCGTCGCCCTGCTGCCACCGCCCGCCGTGGCCCGCCCCGGGGTGGTCGAGCTGACCGTCACGGCGCCCCGCGCGGCCCGCGAGATCGGCGTCGCCTGGCTCGACGGACACCCGGACACCCCGCCGGTGGCGGCCTTCAAACGCTTTCTGATCTCCCGCCGCGGCCAACTGCTCCCGGACTGAGGGGGAGTGGGGGCCGAACGGAAACGGCGCGGCTCACTGCCGCAGCGACCGTCCGAACCCCGCCGCCAGCGGCATCCGCAGCCCCAGCGGCGGCGGCGCCGCCAACGCGTCCGCGACCGGCCTGGAGTACATCCGCGGCAGCAGCGCGCCCAGCGCGAAGTCCGCGGCCAGCGCAAGGACTTCGTCGTGGTGCTGGCGCAGCGCGTGGCCGTCGGAGTGGATCTCGAAGCGGCAGGTGTCCCGGTTGACCTTCTTGGCGCGCTCGGCCAGCCGGTAGGAGAGTTCGGGGTCGGTGCGCGCGTCGGTGGTGCCGTGCATGATCATGACGTGCCGCCCCGTCAGTTGCCGCACCGGCTCCGGTTCGGCGGCCCGGTCGTCCTCCGGCAGCCAAGGGGCCATCGCCAGCACGGAGTTGACGGCGCGGTGGCCCGCCGCGTGCAGCGCGGCCCGGCCGCCCATCCCGTGTCCCGCCAGACACACCGGCACATCGCCGTAGCGCCGTACGACCTCGTCCGCCGCCCACTCGGCGTCCGCCGCCAGCCGTGCCCGCGCGCCGTTCCAGCCGCGCTCGCCGTAGTGCACCACATGCGCGACCAGCCCGTCGGCGGCCCCCGCCCTGGCGAGATGGCGCAGCAGGGGCACCATGCGCGCGTACGCGACGGGGGAGGGGCGGCGCGCGGAGACGGGCTCGCCATCGGGAAGCACCAGGATCACGCCCCCCACCGCGGTCCCCGCGGCAGACGCGCCGAACGCCCGCCCCAACCGTGCCCGCGGCTCCGCGTGACCGCGTGCCGAACCGTCCCGGCCTGCCGTACGTCCCCCCGGCCCGGGAGCCGCTTGCTGTCCCATAGCAGAACAGTCTCAGAAGGAGAGGTGTACTCCACCCGTCCGCCCGGTCACTGTTACATATCGACACCCCGTGCTCTACGCGCGTAGGCGTTAGAGTGCGGAGATGACGAGCCAGACCTACCGTCCGCCCAGTGCCGACCAGATCCGCCGCGCCCCCAAGGCCCTTCTCCATGACCACCTGGACGGCGGACTCCGTCCCGGCACGATCATCGATCTCGCCCGTGAGACCGGCTACGAGAACCTGCCCGAGCAGGAGTCCGACAAACTCGGTCTCTGGTTCCGGGAGGCCGCCGACTCCGGCTCGCTGGAGCGCTACCTGGAGACCTTCGCCCACACCTGCGCCGTCATGCAGACCCGTGACGCGCTCTTCCGGGTCGCCGCCGAGTGCGCGGAGGACCTGGCGCAGGACGGCGTCGTCTACGCGGAAGTGCGGTACGCGCCCGAGCAGCACCTGGAGCGCGGACTCACCCTCGAAGAGGTCGTGGAGGCCGTCAACGACGGCTTCCGCGAAGGCGAACGGCGCGCCCAGGCCGACGGCCGCCGCATCCGCGTCGGCGCCCTGCTCACCGCCATGCGGCACGCGGCCCGCGCCCTGGAGATCGCCGAACTCGCCAACCGCTACCGCGACTCGGGCGTGGTCGGATTCGACATCGCGGGCGCCGAGGCGGGCTTCCCGCCCACCCGCCACCTCGACGCCTTCGAGTATCTGAAGCGCGAGAACAACCACTTCACCATCCACGCGGGCGAGGCCTTCGGGCTGCCCTCGATCTGGCAGGCGCTCCAGTGGTGCGGCGCCGACCGGCTCGGCCACGGCGTGCGCATCATCGACGACGTCGAGGTCGCCGAGGACGGTTCGGTGCAGCTGGGCCGGCTCGCGGCGTACGTACGCGACAAGCGCGTTCCGCTGGAGCTGTGCCCCAGCTCCAACCTCCAGACGGGCGCCGCCGCCTCGATCGCCGAGCACCCCATCGGGCTGCTCCGCAAGCTGCACTTCAGGGCCACGGTGAACACCGACAACAGACTGATGAGCGGCACGAGCATGAGCCGGGAATTCGAGCTGCTGGTCGACGCCTTCGCCTACACGCTCGATGACATGCAGTGGTTCACGGTCAATGCGATGAAATCAGCATTCATTCCTTTCGATGAACGACTGGCCATGATCAATGACGTGATCAAGCCGGGATATGCCGAGCTGAAATCCGAATGGCTGTTCAGGCAGACCGCTGTGACCAGCTGATTCTTGAAGGCGGCGGGGTGATCGCCGAAATGGGGAAGCGGCCGGGAACACGGAATCCCGGCCGCTCTCGGGTATTTGCGGGCCATGCGCGCGGATGGCTAGGTTGGAAAACCGCTCGTATTCCCCCGCTTTTTGGTTTCCCGATTCCCAGCTCCATCCCTTCCCCCTCCCCACCCTCAAGGACGAAATCCCAGATGAAGCAGTCCGCCATCAAGACGCTCGGCACCGTCGCCCTCGGAGCCGCCTTCGCCGCCACCGCCGCGGGCAGCGCCACCGCCGCGTCCGTCGTGCCCGAGACCGCCGCCCCGACGGACCTCGTCACCAGGACGCTGCCGGTGGGCGACCTTGTCGGCCAGCTCCCCCAGCCCCTGCCCAGCGCGCTGGCGGCGACCGGGCTGGCGCTCGGCACCGTCCAGCAGACCATGCCGTACGCGGCCGACGCGGTGAAGACGGCCGCCCCCGTCCAGCAGCTGGTCGGCGGGCTGCCGGTGAACGGCCTGGGCAAGGGGCTCCCGGTCAACGGGATTCCGCTCGGCGGCTGAGCACGAGCGCACACAGCGGTGGGGCGTACACCCGAATCAGGGTGTACGCCCCACCGTTACGCGTACGGGGTACCTGTCGGCCCGGCGGCTACCAGGCGGCCGTGGCGGTCTTCTCCTCCGGCAGCAGCAGCCACAGCGCCAGATAGAGCAGGAACTGCGGGCCCGGCAGCAGACACGAGACAAGGAAGTACACCCGCATCCTGTCCGTGGAGATACCGAAGCGCTGGGCCAGCGCCGCGCACACTCCACCGAGCATCCGTCCGTGTCGAGGGCGGACCAGACCAGCCATGATGGGCTCCTTCGTGAGACCTTCCGGGAGCCTCTCTCGTCGTGCTCCCCGATGTCTCCATCGTGCGCCGGGAGCGGGGGACGGAGCGTCGCTCTACGGAGCGATGCCGACCCTGGGAATCGTCGGGGTCGATCCCTGAAGCGCCTCATCCCGCGCGACGGTGTCGGACTCCTTCTCCGGGCCGCCCGGGTGCGACCTCCGAGGGACCCGGCGGGGGACCGTACGGGAACGGCGCGCGCGGCGCAGCCTGGCCCGGCCGGCCGGAACCACCGCCAGATGCGCCAGCGCCACCCCCGCCGTATTGAGCAGCAGCGAGTCCACATCGACCACCCGGCCAGGCACCCCGGTCTGGAGCAGTTCGATGCCGAGCGAGATCATCGCGCCGGCCGTGACCGTACGGGCCATGGAGGCCCACCCGGCGACGAAGAGCCGGCCGTCGGCCATCGGGAGCAGCACACCGAGCGGGGCCAGCAGCAGAAGCCCCTCGCCGATGCGGCGGGCGGCCTGGACGGGCCCCAGCGCCAGATCGGCCCTGATACCCGCGAAGGGCGTCAGATTGGCCGCGTTCACCCACATGACGTCCAACGGGCGGAGCGTCACCCATCCCACCAGCAGCAGATGCAGCAGGAGGAGAACGAACCCCGCCATACGGAAGCGGATGACGGCACTGCCGCCCGGACCTTGACGCACGTTTCCCAAGACGCGGCGGCCGGCGGGATCGGTTCCGCAGGCCGTGGAAGAAGGGGTTCATGAGACGGGTATCACCCGTCCGGCCCGTCCGGGCCCCGGAACTACGAACCGGACGGGGAGGCGGAGCCGGACGGCGCCGGGACCGGGCCGAGCGTCGGCACCGGTCCGTCCGGCTTGGCCTTCGTCGCCGGGGTGCAGCCATAGACGTGCGGCGGATAGTCACCGGGCCCGCCGAGGACGACCTGCCCGTCCGTCGCCTCGCTCTCCGCGAACGTACAGACGATCTGCGCCAGCGCCGTCGCGGGCAGATCCTCCGGCTGGCGGCTGAGCCGCAGTGTGCCGGCGGGGTCGCCGTCCCGCGAGGCCGAGATGACCAGCGGCCCCCGTACGGCCGTGCTGAACCCCGCCTCCCGCTCATCGGCGGACGGCTGGGCCTGCAACTCGTCGAGCAGCCCCTGGGCGATGCGGACCCGGTCGTCGGGAGCCTTGCCCTGCTGGATCCGAGCCGCGCGCTCCACCGACGCGAGCCCGGAGGAGCAGGCCAGATAGATCCGCACGGGAACGCCGGGCCGCGCCTGGGTGATGACGTCCTTCCCGGAGACCTCGCACGGTTTGCGGGAGGGCGCGGGTCCGGCGTCCACCGGTACCGAGGTGGTCCTGATGCCGCACCCCGCGGCGAGCGCGGTGAGTACGAGCACGCCGGCGAGCCGCCCCGGCGCCACCGCACCGGGCCGCCGCCGGCGCCTCGTGCCGCTCCCCGTCGTCCCCCTCCAGCGCGTCACCGGGCGTCGCCCTCCTCCACCGAATCCTGATCGCCGTCACGTCCCGCGGCCTCCGCGCCGTCCCGGGGCAGTCGCAGTACGAACATCGCGCCGCCGCCGGGCACATTGGCCGCGGTGATGTCACCGCCGTGGATATGCGCGTTCTCCACCGCGATCGAGAGCCCGAGCCCGCTGCCCTCGGAGCGCGGTCGGGACGCGCTCGCCTTGTAGAAGCGGTCGAAGACATGCGGCAGGACGTCCTCCGGGATACCGGGGCCGTGGTCCCGCACCTCGATGACCAGCCAGTCGTCCTCCGTGCGCACCGCCACCCGCACCGGCGAGCCACCGTGCTTGAGCGCGTTGCCGATCAGATTCGCCATGATCACATCGAGCCGGCGGGGATCGAGCCGCGCCATGATGCCGCGCTCGGCGTCCAGATCGACCGCGTCCAGCCAGGCCCGTGCGTCGATACAGGCCGTGACCTGGTCGGCGACATCGACATCGTCCAGGACGAGCCGGGCCGTACCCGCGTCGAAGCGGGTGACCTCCATCAGATTCTCGACCAGCACATTGAGCCGGCGCGTCTCGCTCACCACCAGCGTCACGGCGGGCGCGATCATCGGGTCGAGACTGTCGGCCTCTTCCTCCAGCACCTCCGTCACCGCGGTCAGGGCGGTCAGCGGGGTACGCAGCTCATGGGACATGTCGGCGACGAAGCGGCGGCTGGACTCCTCCCGCGCGCTCATGTCCGCGACCTTCTTCTGCAACGACTCTGCCGCCTTGTTGAACGTACGGGAGAGATCGGCCAGTTCATCACCGCCCGACACCCGCAGCCGGGTGCCGAACCTGCCCTCGCCGAGCTGCCGCGCCGCCTCGCCGAGCCGCTGCACGGGCTTGAGCACGGTCGTCGCCGCGGCGTGCGCCAGCAGGGCGGAGCCGACGAGCGCGAGCGCCGTGGCGATCCCCAGCGACCAGGCGAGCGAGTTGAGATCGGTACGTTCCTGCTGGAGCGACTTGAACAGATACCCGGTCGGCCCGCCGCCGATGATCCGCGTACCGCCGACCAGATAGGGCGTGCCGCCGCGCTCCACGCGCTGCCAGAAGACGTGGTACGGGTACTTGTTCCCGGACGTGACCTTCTGCTTGTCGTTCACCGCGTCCTGGAGGGACTTCGGTACGTCGTCCATGGTGAAGGCGTCCGGATCGGAGACGCCCACGATCGGCTTTCCGCCGTCGCGCGTGCCTATGAGCAGGACGCTGTAACCGGGGCTCTCGCCCGCCATCAGCTCGGCCGCGCTCTTCAGCTCGAACTGGCTCGGCCGCAGGGGCAGCTCCGCGGCGCGGTTCTGCATCTCCTGCCGGAAGTCCTCAAGCGCCGAGTCCTGGGTGCGGGTCAGCACGGCCTCGCGGTTGAGCCAGTACGCGATGCCCGAGGCGGAGACGGCGGCGGTCAGCGCGACGGCCGCGAAGACGACCACGAGCCGCAGTCGCAGACTGGTCCAGCGGAGCCCCGCGAGCACTGCCCTCTTCAGGGCGCCCGCCGTCGCCTCACCGGCCGCGCCGCGGCGCGGGCTCCGGCGGGGGTTCCGGTACGGGTCGATGCCGTCAGCGAGGTGCGCGGCGCCCGGGTCGTTCCGCGACGGCCCGTCGTCCGGCCCGTCGTCCCTGGGCACGGCAGTCACGAAGGCGTGTCCAGCCGGTAGCCCACACCGCGCACCGTACGGATCAGGGTCGGCGAGGACGGCACGTCCTCCACCTTCGCGCGCAGCCGCTGCACACACGCGTCCACCAGCCGTGAGTCACCGAGGTAGTCGTGCTCCCAGACCAGCCGCAGCAACTGCTGCCGGGACAGGGCCTGGCCGGGCCGGCGGCTCAGCTCAAGGAGCAGTCGCAGCTCGGTCGGGGTGAGCTGGAGGTCCTCCCCGTTCTTGGTGACGGTCATCGCGGAACGGTCGATCACCAGACTGCCGAAGGTGGCGGAGTCCGTGGACTCACGCTCGCCGCGGCGCAGCACCGCGCGGATCCTCGCGTCCAGCACCCGCCCCTGGACAGGCTTCACCACATAGTCGTCGGCCCCGGACTCCAGCCCGACCACGACATCGATGTCGTCGTTGCGCGCCGTCAGCAGGATGATCGGCAGCTGGTCGGTGCGTCTGATACGTCGGCACACCTCGAAGCCGTCGATCCCGGGCAGCATCACATCCAGCACGATCAGATCCGGCCGCTGCTCCCGGAGCAGTTTCAGGCCGTCCTCTCCCGTCGCCGCGGTGGCCACTCGGTGGCCCTGGCGTGACAGCGAGAGTTCGAGGGCCGTGCGGATGGCGTCGTCGTCCTCGATCAGCAACAGGAAAGGCACGGAGGTCATTGTGTCCCATGGGGCGACCGGAGATCGACCGTTGGAGCGCTCCCACCTTTTCCCCGTGCGTTTCACAAGTCCCGAAGTCCCCTGTGACAGGGCTGTGACAGACGGCGGACAGGGCCATGAAACTGCCCCGGCAAGCTCATTGGCACACGGAACGAACCAGACTCCACCGACGGGGGGCGCGGGATGAACGCACTGCACGGCACGACCTCAAGCGCAGTGGTCACGCGTCTTCATGACGTCACGAGGAGCAGCGAGAAGTCCGGCGCCGTGAACGGGCGGGGGTGCGTTCGCGGCGCCGGGCGTCAGCACCTGCCGTCGTACATGACGGTGGTTGACGCGGACCGCACGGACCGGGCGGGCAGCGGCAACGGGGGTAGCGGGGGCGCCAAGGCGGTCGTGTACGGGGAGGCTCCGGGGGAACGGACGGTCCTGGCGGACCGGGCGGACGCCGAAGCGGCGTTCACCGCGTACGTCCAGGAGCGTCGCGCCTCCCTGTACGCGACCGCCTACCACCTGACCGGCGACCGGTTCGAGGCCGAGGATCTGCTGCAGAGCGCCCTCTTCTCGACCTACCGGGCGTGGGACAGGATCAGCGACAAGGCCGCGGTCGGCGGCTATCTGCGCCGCACCATGACCAATCTGCACATCAGCGCCTGGCGCAGGCGCAAGCTCAATGAGTACCCGACGGAGGAGCTGCCGGAGACGGCGGGCGACACCGACGCGATGCGCGGTACGGAACTGCGCGCGGTGCTCTGGCAGGCGCTCTCCCGCCTGCCGGAGCTCCAGCGCACGATGCTCGTACTGCGCTACTACGAGGGCCGCACCGACCCGGAGATCGCGGAGATCCTCGACATCAGTGTCGGCACGGTGAAGTCGAGCATCTGGCGGTCGCTCCGCCGGCTGCGCGAGGACGAGGTCCTCAGCTTCGGCCGTGACGAGGAAGAGTCCTTCGGCGAGCTTGTCGCCTGAGGGCCGCTGGGGGAAGCACGGGGGATACACGGGGGAAGCGGGACCCGTCGTCTCGGGGGAGGCGTCGGGAGCAACTGAAGGACCGGAGGACCGGGGGGTCCTCGGGGGATATCGGGGGATCACGGGGGAATACGGGGCAGGAAGCGGGATCGCACAGGTCTGGGGGGCTTGTGCGATCCCGCTTTCGCGCGTCCGCGTGCGTGTCCGCGTCCGCGTCTGTGTCAGCGTCCGTGTCCGTGCGCGCGTGCCGTCGATCCGGGGCCGATGGCCTACGGGTGGCTGGTCGCCGCCGGAGACGCGTCGGCGCGGGCAGTGCTCGCGGGGCCCGCGGGGCCCGCGGGAGGGGTGGTGCGGGTGGTGCGCTGCTTGACGCAGCGCCCGGCCGCCGCCGCCTCGATCCGGCCCAGCGCCTCCGACTTCGCGCACGGATACGCGCCCAGCGCCGTCTGCCGGCCCACGATCGCGCGCTCGGTCCGCATCAGCCGCCAGCCGCGCCGCAGCAGGAACGCCACCGACTTCCGCCCCTCGCGCAGATCCCGCATCAGCCGGCGCCGGAACGTGGTCGACGGACGTCCGCGCAGACAGAGCGCGTCCGCGAGTACCCCCAGCTCCCGGCAGCGCGCGACGATATCGGCGGCGAAGATGCCCTCCGCGAGGAACAGCGGCGCCCGCCGGATATCGAGGGCTTCGGCGTCCACGCGCGAGCTGGTCGCGATGGAGTAGACGGGCACGGTCGTACGTCCCGTACGGCACAGCTCCTCGACCGCCGCGACCGCGGCGTCCGCGTCCCAGGACCGCACCGAGTCCCAGTCGATGTCCGAACCCCCCACCACCAGCGGCAGCGTGGGGTCGTCGCCCTCTTTGTAGAAGTCGTCCAGGCGCAGTACGGGCAGGCCGGTCCGCGCGGCGAGGGACGACTTCCCCGAGCCGGAGGGGCCCGCGAGCAGAACGACCCGGGTCGGAACAGTAGGTGAACTCACGGGACACCAGTGTGCGGCATGTACCTGCCCAGGGAACCCCCGGGGACCGATTCCGGGGACTGATCGGGCGGGACGGGCTGGTCGGTTCGGCTGGTTTGGCGGGTTTGTTGGTATCGGTGCCGCCGCCTCAACTACTCTGCGTGTCAGTCCGATTACTCATCGATCAGGCCAGGTAGGAAATTCCATGGCACGTCACGCAGCTTCCCCCTCTCCCCGGCGCACTCTGCTCCGCGCCGGTCTGACCGTCACCGCGGCGGGAGTGACCCTCGGTCTCGGCGGCCCGGCGGCCCAGGCGGCGGGGCTCGTCGCCCTCGCGCCCGCGACGGACCCGGGCCAGCGGCTCTCCGACTCCTCCTCGGCGGCGGGCCAGGCTCTGGTCGGCTCCGTCGGGTACGCGCTCGGCCCGCTCACGGATCTGAAGCTCAACCCGCTGGCGAAGACGGGCGTGGATCCCCTGGACAACGCGGTGGGTACGCAGATCGCCGACTTCAAGCCGGTCTCCACCGCGCAGGTGACCGCCCCGCTCACGGAGGGCGCGGCGATCAGCGACCTGCCGGTGCTCGGCCCGGCGGTGGGCGGGGCGGTGGGCCTGCTGACGGGGTGACCGGCGTCGATATCAGGCTGCGCGGCCCAAGTGCATGACGGTGATGGTGATCACGGCGTCCTCGATCTCGTAGATCAAGCGATACAGGCCGACCTGGACGCGGCGGATGTCAGGAGAGCCGTAAGCGAAGGACCCGTCGGGGCGAGGCTCTTGGGCGAGCAGGTCCAAAGAGGCAAAGACCTGTAAGAGACCGACCGGATCGTCCGCCATGAAACGGTCGGCTGCCTTCAGTGCCGAATCCCGCCAGTGGATCTCGTATGTCATGCCCCCGGCTCCAGGCCGAGCATGCGCTTGACTTCTTCGTGGGGGACGGTGCTCAGCGTTCCGTTGGCCTTCTCGGCCAGATACTGGGCGACCGCGAGGGAGTCCTCCAGATCCGCCAGATCCTGCGGGTTGATCAGTATGGCCGCCACGTGCCCATGGTCCGTGATGGCGATCCGTTCGCGAGAGTGGGCGGTCCGGCGGACCAGCGTGCCGAAGTTGGCGCGGGCCTCAGTCATGGCGTAGGTATCAGTCATGTACAGAAGCGTACGGCTCTGCCAAGTACGGTGCACTGAATAAGCCCCGTTTTCCCCCGTACGGGGGAAAACGGGGCTTCCGTACGACGGTTCAGTACGCCGAGCCCGACGCGCCCAGGCTGCCCGTGGGGTGCCAGACCGTCTTCGTCTCCAGGAAGGCCGTCAGCCGGTGGGTGCCGGGGTCCGTCGTCCAGTCCGCGCGTCCCTCGCGCTCGGGGCGAAGTACCCGCTTCAGGTTGTCCGCCGCCGCGATCTCCAGCTCCTTGGCGAGAACATCGTCCGCGCCGGTCAGGTCGATCCCGTTGACGTCCTGGTGCGCGGCGAGCGGGGCCGCGATCTCGGCGGTCCTTCCCGAGAGGATGTTGACCACGCCGCCCGGGAGGTCGGAGGTGGCCAGCACCTCGCCGAGGGAGAGCGCCGGGAGCGGGGACCTCTCGCTCGCGACGACGACCGCGGTGTTGCCCGTGGCGATCACCGGCGCGATGACCGAGACCAGGCCCAGGAACGACGACTCCTGTGGCGCGAGTACGGTCACCACCCCGGTCGGCTCGGGGGTGGAGAGGTTGAAGAACGGTCCCGCCACCGGGTTCGCGCCGCCCACCACCTGGGCGATCTTGTCGGTCCAGCCCGCGTACCAGACCCACCGGTCGATCGCCGCGTCGACGACCACGGCCGCCTTCGACTTCGACAGGCCCTCGGCGTCGGCGACCTCCCGTACGAACTGGCCCCTGCGGCCCTCCAGCATCTCGGCGACGCGGTAGAGGACCTGGCCCCGGTTGTACGCCGTCGCGCCCGACCAGCCGCCGAACGCCTTGCGCGCCGCGACGACCGCGTCACGGGCGTCCTTGCGGGAGGACAGCGGGGCGTTGGCCAGCCAGGTGCCCTGCCCGGCCGCCCCGTCAGCCCCGTCAGCCCCTGAGGTCGCTGTCGTCACTTCGTACACCCGGCCGCTCTCGCTGCGGGGGAACTTGCCCCCGACGTACAGCTTGTAGGTCTTGAGGACGCTCAGACGGTTCGCTTCAGACATCGAGATACGCCTCCAGGCCATGGCGACCGCCCTCGCGGCCGTACCCCGACTCCTTGTAGCCGCCGAACGGCGAGGTCGGGTCGAACTTGTTGAACGTATTGGCCCAGACGACACCCGCCCGGAGCTTGCCCGCGACCGCGAGGATGCGGGAGCCCTTCTCCGTCCAGATGCCGGCCGACAGCCCGTACTGGGTGTTGTTGGCCTTGGCCACGGCCTCCTCGGGCGTACGGAACGTCAGCACCGACAGCACCGGGCCGAAGATCTCGTCGCGGGCGATGGTGTGCGCCTGGGTAACGTTCGTGAACAGCGTCGGGGCGAACCAGTAGCCGGAGGAGGGCAGTTCGCACGCGGGCGACCAGCGCTCGGCGCCCTCCGCCTCGCCCGCGTCGGCCAGCGCCGTGATACGGGCCAGCTGCTCGGCGGAGTTGATCGCGCCGAGGTCGGTGTTCTTGTCCAGCGGATCGCCGACCCGCAGCGTGGCCAGCCGGCGCTTGAGCGAGTCCAGCAGCTCGTCCTGGACCGACTCCTGTACGAGCAGCCGCGAGCCCGCGCAGCAGACCTGGCCCTGGTTGAAGAAGATGCCGGTGACGATCCCCTCGACCGCCTGGTCGATGGGGGCGTCGTCGAAGACGATATTGGCGCCCTTGCCGCCCAGTTCGAGCGTGACCCTCTTTCCCGTACCGGCGATCTCGCGCGCGATGGCCTTGCCGACGGCGGTCGAGCCGGTGAAGGCGACCTTGTTGACGTCCTCGTGCGCCACGAGGGCGGCGCCCGCGTCGCCGTACCCCGGAAGGATGTTGACGACGCCGCGCGGCAGACCGGCCTGACGGCAGATGTCCGCGAAGAACAGCGCGCTGAGCGGGGTTGTCTCGGCGGGCTTGAGGACGACGGTGTTGCCGGTGGCGAGCGCGGGGGCGATCTTCCACGCGAGCATCAGCAGCGGGAAGTTCCACGGGATGACCTGGCCCGCCACGCCGAGGGGACGCGGGTGCGCGCCCCCTCCTCCTTCTGTCGTCCTCCGGCCGAACCCTGCGTGGTCGAGCTTGTCGGCCCAGCCCGCGTAGTAGAAGAAGTGCGCGGCGACCAGGGGGAGGTCGGCGTCCCGGGTCTCGCGGATCGGCTTGCCGTTGTCGAGGGTTTCGAGGACGGCCAGTTCGCGCGAGCGCTCCTGGATGATCCGGGCGATCCGGAAGAGGTACTTGGCGCGCTCGGCGCCGGGCAGCGCGGACCACTTCACGAACGCCTTGCGGGCCGCCTTCACGGCCCGGTCGACATCCTCGGCGCCCGCGCGAGCGACCTCGGACAGCACTTCCTCGGTGGCCGGGGAGACCGTCTTGAAGACCTTGCCGTCGGCGGCGTCGGTGAACTCGCCGTCGATGAACAGGCCGTAACTCGGCGCGATGTCGACGACCGAGCGCGACTCGGGGGCCGGTGCGTATTCGAATGCCATCGTGTATCAGTCCACCGTGACGTAGTCGGGGCCGGAGTAGCGGCCGGTGGCCAGCTTCTGGCGCTGCATCAGCAGGTCGTTGAGCAGGCTGGAGGCGCCGAACCGGAACCAGTGGTTGTCCAGCCAGTCCGCGCCCACGGTCTCATTCACCAGCACCAGGAACTTGACCGCGTCCTTGCTGGTACGGATGCCGCCCGCCGGCTTCACGCCGATCTGCACCCCGGTCTGCGCGCGGAAGTCGCGTACGGCCTCCAGCAGAAGCAGGGTGTTGGCGGGTGTGGCGTTGACGCCGACCTTGCCCGTCGACGTCTTGATGAAGTCCGCGCCGCCGATCATGCCGAGCCAGGAGGCGCGGCGGATGTTGTCGTACGTGGACAGCTCACCGGTCTCGAAGATCACCTTGAGCCGGGCCGCCCCCGCGGCCTCCTTCACGGCGCGGATCTCCTCGTACACCTTGAGGTAGTGACCCGCGAGGAACGCGCCGCGATCGATGACCATGTCGATCTCGTCGGCGCCCGCGGCCACGGCGTCGCGGGTGTCCGCGAGCTTGACGGCCAGCGAGGCGCGGCCGGCCGGGAAGGCGGTGGCGACGGAGGCGACCTTGACGTCGGAACCGGCCAGCGCGGCGACCGCCGTCTCCGCCATGTCCGGATAGACACAGACCGCGGCGGTGGCGGGCGTCGTACGGTCGGTCGGATCGGGCCGGAGGGCCTTGGCGGCGAGCGCCCGGACCTTGCCCGGGGTGTCCGCGCCCTCAAGCGTGGTCAGGTCGATCATGGAGATGGCCAGATCGATGGCGTATGCCTTGGCCGTGGTCTTGATCGAGCGTGTACCGAGCGACGCGGCGCGTGCCTCCAGGCCGACGGCGTCGACGCCGGGGAGCCCGTGCAGGAATCGGCGCAGTGTGCTGTCGGACGCGGTCACGTCAGCGAATGCGGGGGTAATGGTGGGCATGGTCACCAGATGAGCATATCTACGCGCGTAGCAGCCTGTACAGGGGGTGAGGGGTACGAGGGGGAGCCGTTCCCGAGATGTGACCCGGCGCGGGGCCAGGGGGGAAGCGACAGGGAGGTCCCCGCCAGGGGTGTGGAGGCATGTTCGGGCCATACGGCAGAATCGGACGTATGACGACCCCCGAGCAGCCCACCGAGCCGACCTACGCCGACCGCGTCTTCCGGTCGGCCGGCGGGATCGTCGGCGGCGGCCTGCTGCTCGTGATCACCCTCTGGCTCGGCGGCGACGCGCTCTTCCGGGGGACGGGCCGCACGCCGTGGCTGGCGCTCGCCTCCCTGCTGTTCGTCGTACCGCTCGTGATCGCGTTCACCCTGCGCCCGGCGGTCTACGCGAACGCCGACCGGCTGCGGATCAGGAACCCCTTCCGGACCATCACGCTGCCGTGGTCCTCCGTCTCGACCGTACGGGCCAGGTTCTCCTGCGAGGCGCTGACGGAGGACGGCACGAAATATCAGCTGTGGGCGGTCCCGGTCTCGCTGCGCCAGCGCAAGCGCGCGAACCGCCGCCAGGCGCGGTCGGGAGGGGGCCTTTCCGGCCGCTCCGCCTCCGCCTCCGCCTCTGCCTCCGCTTCCGTCGCCACCGCGCACGCGAACGCCGCCGACCAGTTCGGCATGGCCCAGGCGGACCGTACGGTCGCCGAGCTGCGCGAGCTGTCGGAAAGGTCGGCGTCGCGGCCGTCGGCGCAGGGGGAGCCGACGGTGCGGTGGGCGTACGAGGTGATGGGCCCGGCGCTCGCGGGCCTGATCGTGCTGATCGTGCTGCTGCTGACGTAGCGCGGGTCCCGTGGTCAGTGGGCGCAGAGGTGGGGGGCCGCGGCGCCCGTCGTCGGGGGCTCGCTCGCGGCGGCGGCGCGGGCCACGTCGGCCAGCAGGCGCAGGCGTTCCGCGCGGTCGAGGTAGCGGCCCGCGACCAGGGCGGAGTCGATCCGTCGCGTATGGCGGATGTCGGTGCGCGGGTCCGCGTCCAGGACCAGCAGGTCGGCGCGGTCGGCGGGCAGGCCGAGCATCCGGGCGGGCGCGGTGGTCGCGGCGCGGAGGACGTCCCGGGTGGGCAGTCCGGCCTCGGACAGCAGCTCCAGCTCGTGGTGGAGGGAGAAGCCGGGGACCGCGTAGCCGGTGCCGGTGTCGGTGCCCGCGAGCAACCGCACGCCGGCCCGGTGGAGTTCGGCGACGAGGCGCAGCCGGTGCTCGTAGAGCTGGTGGATGCGGGCGGTGTCCCGCGCGGTGCGACCGGCGGTCAGGCCGGCCCAGATGGTGGGCCAGTATGCGGTCATCCAGGCCGGTAGATAAGTGAACTCCGGTGAATTGGTGGGGAGTTCGTCGGTGCGCTCCAGGGAATGGTGGACGGTGAGAGTCGGTACGACGCGGGTGCCGTTGGCGGCGAGCCGGTCGAAGAGGGCGCGGGTGCGGCCGATGTCGTACGTCCGCATCGCCTGCCACTCGACCGCGTGCACCTGCCGGAACCAGCTCGCGTAGCGCTCGAAGCTGGAGCCGAGGGCGGGGTCGATACGGACCTTCGCCATGGCCCGCCTGATCTCCGGCTCCCGGGCGGAGGTGGCGAGAAGCAGGGCATGAAGGTGCTCGATGGACTGCTGTCCGGTGTCGCTCGCGCGGGCGATGGGCAGGGTGTCGGGGCAGTGGCCCGCGTGGCGCAGGCCCTGACGGGCGGACTCGTCGGCGATCGCCTCGTACGCCTCGGGGGTGAGCCGTGAGTACACCTTGACGAAGTCGGCGCCGCTCGCCTTCGCCTCGCGCACCGCGCGACGTGCGGACCTGGCGTCGGTGACCTCGACGATGCGCTGACCGGTGTCATTGGCCCATATCGAGGGGCCTCCGTCGAGGATCGAGCTGGCGATCACCCAGCGGGGGCCGAGGAGCGTGCCCGCGCGGACCTTGTCGCGCCACGCGTGGTGGACCGGTCCGCCCCACATCTCGCGGACCGCGGTCACGCCGTTGAGCGGGAAAAGGGGCGGCAGCACGCTCTCGGGTCCGTCGTTGTGGACATGGGCCTCGACGAGGCCGCCGGGGACGATGTATTTGCCGGTCAGGTCGTACGTCGTCGCCCCGCGCGGGATCGGGACCTCGGCCGAGCGGCCGGTACGGGTGATACGGCCGTCGCGGATGAGGACGGTGCGGTCGGGGCCCGCGCCGAGGACGGTGGCGTGGGTGAGCGCGATGGTGCCGCCGGGGCGCTGACCGGATACGGCCGTCGCGCGGCCCGGGGCCACGCGCGGGACGGCCGTGGCGGCCGGGGCGGCGGACAGGAGAGCGCCGCCGGTCAGGGCGGCCGAGGCGGCGAGGGCTTCGCGTCGAGTGGGCATGGCACCACTCTGGTCCGGGCCGGAGCCTCGATCACTGGCTCCAGGCGGTGAGTTCCGGGGTGTTGGTGGCACCACCATGCGTTCCGAGTTCCGCGTTCCGCTCAGCCGCGAGGCGTTCAGGCGCGGTAGGCCGTTGTCGCGATCTGGACGAAGGACCGGACCAGCGGGTTCGCGTCGCCCTCGTTCCACACCGCCACCACGCGGCTCGGCGTCATGTCGGTCAGGGGTACCACGGCCAGTTCCGGGGACAGATCGTGCCCGAGCGGGGTCATCCCGACCGTGCCGTTCCAGAGGACGGCCTGCACACACTCCTGGACCGCGCGTACCACCGGTCCCTCGCGGGACTCACCGCCGTTCCAGTACGACTGCCACAGCGGGTCGGTGCCGTCGGGGAACCGGAACCAGCGCCGCCCGGCCAGGTCGGTGAGGCTCACGCGGTCCCGGCCGGCCAGTACGTCGTCCGCGCGCAGCACCGCGCCGACAGGGTCGGTGCGCAGCTCGTGCACCGTCAGGCCGGTGTCGTCGAACGGCGCGCGGGTCAGCGCGACATCGACCAGTCCGGCGCGCAGGCCGCAGGTCGGATCGGTCAGATCGGTCTCGCGGACGTGGACCTCGACATCCGGGTGACGTCGGCGGTACGCGGCGGCCAGCCGCCGCGCGCCCGGGTCGGTGCTGTCACCCAGCAGGCCGACGGTGAGAGTCGCCGAGCCGGCCGCGACCGCCAGCCGCACGCGGAGCCGGTCGGCATGGTCGAGCAGGGAGCGCGCCTCCACCAGCAGCGCCGCCCCCACTGCGGTGAGCGTGACACCGGCCGGGGAACGGTGGAGCAGCGGGGCGCCGATCTCGCTCTCCAACTGCTTGACAGCCCGGCTCAGCGGCGGCTGGCTCATGTGCAGCCGGACAGCGGCACGGCCGAAGTGCAGTTCCTCGGCGACCGCCACGAAATAGCGCAGCGTACGTAGCTCCATGCTGCGACGATACCGATCCGGTATCGGCGTCGCCGAACGGGTCTTGGACAGCCGCCGCGCCCGGGAGTGGAATCGGAACATGGCTGACGAACCGATGACGAGCGAACCGACCACCGATGGACTGATGACCAGCGAACCGACGACCGGCGAACCGATGACGAGCGGACCGGCCCCCGACCCCGCCGTATCGGTGGTAGGCCCGGACGACGGCGAGACGATCACCCTTGGCACCACACGGGGGCGCATCCTCGAAGACGGCACCACCACCGGGCACCGTCTGGGCCTGGCCGAGTTCGTCCTCGCCCCGCACACCCCCGGACCGCCCCAGCACCGCCACGCCCAGCATGACGAGGGCTTCTACGTCATCTCCGGCACGCTGCGGTTCACGGTGGGGGACCAGGTCCACGACACGAGCGCGGGCACGCTCGTCATGGTCCCGCCGGGAGCGCCGCACACCTTCGCCAATGTCACCGACCACCCGGCCGTCATGCTCAGCATCTTCACGCCCGACCTGTACGTGCAGTACTTCCGGGACCTCCAGGACATGATCGCCGACGGCCGGAAGCTGACCCCGCAGGCCAACATCCACGTGATGAGCCGCTACGCCACCGAGCCCGCCACCGACTTCGCCGACTTCGCCTGAGGACCCATGAACATCGCCTATTGGATCCTCGCGGGCCTGCTCGCCCTCTTCTACCTCTACGCGGGCGCGATGAAGGTGTTCCGGAGCCGTGAGCGGCTGCGGCCGATGATGGCCTGGGTGGACCGCGTACCGATGCAGGCCGTCAGGGGCATCGGCGTGGCCGAAGTACTCGGCGCGATCGGCCTGATCCTGCCACCGCTGACGGGCATCGCGCCCGTACTGGCCCTGGCCGCCGCCGTGGGCCTCGTGGTCCTCCAGACCGGCGCGATCGCGGTCCACCTGAGGACCGACCGGCAGGTCGGCATCAACATCCCGCTGATCCTCGCGGCGGCCCTGACCAGTTGGCTCGCGACCACGTGGCTGTGACGTCGCGACGTGGCGCACGATCGGGCGGACGGTCAGGAGTGCCGGGCGGTGACACGTTCGCCCCAGACGAGGTAGGCGGTACGGCCGGTGAGCCACGCTTCGTGGGCGGAGTGGATACGGTCGCGCTCCGGACCGAGGCAGAGGGTGTCCGTCTCCTTGAGCGTCGCCCAGCGGTACGCGGTCGGTTCGGTATCCGGGTGGTACGGGACGAGGTCCGCGTGGTACGGGACGGGGTCCGCACCCTTGAAGACGACGTCGAGCCCTTCGGCCTCGGTGACGCCTCTGGGGACGTGGTCCACGACGAGGATTTCCTCGGGCGGGGTGGGAGTAAGGCCGGTCCTCTCCGCGATCTCGCGTACGTACGCCTCGTGGATGAACTCGTCGGACTGGGCGTCACCGCCGGGCAGTTGCCACGTTGCGCCGGTGCCGACGGGCATGAGGAGGACGTTCAGTTCGTCGCCGATCCGCCGGGTGAAGAACCCGGCGACCCCGGTTCGGCGGCGGGGTGGTTCGGGCCGACCGAGTTCGACGTACATGTCCTCACCACTCCTCGTTGAGCGTCTCGTTGACCGTTACGGGGTACGGGGCCGCCTTCACGGTGAAGATGAGGCCCTTCCCGGTCATCGTTCTGACGACGGACCACCCGGGCGCGAGGAGGTCCAGTAACTCCAGCCCCCTGCCGTGCTGGTCCCATGCGCCGTGCGTGCGGTGCGAGGGGCGTCGTTCGCTCCGGTCGTGCAACTCGATCTGGACCGCGCCGTCGAACGGTGCGTGGCAGATCAGATCGAACCCGCCCCCGCCGGCGTGCAGCACGGCGTTGGTCGCCGTCTCGCTGACCAGCAGCTTGACCGTGTCGTGGTCCACCCAGGGATACGGCGCGTAGGCGCGGGCGGCTATGGCGCGTGCCTCGGGCACGGCAATTGCCGTACAGGGATAGCGCTCTACCGCCAGGACGTAACCACGCTGATCCATGACCCACACCTTTCAGGCGCGCGGATGTAGGGATGCGCGCCCGGTTGTGAGTGCTCGCGGCGCGATCGCCTCAGTGTGGGTCACGCGACTCGTCTCGCGCAACTGAGAGTGTGGATCCCAGCCCGGAGAGTCATAGGGTGAGCAACTGACCGATACTCTGGCGATGTCGGGGGACCACGTCGCTGGAAGCGAGGAAGGGAGAACCGTGACGGTCAGCGTCAACGCGAACGCCATCTTCGCCATGCGCCGTGTGGGCGAGGAACTTCAGCGACTGCGCTCGGAGGCGGGCCTCAAGCAGACGGCAGCTGGAGAAGTGCTCGGCGTATCGCGGTTCACCGTGAGCAAGATCGAGCGCGGCCAGGCATTTCCCACCGAGGAACAACTCCCCAAACTGCTCAAGCTCTATGAGGCGACGCCCGAAGAGCAAGCCGGGATCGTCGCAACGATCGAGCAGGGCAGGTCGTATGGTCGCGCGTGGTACGAACGGCCTGAAGTTCAGGCCGTGTTCAGCGGCGACTCGTATCGCTACCTATCTCTTGAGGATGCCGCGGAACGCATCTTGGTCCACTCGGGAACGTACGTACCGGGCCTCCTCCAAACCCGTGAATACGTCGAGGCGATCGTTGCCTTCGGACAGAAGCACGAGAGCACGGAGCGCCGTGAGACCTTCGTCGAGGCGAGGCTGAGACGACAGGAAGTCCTCACCCGCAGAAACCCGCTTACGGTGGACGCGCTGTGTCTGGAGTCCGCGCTCCGGGCTGTTGTCGGTGGACCGGAGGTCATGCGCGCGCAACTGCGACACCTGGTGTCATGCGCCGAAGAGTCGAACGTCACCCTGCGGGTGATCCCCTTCGCGGTAGGGGCCGCGAGTATCGTCGGCGCTGCCTTCACCATCATCGACTTCCCAGGGGCCGACAATCGCAGTGTCGTGTCACGGGAACTGGTCCGAGGCGAATCCCTACAGGACGATCCCGCAGAGGTGCGGCGCGTTCGCCGAAGGTTCGCCAACTTGGCAGACCACGCATTGGATGAGAGAGCGACCGTCCGGTTCATCGAGGAAATAGAAAAGGAACTCGCATGAGCGACCCGAGGGATGCCCTCTACGCGGCACTGCTGGACGGTGAGTGGGAGAAGTCCTCGTTCAGCGCCGGCTCAGGAGACGATTGCGTACAGATCATGCCGATCGACGGCGGCGTCGCCTTCGGTGACTCCAAGCGCCGCGACCTCGACGGTGCGTTGCGTTTCACCGACAGGGAGATGCTGGCGCACATCCTCGCCGTCAAGGCGGGGCAGTACGACCACCTCATCCCCGACGGCACCGAACTCTGAGCAAGACCGCAGGTCGGGCCTGAGTTTCCTCGTGCACGTGAGCACTGAGCACGCACGGTCGCGGCCGAGGCGTGAACGCGCGTCCACAGCTGCCACGTTGGGTACGTATCCGTCCGAGGTAATCCGTGACTTGGCGGCGGAGGCGCATCATGAAGAGGTCGCGCGGCGGGCTCATCGCATTCGAGGCAAGAGTGGGCGAGGCCGCACGGACTCTGTTGCAGAACCAGGGCTACGACGGCGGGTGGGGGCTCACGCTGACCTCGGTGTCGTCAATCGTCAACACCAGCGAGGTCCTGCCGATCCTGCGGGTCGCCGGCATCGCGGGGCAGCCCGTTCGCCGGGCCCTTGACTTCCTGGTCGGCGCGATTCCGGAGCACTGCCTGCCGCGCCACAAGGGCGGACGTGGCGAGCACTCCCGGTTCGTCGCCTTCGGTCTTGCCGGGCTGTTGTCCCACCCGCAGTTCTTTCACCACAACGGTGTCGCGGAGGCCGCAGCCTGGTGCGTCGAGTGGCTCAAGGACCACCAGGTCGACCACGGCTGGCCCGAGGTGGTGGGACTCGACGACACCTCGCTGCATCAGACTGCCCTCGCCGTTCACGGGCTCGCCAAGCTCCGGGACGCCCTCCACGGGCTCGGCCCCGGGCTCAGCCTCCCCGGCGGGGTGGACACCGGCAGCCTGTTGGAGCGCGTCGAGCCGCTGATCGACCACGGTGTGCACGGCCTGCTCTACCACCGCCGGTCCAGCGGGGCATGGGGCTGGCGCACGTACGTCGACACCGACCCGAGTCCGAGTAAGACCGCGCTGTGCCTGCTCGCTCTCTCCGCCGTCGTCTCCGGAATCGGCCCAGGGGGCGAACCGGCGTACCCGGACGTGCCCCGGGAGGCTGGGGGCGTGCACGGGTCAGTTCAGACGAAGCGGCTGGGTGACATGGTCACCGAGGCCGGGCAGTGGCTGCTCCACAACCACCACCTCTGGGAGACGTTCGTCGAGGACGACAAGGATGTGCAGGGCACCGCGTGGGAACACATGGCGTACGCGTCGTGCACCCAGGCCGCCGTACGGTCCGGCGCCGGCCCGCGCGATCCTCGGCTCGCCAAGGCGTGGCACCTGATGAACGACCTGTGGGATCCCGAGACCGGGCTGTGGAACGAGCCGGGTGCCTCGGGCAAGCGGGCCACCATCCGCGCCGCGTACTACACGGTGTCGGCGTACACCGAGGCGTTGC
Organism: Streptomyces sp. NPDC094034; assembly: GCF_040303865.1. Taxonomy (NCBI): domain Bacteria; kingdom Bacillati; phylum Actinomycetota; class Actinomycetes; order Kitasatosporales; family Streptomycetaceae; genus Streptomyces; species Streptomyces sp. NPDC094034. Next base: position 49,850 of record NZ_JBEOUD010000010.1, on the reverse strand, counting down.
GGCGCCTGACGCGGCTGAGCCTGGACGACGGCGCCCTTGAGGAGACGGGCCAGGTGTCGGCCGAGATGGTCATTGAACATGTCGCGCTCGGCCCGGGGCGCAAGGTCATCCTCAGCGCACGCGGCAACGACGGGGAGGTGGTCTGTGAGCTGTCGGAGCGCATGTTCGACCTGGTGAAGGTCATGCACAACGCGCCCGAAGGTGGGCTCGTGACGGAGCGGATCGCGGGGACGCTTCACGTCGCGCCATCCTCGGTGCCCAAGTACGCTCAGCGCCTGAACCAGGCTGTGTCCGCCGCTTTCGGTGGTGCTCCGGCCCGGCTGCTCCTGGCCTGTCATGTCGCAGGCGTCGGCGGGTATCGTCTCGCGGGCCGTCGCGGGCGATCCAGCGAAGCAGGCGCTTACGGCTGGGCGCGCTCCGCCGCCACCGGGTAGTTCAGTAGCGCGAACCGGGCCAGGGAGCGTACCTGGTCGAAGGTCTTGAGCCCGTCGATGTCCTCCAGGCCGAACCACGCCGCCCCATGCACCTCTTCGAGTTGCGCCTCCACTGCCTGTTCGCGGGTGCCCGGCTGCCGCTGGACGTAGAAGAACTGGACCAACGCCGGGGTCGGGAAACCTTCGCGCTCGATGTCCACGTAGAACGGCACAGGTTCGGGGGTGGCGTTGTGATCGGCCGGGTGGATGGCAGGCTGGCTGGAGATCGCCTCCACCAGCAGCCCCGTCTCCTCCTTGAACTCGCGTACTGCCGTGCCGGCGAATGACTCCCCAGGCTCGATATGCCCTCCCGGCGGAACCCATTTGTCGAAGCGGTTGTGGTGCACGAGCAGCACTTTGCCGTGCTCGACGAGGTAGCCCGAGCAGCAGTACACCAAACCGATGTCACGGGCGGTCTGGCCGTCGTGGATCAGAATCGAGCGAGGCACGGTCGTCACGATAACCCACCGCTATCCGCTCGAACTCCCATGCCGGTGCGGAGACTTCGCCTCGGTGTCATTGCCACACAGATGACATGTCATCGGCGATGACAACACGATGTCATCGCGTACAGGTCATCACGGGACAGATAGTGGTCGCATCCTGCCTCGCGGCTCCCCGCCACGGGGCGGCGACGCCCCCTGTCCGTCGAGGAGAGGCCCCCGATGCGCTCTCGCCCATCCCCGTGGCGTGCCCGATACCAGCAGCGGTTCGCGGCCCCGCAGACCGTGGTGGTTCAGCCCACGACCTGGTGCAATCTGGACTGCCGGTACTGCTACCTGCCGTTTCGCAAGCTCAACCATCAGATGTCCCCGGAGGTGGCCGAAGCCCTTGCGGAGGCGGTGACCCAGTTCGAGGACAGCGGCCATCCGATCGGCATTGTCTGGCACGGCGGGGAGCCGCTCGCTGTTGGGCAGCAGAAGTTCGCGGTCCTGCTCGCGCCGTTCGAAGCCCTGCGACGGGCGGGCCGTGTCCATCACTACGTACAGACCAACGCGACGCTGATCAGCGATACGTGGTGCGACCTGCTGGCCACGTACGACGTTCAGGTCGGGGTGAGCATCGATGGCCCGGCCGTCGTGAACGCCGAGCGTGTCGACCTTCGCGGCAAGCCTGCCTTCGACCGGATCCTGCGCGGCATCACACGGCTGCGTGAGCACGGCATCCCGTTCTCCGTCATCTCGGTGGTCGGTGCCACGGGCATCACGATGCCGGAGGATCTGCTGGAGTTCTTGGCCACTCTGGGGTGCCACTCGGTGGGCTTCAACATCGAGGAGATCGAAGGGGTCAACACCGACCGGTGGCCCCCCACTCCGGTCCAGGCAGAGGAGTTCTGGCAGCGCACCATCACCTGGACCCGCGAACACGGCGCAGCCCTGGCCGTGCGGGAGGTCGAACGCCTCGCCGAATACCTTTGGCTGACCCGTTCCGGGCAGCGAGCCGAGTGGGACCGGCGCCTTCTCGATCCGATCCCCACCGTCTCCTGGAGGGGCGACGTGGTCCTGCTTTCCCCGGAACTCGCGGACACGACAGCGCCCGAGTACGGCGATTTCACGGCCGGCAACATCCTCGACCGGCCGCTGTCCGAGATCGTTCGCAACGCCCACCGGCTCTGCTATGTCAGGGAGTTCCTCACCGGGCTGGACCGCTGCGAGGCCGAGTGCGAGTTCTTCGACTTCTGCCGCGGCGCTCAGGCCGCCAACCGCTACTTCGAGAACGGCAGCCTCACGACCACCGAGACCAACTACTGCCGGGTCTCCCGGCAAGCCCTGGTCACGGCCCTGTCCACGCTAGCAACCAAGGAGGCAGCGTTATGACGGTACTGGACCGACTCACCGCATCCGACACCACCGTTGTGACGGAGTTGACAGCCACGCACGACGCTTCGACCCGGGAGATCATTGAAGCGACGTGGGACAACCGGCCCACGTGGGACAACTGGGCGAAGAACCCGGCCCCCTTCGACAACCGCCCGACCTGGGACAACTGGAACAAGAAGAAACAGGCCGTGCCGGCACACCCCGGGCGTGCCGGCAGCTCCGGTGACCGACCCACCGCCCTGAAAGGCTGTTGATGGATTCCCGCACGATCCGCCGCACGAGCGTCACGCTGCCCGCCCTGAACGAGCCGGGCCGTTACCTCTCCAACGTCACCTCGTTGGAGGGCGGCCGTGGCCGGGTGGCGGAGTTCCACTACGCCGACGCCGACCTGCGGGACCTCGACCTGGCCGACACCCACCTGATGGACGGGAGGATCACCGGTCTCAAGGCCCGGCGCACCCGGCTGGAGAAGCTCCGGGTCGACTCCGTGGAGTTCACCGGCTGCGACCTTTCCTCCCTGCGCTGGACCGACAGCAAGATCTCCCGAGCCGTGTTCCGCGACTGCAAGCTCATGGGCGCCGCGCTCGAAGATGTCACGCTCGACAACGTGCTGTTCGAGAACTGCAAGTTGGACTACAGCACCCTCACTCGCGTCCGGGCCGTCGGGCCCGTGATCTTCGTCAGGTGTTCGCTGCGGGAGACTACCTTCACCGCCGTCGATCTGGGCGCCGCGCTGATCGACGACAGCGATTTGTGGCTGACCGAGTTCGACGGCGGGAAGTTCCGTGGCCTCGACCTACGGGGCAGCGACCTCTCCCAGCTCCGTGGCGTCGCCTCGCTCAAGCAGACCGTTATCGACCGGGCCCAGGCACTCCAGCTGGCCGAGGCCCTCATCGCCGAGCTGGACCTCACCTTCGGCGACGACCTCGACGACACGTAGCCCCGCACCTGCCCTCGGGAGGCACAGTCATGGGCCCTCGACTCGTATTCGACACGTTCGACCACATACGCGGCCGGTGCGACATCGCACCGGTCCGGCTGCCCGGCGGCGAGCCCGGCTATGACGACGGCGCAATCGTCCCCGGCGACGACTGGACACCCCTGACCGCCGACGAGGCCGAGCAGCACCGAGCCGACGCCTCGACGCCGGACAGCGTCCGGATCGAGCTCGTACGCCGTCCGTTACCGGACCTCGATCCGGACGATTTGGCCGGGCGCCTCGAAACCGCCGCCCGCCTCGACCCCCTCAAGAGCCGCCGGCCTCCTACACTCCTGGGCTGTACGGCCAGCCCCGCCAACTGGACCACCACCACTCAGGACTCCGCCACCGGTCGGCGCATCGGCCTGCACGTCGACAACTTCGACCGACTGCCGTACGCCAGACGCCACCAGGGTCGCAGGCGGCTCTGCCTCAACCTCGGACCCGGCCCGCGCTACGTGCTCATTGGCGACCATGACGTCCAGCAGATCTGCCGCACACTTCACCCCGATCCAGAGCAGCACTACCCCCACACCGACGACATACGTCGCTACGTCACCGCCGGGCACCGACTGCGCTGTTTGCGCATCCGCCTCGAACCGGGCGAGGGGTACATCGCCCCCACCGAGTTCCTGCCCCACGACGGCTCCACTGCCGGAATCGACCGGCCATCCGTCGCCGCCTTCTGGCTCGGCCGGCGAGCCGGTGAGACTGACTGAGCACGACTCTCACTTGTGGGCCGACCGGGCCCAGCAAGGTCAGGTCTCCGGCGCTGTTCAGGCCGTTCTCGACACCTGGCGCGAGTGGACAGCCTGATCGCTCCGGCACCCACGCTCCTGTGGTCGACGACGGGAGTGCGTCCCGGTGGCAGCCCCTACGCCGTTATCGCGTACAGGGTGCCCGACGCGCCGGTCACGTAGGTCGCGGGGCCCGACACCAGTGGGCCCGTGCGGAGTGGTTCGTCGGCGGGGAAGGCCCATTTCTTCTTGCCGGAGTCCGCGTGAAGCGCGTGCAGGGTGGTGTCGGCCGCCACGCAGACCGTGCCGCCCTCGGCGCTCGGGGTCGGGTGGAGCGCCGAGGTGAAGGGGGTTCGCCACTTCGGGGCGCCGGTCGTGGCGTGCAGGGCGTACAGAGTGGTATCGCCGCAGATGTAGACCGTGCCGTCGGCCACGATCGGGGGGCCCTGGAACGCGCCGCCGTCCTCGGGGGTGGCGAGCCATTTCTCCGTCCCGTTCGTGGATAGTGCCGAGACGGAGGTGCCGTTCTCGCCGAATACGGTGACGTACACGGTGTCGCCGGACACGGCCACGTCCGAGAGCCGGACCGCCGGGGTCAGATGGCGCCATTTCCGTTTTCCGGTGGCCGGGTCGTACGCGTACAGGGCGCCTGCGCTGCTGGTGTAGACCGTGCCGTCGGCCATGCGCGCCGATTCGGCGTAGTCGAGGTCGGCGGAGGTCTCCAGCTGGATTTTCTCGGTCGCCGTGGACACCGCGTACAGCACGGTCGAGGAGCCGCTGCTGCCGAGGAAGGAGACGGTGTCGCCGGCCGCCGACGGGCCCGCGTCGGCGACGTTCAGTTCGGAGGTCGCCCACATCCGTTCGCCGGTGTCCGCGTCCAGCGCGCGCAGGACGTCGCCGACGACGACACAGACGGTGTCGGCGGTCACGGCCGGGGTGGGCACCAGCGTGCCGTCCGTGGCGCTGGTGGTGTGGGTCCACCGTTCCGTGCCGTTGTCGGCCGAGACCGCGTACAAGCCCTTCCGGCCGGGGAAGTAGACCATGCCGTTGGCCACGGCCAGCGCCCCGTCGGCGTCGTCGCGGCCGTCGCCGGTGGCGACCGTGGACTTCCAGCGCTGGGCACCGGGCCGCCGAGGGACCGTCGGGCTCTGCTGGGGGGCGGACGAGGCGTCGCCGGGATCGTTGTCGTCGGTGCGGGTGAGCCGCCAGGCGCCGTAACCGATGCCCGCCGCGGCGAAGACCCCCGTGAGGCCGAACAGCGCCCGGCGGCGGGTGAGGCTCGTGGGCGGGGGCTCCTGGACGCCGTGGAGTTCCACGGTCCGGGCGAGCGGTTCCGGCAGCCATCCGCCGGCCGGTGCCGGGGCGGTGTACTCGCCGGTCCCGGACAGGTGATGCAGGAGAGCCGCCACGGTGGGGCGTCGGCCGGGTTCCTTGGCCAGGCAGTGGTCCACCAAGGGGCGCAGTTCGGGGGACAGTTGGTCGAGGCGGGGCGTCTCGTGCACCGTCCGGTAGTGCAGCGCGTGCGGCGCTCCCGTACCGAACGGGCCCGCCCCCGTGGCGGCGTACGCGAGGACCGCGCCGAGCGAGAACACATCGCTCGCCGGGCTGATCCGATCGTCCGTCAGCTGCTCGGGGGACATGAAGCCCGGGGTGCCCACCATCATCCCGGTCTGGGTCAGCGCGCTGGCGTCGCCGACCACCGAGATGCCGAAGTCGATCACGCGCGGGCCGTCATGGGCCAGCAGAATGTTCGAGGGCTTCAGATCGCGGTGGACCACCCCCGCCGCGTGGATCGCGCCCAGCGCCTCGGCCAGCCCCGAGGCGAGCGTCAGCACCGGTCCAGGCGGCCATGGTCCGTGTGCGGCGACGGCGTCGCTCAGCGCCATTCCCGGTACGTAGACCGTGGCCAGCCAGGGAAAGACGGCCTCAGGATCGGCGTCGACCACACCGGCGGTGAAGGCGCCGTTCACGCGCCGGATCGCGGTGACCTCCCGGACGAACCTGCGGCGGAACCGCGGGTCCTCGGCCAGATCCGGGCGTACGACCTTGACGGCCACCGCCCGCCCGCCGCGTGAGCGCCCCAGAAACACGCTGCCCATACCGCCGGAGCCGAGCCGGCCCACGATGCGGTAGGGCCCCACCCGATCGGGGTCTCCGGGACGCAACGCCTTCAACGCTTCCACCACGTACCCCCGCCGCACCTCGCGGCCCACCGTCGCTGTCGGATCCCTGCGGAGTCCGACACACTACTGCGGTACGCGCGCGGGTGCGGCGGAGGCTCAGATACCCGCCGCCACAGCCAAGTCCCGCTTCAGCGCCGCCAGTACGTCCGTACCGGCCGCGCGCGCGGTGGTCAGCGCCGTCGCGTCCGCCACCGGGATCACGACCTCCAGATAGCACTTGAGCTTGGGCTCGGTGCCGCTCGGCCTGACGATGACCCGGGCGCGGTACGTGCCCTCCAGGTGGTAGCGCAGGCCGTCCGTCGGCGGGAGGGTGTCCGTACCGTGCGTCAGGTCCTCGACGGAGGTGACGGTCAGGCCCGCCAGCTCCGCCGGGGGATTCTCGCGCAGTTGGCGCATCGCGTCGGTGATCAGGGACAGGACCTGGACGCGGACCGAGAGCTGGTCCGTGGCGTGCAGACCGTAGGTGACGGCCAGATCGTCCAGCAGGTCGGTGAGCGTGCGGTCCTTGGCCTTCAGCTCGGAGGCCAGCTCGGCGACCAGCAGCGCGGCCGTGATGCCGTCCTTGTCGCGGACGCCGTCGGGGTCGACACAGTAGCCGAGCGCCTCCTCGTAGCCGTACCGCAGACCCTTGACACGGGCGATCCACTTGAAGCCGGTCAGCGTCTCCTCGTACCCCAGCTCCGCCGCCCCGGCGATCCGGCCGAGCAGCGAGGACGAGACGATCGACTCGGCGAAGGTGCCCGTCGCGCCCTTGTGGACGAGATGGGCCGCGAGCAGCGCGCCGACCTCGTCGCCGGTCAGCATCCGCCAGCCGCTGACGACCGTGTCGTCGGGGACGGCGACGGCGCAGCGGTCCGCGTCCGGGTCGTTCGCGATGATCAGGTCGGGCCGTGCGCGCCGGGCGGTGGCGAAGGCCAGATCCATCGCGCCCGGCTCCTCCGGGTTCGGGAACGAGACGGTCGGGAAGGCCGGATCGGGCTCGGCCTGCTCCGCCACGAGCACGGGCTCGGGGAAGCCGGCCCGCGCGAAGGCCGCCAGGAGGGTTTCCGTACCGACGCCGTGCAGCGCCGTGTGCACGACGCGCGCGGTACGGGGGGTGCCGGGGGTCAGGACCGCGTCCGTACGTTCCAGATACGCCGCCAGGACCTCGTCACCAAGGATCTCCCAGCCGCCGTCGGGCCGGGCCACACCGGCCAGCGGGCCGACCGCGGCGATCCGGGCCGCGATCTCGCCGTCGGCGGGCGGCACGATCTGGGAGCCGCCGCCGAGATAGACCTTGTAGCCGTTGTCCTGGGGCGGGTTGTGGCTGGCGGTGACCTCCACGCCCGCGACGGCACCGAGATGCCGTACGGCGAAGGCGAGGACAGGCGTCGGCAGCGCCCGGGGCAGTACGGCGGCGCGCAGCCCGGCGCCGGTCATCACGGCCGCGGTGTCCCGGGCGAAGTCGGCGGACTTGTAGCGGGCGTCGTATCCGATGACGACCAGACCGTCACCATGGCCTTGGGCCCTGAGGTACGCGGCGAGCCCGGCCGCGGCGCGGATGACCACCGCGCGGTTCATCCGCATGGGCCCGGCGCCCAGTTCGCCGCGCAGCCCGGCGGTGCCGAACTGGAGCGTGCCGGCGAACCGTTCCGCCAGGGTGCCGGTGTCCCCGGCGTCGATGATCTTTCCCAGCTCTTCGCGGGTGTCGCTGTCGGGGTCCTCGGCCTGCCAGGCCTTGGCCCGCGCGATGAGATCCTGATGCGTGGCGTCCTGCTGCACGGTGGGGGGCACCTCCTGGTAGCTGTACTGCCGGGGCCGACGGCGTGGCCCCGGCGGGATGTCATTCCCGTGCCGGACGCGGCTTAGGCCCTGTCCGGCGGACGGCCCTAGGGCCTTTCGTTCGGATCTTGCCGGGCTCGCGTGCCCTGGCACCGCGCCTCGCCGCGTTGTCGTCAGTCGCCAGGGCTCCGCCATGGCTCCTTCCTCCGCCTTGCGATCCACGGCACCAGCCCCCGCTCCCTGATCCGGCCTGATCCAAACGAAAGGCCCTAGACTCGTTCAAGCACCTGGGCGAGCAGAGCACCCATCTGGGTCGCCGAGTCGCGGCCCGCCTGAAGGACCTCCTCGTGGTTGAGGGGCGCGCCCGAGATGCCCGCGGCGAGGTTCGTGACCAGCGAGATACCGAGAACCTCGGCGCCCGCCTCGCGGGCCGCGATCGCCTCCAGGACGGTGGACATGCCGACGAGGTCGCCGCCCATGACGCGGACCATGTTGATCTCGGCGGGCGTCTCGTAGTGGGGGCCGGGGAACTGCACGTACACCCCCTCTTCGAGGGCCGGGTCGATCTCCTTGCACAGCGCGCGCAGCCGCGGCGAGTACAGGTCCGTCAGGTCCACGAAGTTGGCGCCGACGATCGGGGAGACCGCCGTCAGATTGATGTGGTCGCTGATCAGCACGGGCTGGCCGGGGCGCATGCCCTCGCGCAGCCCGCCGCAGCCGTTGGTCAGGACGACGGTCTTGCAGCCCGCGGCCACCGCGGTACGTACGCCGTGCGCGACGGCGGCGACCCCGCGGCCCTCGTAGTAGTGCGTACGCCCCAGGAAGACCAGCGCGCGCTTCTCGGCGATCCGGTACGAGCGGATTCTGCCGCCGTGGCCGGCCACGGCCGGCGGCGGGAAGCCCGGGAGCTCGGTCACGGGGAACTCCGCCTCGGGGGTGCCGAGCGCGTCGACGGCCGGCGCCCAGCCGGAGCCCATCACCAGGGCGACGTCATGGGTCTCGGCGCCGGTCAGCTCGCGCAGGCGGGTGGCGGCGGCGTCGGCGGCGGCCAGGGGGTCGGGTCCGTCGGCGTTGGCCGGGATAACAGATGCGTTCACGCGGATGAGGGTAGCCGGTCATTCCCTACGCGCGTAGATGCGCGTCGCACGGGCATGACATCGTTGTACTGTCGTTTCCAACGAAAACGGCGTTTGTTGTGCTGATCTTCCGCCCGCGGGCCGGTCCCGGTGCGATGCGTCCCCCCGGTCAGCAGGGGCGCTTGCGCAGCTCCATCACATAGTCGTGCGGGGCGCCCGCCGACTCCGCCGCGTCGGCCAGCTCGCCCAGATAGCGCGCCGAGGGGAGACCGCCCTCGTAGCCGTTCAGGACATACATCCAGGTCGGCTCCTCGCCGTCCAGGGTGTGCACCCGTACCCGCATACGGCGGTAGATGTCGAGCCCCACGCCCTCCCAGCGGTCCATGGAGTCCTCGTCCATCGGGGCGATGTCGTACAGCGCGACGAAGACCTGGGAACGCGGCGCCTCGACGACCGTGGCCAGCGCCCCCTCCCAGCCCATCTGCTCGCCGCCGAAGGTCAGCCGCCAGCCGTTGAGCCAGCCGGTGCCACGCAGCGGGGAGTGCGGGGCGCGGCGGGTCATCAGCCGCGCGTCGAGGTTGCCGGCGTACGCGGCGTAGAGCGACATGGGGTCGAGGGTACGGGAGGTACAGACGTGGCTTGCTTTTTCGGGCTCGGTTCGCCTCCGGGTGCCCCAGGTACGAGCGAATCGAGCACGGTCGACCGTCGACAGGGGCAGAGAGCGCCCGGAGGCGAACCGAGCCCGGAAAAGAAGAGTGTGGGGACCCCGGAGGGGCGGTACTTGAAGCGTGCGGGACAATGGAGTACGTACTGCATCCCCCGGGGCTCCCCCGGAACCCCGGCCGGGGTGGCAGACGGGCCGGGTTGACAACGCGAGGCGGACTTTTTCGTGACCCGGATCGTGATCATCGGTGGCGGCCCCGGCGGCTACGAGGCGGCCTTGGTAGGGGCTCAGCTCGGCGCGGAAGTGACCGTCGTCGACTGTGACGGACTCGGTGGCGCGTCGGTGCTCACCGACTGCGTACCGTCGAAGACCCTCATCGCGACGGCCGAGGTGATGACCACCTTCGACTCCTCGTACGAGGAACTGGGCATCATCGTCGCGGACGACACCCCTCCTCTTGAGCAGAAGGCCCGCGTCGTCGGGGTCGATCTCGGCAAGGTCAACCGGCGTGTGAAGCGGCTCGCGCTCGCCCAGTCGCACGACATCACGGCCTCCGTCACCCGGGCCGGCGCGCGCGTCATGCGCGGGCGGGGGCGGCTCGACGGACGCCAGGCCGTGGACGGCTCGCGCCAGGTGATCGTGACCGCGGCGGACGGCAGCGAGGAGTCGCTCACCGCGGACGCCGTACTGATCGCCACCGGCGGTCACCCCCGCGAGATCCCCGACGCGCAGCCCGACGGCGAGCGCATCCTCAACTGGACGCAGGTGTACGACCTCGACGAGCTGCCCGAGGAACTGATCGTGGTCGGCTCGGGCGTCACCGGCGCCGAGTTCGCCGGTGCCTACCAGGCGCTCGGCTCCCGGGTCACGCTCGTCTCCTCCCGTGACCGCGTGCTGCCCGGCGAGGACCCCGACGCCGCGGGCGTGCTGGAGGACGTCTTCCGGCGCCGCGGCATGAACGTGATGTCCCGCTCCCGCGCCGAGGCCGCCAAGCGGGTCGGTGACCGGGTCGAGGTGGCGCTCTCCGACGGCCGGGTCATCTCCGGTACGCACTGTCTGATGGCGGTCGGCGCCATCCCGAACACCGCGGGCATGGGCCTGGAGGAGGCCGGCGTCCTGCTCAAGGAGTCGGGCCACATCAAGACCGACCGGGTCTCCCGTACCTCCGCACCCGGCGTCTACGCGGCCGGCGATGTCACCGGGATCTTCGCCCTCGCCTCCGTCGCGGCCATGCAGGGCCGGATCGCGATGTACCACTTCCTCGGCGACGCGGTCACCCCGCTCAACCTCAAGACCGTCTCGTCGAACGTCTTCACCGACCCGGAGATCGCCACCGTCGGTTACAGCCAGGCGGACGTGGACGCCGGCAAGATCGACGCCCGTGTCGTCAAACTGCCGCTGCTGCGCAACCCGCGCGCCAAGATGCAGGGCATCAGGGACGGCTTCGTCAAGATCTTCGCCCGTCCCGGCACCGGCATCGTGGTCGGCGGGGTCGTCGTATCGCCCCGGGCCAGCGAGCTGATCCACCCCATCGCGCTCGCCGTCGACAACAACCTGACCGTGGAACAGATCGCGAACGCCTTCACCGTCTACCCGTCCCTGTCGGGCTCGATCGCCGAGGTGGCGCGGCAGTTGCACACCGTGAAGACCGGTGAGGAGAGCTGACCCGGTCCGCCGGTCGCGACGGGCGTCCCGGGCGGGCTCCGGCGGGGCGTTCATCGGCTCGTAGGACTGGGTAAGCCCGCTCCATGGTGGTGCGTTCGAATTGCGGGATCGCTTTATACCACTGTGCGCTCTCGTCTGTGTACAACTTCTGTTATTCGGCGCAAACTGCTGAAAGCAGACGGTCGTTGGGGTTACTGTCAGTTTCGTGTTCGCTGCAGAACGTCGCCAATTGATCCTCGAAATGGTGCGCGCCAACGGGGCCGTGTCGCTCCGTGAGCTCGCCCGCGTCGTCCAGACCTCCGAAGTGACCGTACGGCGGGACGTGCGGGCGCTGGAGGCCGAAGGACTCCTCGACCGCCGGCACGGCGGTGCGGTATTGCCGGGCGGATTCACGCGAGAATCCGGCTTTCCGCAAAAGTCCCATCTCGCAACGGCCGAGAAGACGGCCATCGCCGATCTCGCCGCGAGTCTCGTCGAAGAGGGCGAGGCCGTGGTGGTCGGCGCCGGTACGACCACGCAGGAGCTGGCCCGCCGGCTCGCGCGGATCCCCGGCCTGACCGTCGTCACCAACTCGCTGCTCGTCGCGCAGGCCCTCGCGCATGCCAACCGGGTCGAAGTCGTCATGACCGGCGGCACGCTGCGCGGCTCCAACTACGCGCTGGTGGGCAGCGGGGCTGAGCAGTCCCTCCAAGGCCTGCGGGTCACCCGCGCGTTCCTGTCCGGGAGCGGGCTGACCGCCGAGCGCGGGCTCTCCACGTCCAACATGCTCTCGGCGAGCGTGGACCGGGCGCTGGTGCAGGCCGCGGCGGAGGTGGTGGTGCTGGCCGACCATACGAAGCTGGGCACCGACACGATGTTCCAGACGGTGCCGACGGATCTCATCAGCAGGCTGGTGACCGACGAGCCGCCGGCGCATGACGATCGCGCGGCGACGGAGCTTCAGGCGCTGGCCGATCAGGGGGTACAGATCGCGGTGGCCGGCGGAACCGGCGGCTCCGCGGGCGGGGTGTCCGGGGTGTCGGCCGGTGCGGGCTCTGGCTCCGGATCCGGTTTGGTCGCCGGTTCCGTCACGGGGGCCGGTGCAGGGGCGTCGGGCGGTGGTTCGGGCGACGTGCATCCGGCGGGGCGTCAGTCACGTCGGGACGTACCGCTTCCGGGGCAGCGCCGCACGCATGCGGCGGGTCCGGGTCCGGGACAGGGGCCGGGGAGCGGGGGGCCGGGGCCGCAACTGCGCAGTGCGGCGGCGTCGCTGGCGGCGCAGGAGACGGGGGAGCGGGCGAGGGTGGCGGACTTGCGCCGCCGGTAGGGGTTTCGCCTCCGGCGGGGGTTGCGGGTGCGCCGTTCGGCGCGCGGTGCGGTGCGCTTCCAGCGGGGGTTGCGGGTGCGCCGTTCGGCGCGGGGTGCGGTTCCGCCTCCGGCGGGGGTTGCGGGTGCGCCGTTCGGCGCGGGGTGCGGTTCCGCCTCCGGCGGGGGGCGGTGCGCTTCCAGCGAGGGGTCGTGCGTGGTGCAGGTGCGGGCGTCGTGGTGCCGGGGGCCGGGGCCTCCGGAGGTCCGTGTCCGGACTGCTTTCCTCACCGTGCTTCGCACGAGTTGCGACGCTTTACGTCCGGACACGCACCTCCTCCGACCCCGACCCCCTCCCCCCGGTGGGCACACTCGCCCACGTGCCCGCCCGGGTCAGCGCGTGACGTTGAAGGTCGCGGCCTCGGGTACGAAGATCGTGTCCCCGTCGTTGGCCGTCGCCAGCGCGGAGACGTGCCAGACGCCCTCGGGCAGGCTGGCGGCTTCCTCCCGCGTGACCTTCAGGGTGTAGGCGCACAGGTCCTTCTTGCACGTGGCGCTCTCGACGTCCGTCATTTCCTCGGCCGTCGGCTTGAGGTCCGAACTCTTCGGCCAGGCCAGCACCTTGAGGCTCCGGATTCCCGAGTCGTCGGTCACCTTCGCGGTGAAGGTGACCGAACCCGCGGCGTCGGCGGTCGGGGCGACGTAGCGGGCAGCGCCGTTCTCCACGGTCGGCTTGACGGCCGGGCTGGCCGAGGCGATGCCACCGATGGTGATACCGCCGAGAGCGACCGCACCAATGAGCGACGGAACGATGATGCGCTTGGACATGGATTCCCCTCCGAGTACTGGGCGCCCCGGTTGTCGGAGCGTTTCCCGATGTGATCGAGCCTATGAGCGCGGGATCGCGTGGTCCTCGGGCTCTGGGATGATCAGCTCCTCTGACCAGAGACAGAGTCGGCTCCGGACGCCTCGTCGGTGACGGGCGGTGAAGGGGGGCGCGCAGGGGTCGTGTCCGGGACGTAGAGCGTGATTTGTGGCGCGCGAACGCCCGTTCCCTGACTGTGGCCGGAGTCCGCCGTACGGGGGTCCGGGGGCGTCCCCCGGGAAAGCACAGCATGCAGTCCCGGGCGCGAGCCCGGAGCGCACCCCGGCGACGACCCGCGCCCGGAAACCGGCCCTGGCCGAGGCAAGCGCACCCCGGCGACGACCCGCGCCCGGAAACCCGCCTTGGCCCAAACGAACCGCGACCACGGCCCACCCGGGGACGCTCAGGGTCGCAGCCCCGTGAGCGTCAGTTTCAGGAGGCGGTCCGCCAAGCGCGGGTCGGACGGGGATTGTTCCGCCGCCAACGCGATCGCGTTCGTGAGCTGCATCAGGTCGTCGATCGAGACCTCGGGCCGGATGTGGCCGGCCCGCTGCGCCCGTACCAGGAGGCGTCCGCCCGCCTCGCGCATCGGCACACTGCACTGCGACAGCGCCGAACTCTTGTCGTGGGAGGCCGACATGAGCGCCTGCGAGAGCCTGCGGTACTCACCCGCGTGGGTGATGAGCGTACCCAGCCATTCGACCAGCGCGCCGCACGGCTGCTCCGCCTCGGCGAGCTCGCGGCTGCGCTCGATGAGGGAGCCGAGCGCTTCCTGGAAGACCGCGTTCATGAGCGCGTGGCGGTTCGGGAAGTGGCGGTAGAGCGTGCCGATGCCGACGCCCGCGTGGCGCGCGATGTCCTCCAGGGAGGCGTCCGTGCCGTGTTCCGCGAAACTGCGGCGGGCCTCCGTGAGCAGGCGCTCGTAGTTGCGGCGCGCGTCGGCGCGCATGGGCCGGGGCAGCGCGTGTGCCGTACCGCTCGCCATGTGGGGGTCCTCCCTGTCTCCGCCCGTGGCGTCAAGGATGCCACCGCACACGCGAAGGCCCCGCCAGAAGTGGGAAGTGGGCGGCGGGGCCTCGGTGCGGGTCAGTCCTTGATTTCGCAGATGGTGGCGCCGGAGGTGAGAGCCGCGCCGACCTCGGCGGTGAGGCCCTTGATGGTGCCGGAGCGGTGCGCGTTGAGGGGCTGCTCCATCTTCATGGCTTCGAGGACGACGACGAGGTCGCCTTCCTTGACCTCCTGGCCCTCTTCGACGGCGACCTTGACGATGGTGCCCTGCATCGGGGAGGCCAGGGTGTCGCCGGAGGCCGCGGAGGCGGACTTCTTGGCGGCGCGGCGCTTGGGCTTGGCGCCGGCGGCGAGGCCGGTGCGGGCCAGGGTCATGCCCAGGCTGGAGGGCAGGGAGACTTCGAGGCGCTTGCCGCCGACCTCGACGACGACGGTCTCGCGGCCGGGCTCGTCCTCGGCCTCGGCGTCCGCGGGGGCCGCGAAGGGCGGGATGTCGTTGGTGAACTCCGTCTCCATCCAGCGGGTGTGGACGGTGAAGGGGTCGGAGGTGAAGGCGGGGTCGGTGACGACCTTGCGGTGGAAGGGGATCGCCGTGGCCATGCCCTCGACCGTGAACTCGTTCAGGGCGCGGGAGGCGCGCTGGAGGGCCTGCTCGCGGGTGGCGCCGGTGACGATCAGCTTGGCGAGCAGGGAGTCCCAGGCCGGGCCGATGACGGAGCCGGACTCCACCCCCGCGTCGAGACGGACGCCGGGGCCGGCGGGCGGGGCGAAGGTGGTGACGGTGCCGGGGGCGGGCAGGAAGCCGCGGCCCGGGTCCTCGCCGTTGATACGGAATTCGAAGGAGTGTCCGCGCACGGCCGGGTCGTCATAGCCGAGGGCCTCGCCGTCGGCGATGCGGAACATCTCGCGGACCAGGTCGATGCCGGTGACCTCTTCGGTGACCGGGTGCTCGACCTGGAGGCGGGTGTTGACCTCCAGGAAGGAGATCGTGCCGTCGGTGCCGACGAGGAACTCGACGGTGCCCGCGCCGACGTAGCCGGCCTCCTTGAGGATCGCCTTGGACGCCGCGTACAACTCGGCGTTCTGGGCGTCGGAGAGGAACGGGGCGGGGGCTTCCTCGACGAGCTTCTGGTGGCGGCGCTGGAGGGAGCAGTCGCGGGTGGAGACGACGACGACATTGCCGTGGGAGTCGGCCAGGCACTGGGTCTCGACGTGGCGGGGCTTGTCGAGGTAGCGCTCGACGAAGCACTCGCCGCGGCCGAACGCGGCGACGGCCTCGCGGACGGCCGAGTCGTACAGCTCCGGGATCTCTTCGAGGGTACGGGCGACCTTCAGGCCGCGTCCGCCACCGCCGAAGGCCGCCTTGATGGCGATCGGCAGGCCGTGCTCCGCGGCGAACGCGACGACCTCGTCCGCGCCGGAGACCGGGTCGGGGGTGCCGGCGACCAGGGGGGCGCCGGCGCGCTGGGCGATATGGCGGGCGGCGACCTTGTCGCCGAGGTCGCGGATGGCCTGCGGGGGCGGGCCGATCCAGGTCAGTCCGGCGTCCAGTACGGCCTGGGCGAATTCGGCGTTCTCGGACAGGAATCCGTAGCCCGGGTGGATCGCGTCCGCGCCGGAGTCCTTGGCCGCCTGGAGCACCTTGGCCATGTCCAGATAGCTGGCTGCCGGGGTGTCACCGCCCAGGGCGAAGGCCTCGTCGGCCGCGCGGACGTGCAGGGCGTCCCGGTCCGGGTCCGCGTAGACGGCTACGCTCTGGATCCCGGCGTCCCGGCAGGCACGGGCAACGCGGACAGCGATTTCGCCACGGTTGGCGATGAGCACCTTGCGCACGATGGCTCCCTCCTTGAAAACAAGCTGAGTTTAGGGACTGCCGACACGCCCCAAGGATCCGTCCCCAATGGTGACCTTGCCCACACAGAGCGTGGTCCGAGGCCGAGTCAGGGGGCGAAATCCCTTGTGGCACCACGGTACGCCGGGTTTCCCCGTCGCACAGTAGCGCTCGGATGTGGTCCACCTCTCTGTCCGAGTACCCCTCGGCGGATCGCGATTCTTTGTGGAGTCCCTACGAATGGCCGAATGATTCTCTGCCCTCGCTCGGGCCCTTGTCCGGTGGTTTACCGGTTAGTAGCGTGCGCGATGTCGTACGTACTACCGGTAACAGAGGAAGAGGGTGGCGTCGTGGCGCGCAGACCGGTGGCCTGGGTGGCCGCGATCGTGCTGCTGCTTGAGGCGGTCGGCATCGTGTTCGTCAACGGTGTGTTGGCGACGGTTGTCGACAATCAGCGGATGTCCCTGGCCGGACTCGATCCGTCCGCCATGTCCCTCGGTACGTGGGTGATGGGCGGGGTCTTCGGCGCCTATCTCGTGCTCGTGGCGGTGATTCTGGTGCGTACGGCCCTCAAGGACCGGGCTCCGGGCCGCTTCGGCAGGATCGCGCTCATCGTCTGCGCGGTGCTGCACGGGCTGCTCGGCGCGGTGACGGTGGGTCTGGTGGGGTGGAGTGCCTTCGCGGTCATGATGGTCGTGCTGGGGCTGATCGTGCTGGTGCTGGTGGCGTACGAGCCCGAGCGGGTGAGCCCGGCCGTGAGCCCTGACGAGGGACCGGCCGAGGGGCCTGCGCCCGCCTGAGCGCAAGTGCCGTGGGCAAGGGGCCCGTTCAGGCCCACAGGTCGGTGATCGTGACGCCGTGCTCGCCGAGCAGCCGGCGCAGCAGGGGCAGCGACAGGCCGATGACATTGCCGTGGTTGCCGTCGATCCCGTCGACGAAGGGCGAGGAACGGCCGTCCAGGGTGAAGGCGCCCGCGACCTGGAGGGGTTCGCCGGAGGCGACGTACGCGGCGATCTCGGCGTCCGTCGGGGTGCCGAAGCGGACGGTGGTCGAGGCGGTCTCGGCGGCGCGGCGGCCGGTCGTCGTATCGATCACGCAGTGGCCGGTCCGCAGGATTCCGTCGCGTCCGCGCATCGACTTCCAGCGGGCGGTGGCCTCCTCGGCGTCGGCGGGCTTGCCGAACGCCTCGCCGTCGAGTTCGAGGACGGAGTCACAGCCGACGACCAGCGCGCCGGCCGCGGCGGGGAGCGCGGCCACGGCGGTGGCCTTGGCCTCGGCGAGAACGAGCGCCAGTTCGGCGGGGGTCGGGGCGGAGAGGGCGTCCTCGTCGACGCCGCTGACGATCACCTCGGGGGCGAGCCCGGCCTGCCTGAGCAGTCCGAGACGAGCGGGGGAGGCGGAGGCGAGCACGAGCCGGCGGCGCTGATCGGTCATGCGGGCCATCGTAGGCCGCGGCATCCGGCCGGTACGGGGGAGGGCCGTGCGGGGTGATCAGCCGAGGCCGAGCACGATCATCGCGACCACCACGGCCAGGGCGAGCAGGAGCCCGGCGCGGCGCAGCATGAGCTGCGCGTCGCGCATCTCCCTGGGCGGCTCGTTCTCGGGGTCGGACCACAGCATGGGACCGATACTCCGGCCGCCCGGGCCTGAGCGCCTGAGTACGTGTACTCAGGCGCGGCGGCGGCGCCGCATTATCCGGACGCGCCCCGGGGCCGAGCCCCGCCCCGCCCTCCGGGCGGACGGCGCCATGTGTCGGACAGGGCCTAGGGCCTTTCGGCGCTAGCCCGGCCAGTACGTACGCGCCCACGCCCGCGGTCCCGGCTCCGGGAGCCGGCGGCGGGCGATCCGCGTCGGGGCCGACCACTCGGCGGGCGGCTCGGCCGCGCCCGGCGGTGAGTCCGCCACCGCCGCCGCGCGCGCCCGGACCACCGCGAGCGCGGCGGCCAGCTCCTCCCGGGTCGGGTTTCCTCGTACAACCTTGATCACTTCGGCGCCCTTCCCGGAGTCCTACAGGGGGATGTTGCCGTGCTTCTTCGGAGGCAGGCTTTCCCGCTTCGTCCGCAGTTGACGCAGGCCCTTGACGATGTGCGCCCGGGTCTCCGACGGCATGATGACCGCGTCGACATAGCCGCGCTCGGCCGCCGCGTACGGATTGAGCAGCGTGTCCTCGTACTGCTGGATCAGTTCGGCGCGCGTCTCCTCCTGCGCCGTCACATCACCGGCCGCCGCGATCGTGCGGCGGTGCAGGATGTTCACCGCGCCCTGCGCGCCCATCACCGCGATCTGCGCGGTCGGCCAGGCCACGTTGAGGTCGGCACCCAGATGCTTGGAGCCCATGACGTCGTAGGCGCCGCCGAACGCCTTGCGGGTGATCACCGTGATCAGCGGGACCGTGGCCTCGGCGTACGCGTAGATCAGCTTGGCGCCGCGCCGGATGATGCCGCCGTACTCCTGGTCGACCCCCGGCAGGAACCCGGGGACGTCCACGAAGGTCAGCACCGGGACGTTGAAGGCGTCGCACGTACGGACGAACCGCGCGGCCTTCTCGGAGGCGTTGATGTCCAGACAGCCCGCGAACTGCATCGGCTGGTTCGCCACGATCCCGACCGGGAAACCCTCGACCCGGCCGAAGCCGGTGATGATGTTCGGCGCGAACAGCGCCTGGGTCTCCAGGAATTCGGCGTCGTCCAGTACGTGCTCGATGGCCGCGTGCATGTCGTACGGCTGGTTCGCGGAGTCCGGGATCAGCGTGTCCAGCTCGCGGTCCTCGTCCGTCGTCGCCAGGTCCGCCTCCTCGGGGAAGGCGGGCGGCTCGGACAGGTTGTTCGAGGGGAGGTACGACAGCAGGGACTTGACGTACTCGATGGCGTCCTTCTCGTCGCCCGCCATGTGGTGCGCGACGCCGGAGGTCGTGTTGTGCGTACGGGCGCCGCCCAGCTCCTCGAAGCCCACGTCCTCGCCGGTCACCGTCTTGATGACATCGGGCCCCGTGATGAACATGTGCGAGGTCTGGTCGACCATCACCGTGAAGTCGGTGATCGCGGGGGAGTAGACCGCGCCGCCCGCGCACGGGCCGACGATCAGGCTGATCTGCGGTACGACGCCCGAGGCGTGCACATTGCGGCGGAAGATCTCGGCGAAGAGGCCGAGGGCGACCACGCCCTCCTGGATCCGGGCGCCGCCGCCGTCGTTGATGCCGATGACCGGGCAACCGGTCTTCAGCGCGAAGTCCATGACCTTCACGATCTTCTCGCCGTAGACCTCGCCGAGCGAGCCCCCGAAGATGGTGAAGTCCTGCGAGTAGACACAGACCGGACGGCCGTCGACCGTGCCGTAGCCGGTGACGACCCCGTCCCCGTACGGGCGGTTCTTCTCGATGCCGAAATTGGTGGAGCGGTGCCTGGCGAACTCGTCCAGTTCGACGAAGGACCCCTCGTCGAGCAGCAGATCCACCCGTTCGCGGGCCGTCAGCTTGCCCTTGGCGTGCTGCTTCTCCACGGCGCGCGCGGAACCCGCGTGGGTGGCTTCCTCGATGCGCCGCTGAAGATCCGCGATCTTGCCCGCGGTGGTGTGGGCGGCGGTTCCGTGGGGGATTCCTCGGGCGTTTTCCGGCTCGGACATCGGGATGCGGCTCCCTGCGGGTTCACGGATGCGGGTGTTCCGGGTGCTACTGATCCGTAGGGTATCGGCGCGGATACCGTTCGGCAGTGCGGTGTTGGCCACACCTAGGGTGGCTTGCATGACGGATCCCCATGCACCCGAGAGCCGCTGGTCCGACCTCGAACGCCCCCCGCTGAACGAACGCGCGCTGCGCCGCGGTCTGATCCGGCCCGACGGGCTGTGGAGCTCGCTCGACGTGGTCGCCGCCACCGGATCCACCAACTCCGATCTGGCCGCGCGGGCCAGGCCGGGGGCGGACGGCACCCCGGGAGCGCCGGAGGGCACCGTACTGATCGCCGAGGAGCAGACGGCGGGCCGCGGCCGGCTGGACCGGCGGTGGACCGCGCCCGCGCGCTCCGGGCTGTTCTTCTCCGTACTGCTGCGGCCAGGGCCCGGGGTACCCGTCCACCGGTACGGCTGGCTGCCGCTGCTGACGGGAGTGGCCGTCGCGACCGGGCTGGCGCGGGCCGCGGGCGTGGACACGGCACTCAAATGGCCCAATGACCTGCTGGTGACCGTGGGCGGCGAGGAGCGGAAGGCCGGCGGGATCCTCGCGGAGCGGGCGGGGGACGACGCGGTCGTGGTGGGCGTCGGCGTGAATGTCTCGCTGCACGCGGCGGAACTGCCCGTACCGGCGGCCGGTTCGCTGGCCCTGGCGAACGCGGTCTCCCTCGACCGCGACACCCTGCTGCGCGGGGTCCTGCGGGCGCTGGAGCGGTGGTACGGGGAGTGGCGCGAGGCGGGCGGCGATCCCGCCGCTTCCCGGCTCCAGGAGGCGTACGCGGCGGGGTGCGCGACGCTGGGCCGCACCGTACGCGCGGTCCTGCCGGGCGACCGCGAGCTGGTCGGTGAGGCGGTGGCCGTGGACGGCGACGGACGGCTGGTGGTCACGACCGAGGACGGCGCCCGGCATCCGGTCGGCGCGGGCGACATCGTCCATCTGCGGCCGGTCGCCTGAACGCGCGGGCGGATCCGGAGGCTCGTCCTCCGGCGTGGGCATATGCAAAGTGCACATGGCACCCGCATGCGGGCAGGCCCGCGTGCGGCCACTGGCGACGGCCCGTGACCGGACCGTCGCGCCCCGATCCGGGTGCCCCCGCGATACGTGAGCCAGCGCACATCTGCCGTATCGTTGAGGCGGTCCACGACAGATCGGCAGGGCAGTGCGCAGGGAACGGGCAGGAGGCGGCCGGTGACCGTCGACGATTCGACTTCCGGCGAGGACGCGCAGCCGCCGTCGGAGTCCTCGGCACACCCCACTCCCCACCATGTCGTCGACCACACGGCCGAGCCGTCCGACGACCCGCTGGCCATCCGCCTCGAACAGCTGATCCTCGGCGCCGACCGCCGCTACACCGCCTTCCAGGCCGCCCGTACCGCCGGGGTCTCGATGGACCTCGCCTCCCGCTTCTGGCGCGCCATGGGCTTCGCCGACATCGGCCAGGCCAAGGCGCTCACGGAGGCGGACGTACTGGCCCTGCGGCGGCTCGCCGGTCTGGTGGAGGCGGGGCTGCTCAGCGAGCCCATGGCGATCCAGGTCGCCCGCTCGACCGGGCAGACCACCGCCCGGCTGGCGGAGTGGCAGATCGATTCCTTCCTGGAGGGCCTGACCGAGCCGCCCGAGCCCGGCATGACCCGTACCGAAGTCACCTACCCCCTGGTGGAGTTGCTCCTGCCCGAGCTGGAGGAGTTCCTCGTCTATGTGTGGCGGCGCCAGCTCGCCGCCGCCACGGGCCGCGTCGTCCAGGCCGCGGACGACGACGAGATGGTCGACCGCCGGCTCGCCGTCGGCTTCGCCGACCTCGTCGGGTTCACCCGGCTGACCCGGCGGCTGGAGGAGGAGGAGCTCGGCGAGCTGGTCGAGGCGTTCGAGACGACCGCCGCCGACCTCGTCGCCGCGCACGGCGGCCGGCTGATCAAGACCCTCGGCGACGAGGTCCTGTTCGCGGCGGACGACGCGGGAACGGCCGCGGAGATAGCGCTGCGCCTGATAGAGACCATGACCCATGACGAGTCGATGCCGGCGCTGCGCGTCGGGATCGCGTTCGGGACGGTCACGACCCGGATGGGCGACGTGTTCGGTACGACGGTGAACCTCGCGAGCCGGCTGACGTCGATAGCGCCGAAGGACACGGTCCTCGTCGACGGCGCGTTCGCGGAGGAGCTGATCCGCACGGGCGACGCCCCGGCCTCCGAGGCGCAGGCGGCGGAGGCCGCGGCGAAGGCCGACAAGGAGGGCGTGGCGCTGCCCTCGTACCGCTTCGGGCTCCAGCCGATGTGGCAGCGGCCGGTGCGGGGGCTGGGTGTGGTCGAGCCCTGGCTGATGGGGCGGCGTAACACCTAGAGCCTGGCCCAGGCCCTGCCCTTGGGCCCGAGCCGCCCCATAGGATCAGCCCCGGTGAAGGTGAACCGTCGTTAACCGGGAGGGTGTGGTCATGGCTGAGGCTGAGCAGAGGTTCGGGGAGTTCGTCGTCGTACGGCGGCACGGGCAGGGCGGGCAGGTCGCGGAACTGGTGCTGGACCGGCCCAAGGCCATGAACGCCGTCTCCACCGAGCTGGCCAGGTCCCTCGGGAACGCCTGCGCCGCGCTCGGCGTCGACCGGGACGTACGGGCCACGGTGCTGACGTCCACCCATGAGCGGGCCTTCTGCGTCGGCGCGGACCTCAAGGAGCGCAACTCCTTGAGCGACGCCGAACTCGTGCGCCAGCGGCCGACCGCGCGGGCCGCGTACACCGGCGTACTGGAGCTGCCGATGCCGACCGTCGCGGCGGTGCACGGCTTCGCGCTGGGCGGCGGCTTCGAGCTGGCGCTCGCCTGCGATCTGATCGTCGCCGACTCCACGGCGGTCGTGGGGCTGCCCGAGGTGTCGGTCGGGGTGATCCCCGGCGGCGGGGGTACGCAGCTGCTGCCGCGCCGGGTCGGCGCCGCGCGCGCCGCCGAACTGGTCTTCACCGCACGGCGGGTGGCCGCGGCCGAGGCGGCGGCGCTGGGGCTCGTCGACCAGCTGGTGGACGAGGGCGCCGACCGGGACGAGGCGCTGGCCCTGGCCGGCCGTATCGCCGCCAACTCGCCCGTCGGCCTGCGCGCCGCCAAGCGCGCGCTGCGGCTCGGGCACGGGCTCGATCTGCGGGCGGGGCTTGAGGTCGAGGACGCCGCGTGGTGGTCCGTCGCGTTCTCCGGGGACCGGGCGGAAGGGGTCGCCGCGTTCAACGAGAAGCGGAAGCCGCAGTGGCCCGGAGAGTGAACGCGCCCTGTGGGTGAACGCGCAACGATCCCCCATCCCTCCAGATGATCAAATCCCCTCAAACCGTCTTAAGCTGGGGCGATGGGAGTGGATGGGCGACTGCGCGCCATAGTGCAACTGTCTCAGGCGATGGCGGCGGCCCCTACGGCGATCGAGTCCTGGCGGGCCGCCGCGCACGGCGCGCTGGAGGCGCTCGGGGGGAGCTTCGCGGCGCTGTCGTCCTGGGAGCGGGAACTCGGGCATCTCAGGGTGCTGGTGAACACGGGGGCGCGGGTCGCGGGGGAGGAGGAGTTCCCCAAGGACGAGACCTACCCCGTGCACGAGTTCCCCGAGATCGCGGAGTTCCTGCACGAACGGTGGGCGGCGGGCGGCGGTCCGCAGGCGTGGGTCGAGACCGCGGCGGGGCCCGCGGTCGTACCGGCGCCGGGGGTGCCCGGCGGGCCCGGCTACAACCACCAGCGCGTGGCCGCGCTGCGCAGGCGCGGCCGTGGCTGCTGTGTCGTCGCGCCGATCGTGCTGCACGGGCGGGCGTGGGGCGAGCTGTATGTGGCCAGGCCCCCGGAAGCCCCGCTGTTCGACGCGGCCGACGCGGATTTCGCGACCGTCATCGCGTCGGTGGTGGCGGCGGGGATCGCCCAGACCGAGCGACTGGAAGAGGTCCGCAGACTCGCCTTCACCGACCCGCTGACCGGCCTCGCGAACCGGCGCGCGGTCGATGTACGGCTCGACGAGGCGATCGGGCGCCACCGGGAGGAAGGGGCCGTCGTCAGCTTGGTCGTCTGCGACCTCAACGGCCTCAAGAGGGTCAACGACACCCAGGGCCACGCGGCCGGTGACCGCCTGCTGGAACGGTTCGCCACGCTGCTGTCCGTCTGTGGCGCGCGACTTCCCGGCGCGCTGGTGGCGCGCCTCGGCGGGGACGAGTTCTGTCTGCTGACGGTGGGGCCCACGTCGGACGAGGTGCTGGCGGTGGCGGCGGATCTGTGCGAGCGGGCGGCCGGGCTGGAGCTGGGCGAGGGCGTGGCGTGCGGGATCGCGTCGACGGGGGATCCGATCGGGGAGGTGCCGTCGGCGCGACGGCTGTTCCGCCTGGCGGACGCGGCACAGTACCGGGCGAAGGCGGCGCGGGCGGGAGGGCCGGTGGTGGCGGGGCGGGACGGGGCGGTGCTGAGGCTGGCGGACGCGCCGGCGCGGGGAGAGGGAGACCGCAGACGCTTCCGCGACGCGCCCCCGCCTCCGGCGGGGTCGGCGTAGCCGACGGGCCCGGGCGCCGCCTGAGGCGGCACCGCCCCGGTGGCCGGCACCGCGGCGCGTACCCGCGCCCCCCGCCGGAGGCGCCCCGTGCTCGCGCCTAAGGGCTGTCCCGTAATCCCCGGCGGGCGCGCGACGACAGCTACGGCACCTCGCCGCGTTGTCGGAACGCCCGAATACGTCCAGTATGCGAGCGCCCCTCCGCCTTGCGATGCACCGCATCTGACGCCGCGCGCTGATCCACCAGGGATTACGGGACAGCCCTTAGTGACACGCTCAGATTCAGTCCGTACGCTCCTGAATATGGATATGCACACTGTCGTGGTGGGGACGTCCGGGACGACCGCCGAGGATGTGGTCGCCGTCGCCCGGGGGCGCGCTCGGGTCGAGCTCTCCGCCGAGGCGCTCGACGCGCTCGCCGCCGCTCGGGAGGTCGTGGACGCGCTGGCCGCCAAGCCCGAGCCGGTCTACGGGGTCTCCACCGGGTTCGGGGCGCTCGCGACCCGGTGGATCAGTCAGGATCTCCGGGGCCGGCTCCAGCGCAATATCGTGCGGTCGCACGCCGCCGGCATGGGCCCCCGCGTCGAGCGGGACGTCGTACGGGCGTTGATGTTCCTGCGGCTCAAGACCGTCGCATCGGGGCGCACCGGCGTGCGCCCCGGCGTGGCGCGGGCCATGGCCGACGTGCTGAACGCGGGGATCACGCCCGTGGTGCACGAGTTCGGCTCGCTCGGCTGCTCCGGGGATCTCGCCCCCCTCTCCCACTGCGCGCTGACCCTCATGGGCGAGGGCGACGCGGAGGGTCCGGACGGCGTCGTGCGGCCCGCGGGGGAGCTGCTCGCGGCGCACGGGATCGAGCCGGTGGAGCTGCGGGAGAAGGAAGGGCTCGCCCTGCTCAACGGGACCGACGGCATGCTCGGCATGCTCGTCATGGCGATCGCCGATCTGAAGCGGCTCTACACCTGCGCCGACATCACCGCCGCGCTGAGCCTGGAGGCCCTGCTCGGTACCGCCAAGGTCCTCGCTCCCGAGCTGCACGCCATCCGCCCGCATCCGGGCCAGGGCGACAGCGCCGCCAATATGCTGCGGGTGCTCGCCGGGTCCGGGCTGACCGGGCACTTCCAGCAGGACGAGGCCCCGCGGGTCCAGGACGCCT
The DNA here is from genome assembly GCF_040303865.1 of Streptomyces sp. NPDC094034. Lineage (NCBI taxonomy): Bacteria > Bacillati > Actinomycetota > Actinomycetes > Kitasatosporales > Streptomycetaceae > Streptomyces > Streptomyces sp. NPDC094034. The sequence goes on along the minus strand of NZ_JBEOUD010000010.1, from coordinate 24,192 downwards.
ACTCCGTGCGCTGCGCCCCGCAGGTCGCGGGCGCGGGCCGGGACACGCTGGCGTACGCGAGTGTCGTGGCCGAGCGCGAGCTCGCGTCCGCGGTCGACAACCCCGTGGTGCTGCCGGACGGCCGGGTGGAGTCCAACGGCAACTTCCACGGCGCCCCGGTGGCGTATGTGCTGGACTTCCTGGCGATCGCCGCGGCCGACCTCGGGTCCATCGCCGAGCGCCGTACGGACCGGCTCCTGGACAAGAACCGCTCGCACGGTCTGCCGCCCTTCCTCGCCGACGACCCGGGCGTCGACTCGGGGCTGATGATCGCCCAATACACCCAGGCCGCCCTGGTCAGTGAGATGAAGCGGCTGGCGGTGCCGGCCTCGGTCGACTCGATCCCCTCGTCCGCGATGCAGGAGGACCATGTCTCCATGGGCTGGTCGGCGGCGCGCAAGCTCCGTACCGCCGTCGACAATCTGGCCCGCGTGATCGCCGTGGAGCTGTACGCGGCGACGCGCGCGATCGAGCTGCGTACGGGCCTGACGCCCGCGCCCGCCTCCCAGGCGGCCATCGACGGCCTGCGCGCGGCGGGCGTCCAGGGGCCCGGTCCTGACCGCTTCCTGGCGCCCGATCTCGCCGGGGCCGACGCGTTCGTGCGCGGGGGCGGGCTCGTCGCCGCGGTCGAGCCGGTGACCGGGCCGCTGGCCTGAGACGGCTGAGCGTACGGAGCTGAACGTACGGAGGGGCCCGCCCGGACGCCGGGCGGGCCCCTCCCGTACATACGACGCGGCTCAGAGCGGCACGCGGGCACCTCTGCGCAGGGAGTACGCGACGAATCCCGCGCCGATCCCGAGACAGAGGCTCCCGCCGACCAGATACGGCGTGGTGTCCACGCCACCGGTGTCGGCGAGGGTCAGCTGCGCGGACTCCCCGGCGGTGAGGCTCTGAGCGGATACCGCTGACCGCTCCCGCGGACCGCTGTGCTCCTCGGTGGCCTTCGCGGAGGGCACGAACCACAGGGCGCAGAGCAAGGTACCGGCGGCGGTAGCGGTCAGGAGCGGTCGGCGCGCGACGGACACGTGATCGATCCCCCTTGTGACAACGCCGAATTGGCTGGGTGCGGTGATGTTAGTGATAGCAGCGGGTCGCGGGAAAGTCGTGGGGCCGGGCGCTTACCCTCCGTCGTATGAGCGATTCTGAGACATCACGGTATGTTCGGGTACAGGTGGAATTGGTGCTGGAGGTCGATGACCCCGAGCGACTGAGCGCCGCCGCCCTCGCCCGGATCGGCGCGGACGAATCCATGCCGGACGACGAGCGGGCGCATGCCCGGTCCGCTGTCAGGGAAGACGAGGCGGAGGCCCTCGCGTATCTGGTGGAACCCTTCGACCTGGTCAAGGAGGTGCCGGGGGTCGAGCTGGCCCAGGCCTCGTGGACCAGCGAACTGATCGACTACGACCCCGACGCGGTGGAGTGGGGCCTCGACGAGGAGGACGAGGAAGACGCGGACGACGGCGAAGAGGCCGGGGTCGAGGGCGAGGTCGGAGCTGGTCGGATGTAACGCGGAGACATGTCACTCTGGTAAGCCCCGGTCCGCCGCAGCCGACGGGCCGGGGCTTCCGTGTTTCCGCGGGGCGAGTGGTGTTCACCACATCTTCGGTCGATGTGGAACCGGACGAACCGGTACAGGTGTTCTTAGGTGTTATCGGCAGGGTTAAGCGGCGATGATGGAGAAGCGTGTGATGAGGGACAGCAAGCGGCGCAAGGTCATCGCGGCCGCGTCCGTGGCGCTCGGCGGCATTCTGGTGCTCTCGGCCTGTAGCCAGGGGGCGGACAAGGGCCCCTCCGAGAGCACGGCGTCGGCGCAGGCCAAGGCGGACGAGGTAGCCGCCAAGGAGACCTCACAGGCCCAGATAACCATCGCGCCCAAGAACGGCGCGACGAACGTGGGCATCAACAACGACGCCAAGGTCACCGTCACCAAGGGCACCCTCACCGGCGTGACCATGACCACCGCGGACGGCACCGACGTCAAGGGCACCCTGGCCGCCGATGCCAAGAGCTGGAAGCCGGACGCGCAGCTGGAACGCTCCACCTCGTACAAGATCACCGCGACCGCGAAGGACGACAAGGGCCGTGAGGCCCATGAGAACTCCTCGTTCACCACCGTCTCGCCGAGCAACAGCTTCATCGGGAACTTCACGCCCGAGGACGGCTCCACGGTCGGTGTCGGTATGCCGGTCTCGATCAACTTCGACAAGGCGATCACCGACAAGAAGGCCGTCCAGGACGGCATCACCGTCACGTCGAGCAGCGGCCAGCAGGTCGTCGGCCACTGGTTCAACCAGCAGCGCCTCGACTTCCGCCCCGAGCAGTACTGGACGGGCGGCTCCACGGTCACCCTCAAGCTGAACCTGGACGGGGTCGAGGGCGCGGACGGCGTCTTCGGTGTCCAGCAGAAGACCGTCACCTTCCAGATCGGCCGCAGCCAGGTCAGCACGGTCGATGTCAAGAGCAAGACGATGACCGTCGTACGGGACGGCAAGACGCTCAAGACCATCCCGATCTCCGCCGGTTCGCCGGAGAACACGACCTACAACGGCCAGATGGTGATCTCCGAGAAGTTCAAGGAGACCCGGATGAACGGTGCCACGGTCGGCTTCACGGACGACGACGGCAAGGGTGAGTACGACATCAAGGACGTCCCGCACGCCATGCGGCTCTCCACGTCCGGGACCTTCATCCACGGCAGCTACTGGGGCGGAAACGCCTTCGGCAACGTCAACACGAGCCACGGCTGTGTGGGCCTGAAGGACGTGAAGGGCGCGGGTGACCCCAACCAGCCGGCCGCCTGGTTCTACAACAACTCGCTCCTCGGCGACGTGGTCGTCGTCAAGAACTCCGCCGACAAGACGATCGCGCCGGACAACGGCCTCAACGGCTGGAACATGAACTGGGCCGAGTGGCAGGCCGGTTCGGCCGCCTGACCCGAGCCGACCTGACCCGAGCCGACCTGACCCGAGCCGAGCCGACCCGACCTGAGTCGGCTCGACCTGACCCGCCCCGAGTCGGCCCGATTCGTCCGGCCGGTCCGCGCCCCTGTGTGAACGGCGGCGGCACCTCCTCCGGTGCCGCCGCCGCTGCCGTTCTCATCCCGCTCTCACCCGGTCCTTAACCCGTCATCACACCGGGCATCTAGCTTCGCGCCCATGTTCTTCACCTACCTCAGGCGCGAGCTGCGCCGTCGCAGAAAGGCGGCGCTCGTCGTCGCCTCGGGGCTCGCCCTGGGCATCGCGCTGGTGATCGTCGTCAGCTCCGTCTCCTCGGGCATGAGCCAGGCCCAGGACAAGGTCCTCCAGTCGCTCTACGGCCTCGGCACCGACATGACCGTCACCAAGGCCGCGGCCCCGCCCGGCGAGGGCGACACCAACCGCAGGCGCTTCGAGTTCGACGCCAAGGACGACGCCGACGCCGAACAGAGCAGTGACCGGGTGATGGTGCAGGGCCTCCAGACCCTGGCCTCCTCGACCGTCACCGAGGTCGGCGACCAGGACGGGGTCGCCGAGGCCGTCGGCGGGCTCAGCCTCACCGTGCTCAAGGTCAACGGGGAGTTCAAACCAGGTGAGGTCGCCCCGCCGCAGGGCGGTGGCCGAACCGGCCAGGGCGGTACGGGCGGTTCCGGCGGCGGTGAGGTCCGGGGCGGCGGCGCCGCGTTCGACGTCGACTCGTACACCGTCTTCGGCACCGATGTGGCCGCGCCCGCGCTCGGCCCGCTGACCTCGTCCAAGATCACCACGGGCCGTACGTTCGAGAGCACCGAGACGGACGCGGCGGTCGCGGTCGTCGACAGCGCGTACGCCAAGGAGAAGAGCCTCGCGGTCGGCAAGACCGTCACCATCTCCGGCACGAAGTTCTCCATCGTCGGGGTGGCCACCGCCGACAGCGGGGACTCCGCCGCCAACCTCTACGTCCCGCTGAAGAAGGCCCAGACCCTGGCCGACTCCAAGGACAAGGTCACCACGGTCTACGTCAAGGCCGCCGACTCGCAGCAGATCGCCGCCGTCAAGTCCGCCATCCAGAAGAACATCCCGGACACGACGGTCACCACCTCCGCCGATCTCGCCGGCACCGTGTCCGGCTCCCTGTCCACCGCCTCCGACCTCGCCACGACCGTCGGAAAGTGGCTCTCCATCGCCGTGCTGATCGCGGCCTTCCTGGTGGCGGGTCTGCTCACCTCCTCGGCCGTCAGCCGCCGCGTGAGGGAGTTCGGCACGCTCAAGGCGCTCGGCTGGAAGAGCGGCCGTGTCACCCGTCAGGTGGTCGGCGAGGCGCTGGTCAACGGGCTGCTCGGCGGTGCGCTCGGGATCGCCCTCGGCCTCGGCGGCGCCTATCTCGTCACCGCCATCAGCCCGACCCTCACGGCGCAACTCGGCGCCACGGGCGGCGGTGGCGGTGGCGGCCTCGCGGGCGGCGGTCCCATGGGCGGCGGCCCCGGGCGCCAGACCGCGGCCAAGGCCCTCGACATCGCCCTGACCGCGCCCGTCTCCCTCGCCACCATCGCCATGGCCGTGGGGCTGGCCGTCGCGGGCGGTCTGATCGCCGGTGGCTTCGGTGGCTGGCGGGCCTCCCGGCTGCGGCCCGCGGACGCCCTGCGCCGCGTCGAGTAGTCCCGTTCCCCCTTTCAGCAGGATTTCGCACCGCAGGAGTTCAACGTGTACCAGCTCAGAGGCGTCACCAAGCGCTACTCGCGCGGCAAGAAAACCGTCGACGCGCTCGCAGGCGTCGATCTGACCATCGAGGACGGCGGCCGGCTCGTCATCCAGGGACCGACCGGCGGGGGAAAGTCCACGCTCCTCCAGATGCTCGGCGGCCTCGACCGGCCGACGCAGGGCAGCGTCGAATTCGACGGGGTGGATCTGGCCAAGCTGCCCGAGGCCAGGCTCACCAAGGTACGGGCGGAGAGCATCGGCTTCGTCTTCCAGAGCTTCAACCTCATCCCCACCCTGACCGCGCAGGAGAACGTCGAGACGGCGCTCGTGCCGCTCGGCCTCAAGGGCGCGGCCCGGCGCGAACGCGCGGCGGAGGCGCTGGGCTCCGTCGGCCTCGGCGAACGGCTCGGCCATGTGCCCGGCGAGCTCTCCGGCGGCCAGCAGCAGCGCGTCGCCATCGCCCGCGCGCTCGTCAAGCGGCCCAAGGTGCTGCTCGCCGATGAACCCACGGGAAATCTCGACGAGTCGATGCGTGACGAGATCATGGAACTGCTGGAGGGCCTCTGGAAAGAGCACGGCCTGACCTTCATCATGGTCACTCACGACAGCTCGATCGCCCGCCGCGCTCCACGGCTCGCCACGATCCGCAAGGGACGGGTCACGATCACCGAGAACGCCGCGGCCTGACTCCGCGAGTGGCGCGCGCCGGGCCGTACGGGCTTCGACGTACGGCCCGGTTCCGCCCGGACGTCTCCGAAAGTCGGGGGCGTCACCACCCTCGTACGCGTAGGTTCGACCCATGCTGATCACTCTGGGAAGCCCGCCCTCGGACGCCGAGACAGCCGCCTGGCACGCGGTGATCAGCGCGGCCCATGTCCGCGATCTGCCGGCCTCCGCGCCGGAGCCGAGCAGGACGGAGACGGCGGGAAAGCTGCGGATCCCGCCGGTCAGCGGGCGAAACGTGCATCTCGTGGCGGTGGGGGAGGACGGCGCGTACGAGGGCGTCGCCTCGCTGCTGCTGTTCACCGACGAGGCCAACCGGCACACGGCCTTCCTGGACGCCCTGGTGGTACGCCCCGACGCCCGGCGGCGCGGTGTCGGCGCGACGCTCTGGACGGCGATACGCGCCGAACTCGCCGCCCAGGGACGCTCCTCGGTCTCGACCGTCCTGGAACTCGGCGGCGCGGGCGAGGCGTTCGTCGACAGCCTCGGCTTCACGAACGTCCTGCGCCTCGGCTGGTACGTGCAGCGCGTCGCACAGGCGCTGGAGGAGATTCCGCGGCCCGCGCTGCCGGCGGGGCTGCGCTTCGTGGACTGGTCGGGCGTCGTGCCCGACGGCACGGCCGAGGCGTTCGCCCGCGCCCACGGCGCGAGACGTGATGTGTCGGGGCCCAGCAGACGGCTGGACGAACACACCCCGAGCTGGGACGTGGAGCGGGTACGGACAGCGGCCCGGCTGATCGAGCGGCGCGGCGGGACCGTCCTGACCTCGGCCGTCCTGGACACCGAGCGGGACGACGCCGTCGTCGCCTACACCGAGGTCGTCCTGACCGCCCCCTCGGACACCCGCGCGCTCCAGTACGACACGGTGGTCGTCCCCGCCCACCGGGGCCGGGGTCTGGGCCGCGCCGTCAAACGCCATCTGCTGGGGCGGCTCAGTGAACTGCACCCGGGCGTACGGGAGATCCGTACCACCGTCGCCGACGACAACGCGTCGATGCTCGCGATGAACGCGGCGCTCGGCTATCGGCGGGAGCGGCCCGCCGGGGTCTTCGAGGCGAAGCTCTGACCGACGGGCGGCGAGGCGAAGCCCTGACCGACAGGCGGCCTCACGGCAGGCCCGCCCCCCCACCCGTCGGTCAGCGGTGCCGGCCGGTCAGCTGATGACCCGGCCCGCCCGGAGCTCCAGCCGCGCGCCCGTGAACCGGGCCCGGAAACCGCGGTCGTGCGAGACCACCACCACCGCCCCCTGGTACGCCGCCAGCGCCTCTTCCAACTCCTCCACCAGGCTGAGCGCCACATGGTTCGTCGGTTCGTCGAGGATGAGCAGATCGGCGGGGCGGGTCACCAGCCGGGCCAGTTCCAGCCTGCGCCGCTGCCCGACCGAGAGGGCCGCGACCGGTACGCCGAGATCGTCCGGCCGGAAGAGCCCGAGGCCCAGCAGCTCGTCCGCGTACTCCTCCGGGAAGCCGGGACGGCCCGCCGCGAAGGCCCCCAGCAGCGGGAGGCGCGACGGTACGGCGGGCAGCTCCTGGGCCAGATGTCCGAGCGGGCCGAAGTGGCGCACCGTACCGCTGTCCGGGCGCAGTTCACCGGCCAGGACCCGCAGGAGTGTCGTCTTGCCCGCGCCGTTGGGGCCGGTCACCAGCAGCCGTTCGCCCGCCGTCACGCGGAGACCGGCGATCGACAGCCGGTCGCCGACCACGACATCGTCCAGCTGAGCGACCACGCCCTTGGTGATCACCTCCCCGGCGACCATGCCCTCGGCGGCCACCCCGCCCGCGGCCACGTCCCCGGCCGTCGTGTCCGGGCCGCCGGAGGCGAGCGTGGCCGTGAACCTCAGCGGCTCCGGAGGCGCCGGCACGGGGCTCTCCATGAGCCGCGACAGCCGCTCCCGCGCCGCCCTGACCCGCCCTGACAGCTTCGCCTCGTGCGAGCGGCGGTGCTTGCCGAAGCCCTGGCCGGGGTCCCCGCCGGTGGCCACGAGCCGCCGGCCGGCCGCCGCGACCAGCTCCTCCGTACGCGCCACCTCGGCCACGTACTCCAGATGGTCCTGCTCCCAGCGGCGCCGGGCCGCGGCCTTCGCCGTCCGGTAGCCGCCCCAGCCGTCGCCGTACCGGGTCACCGCCCGGGTGTCCCGGTCGACCTCCAGGATCGTTGTCGCGATCCGTTCCAGGAACGCCCGGTCATGGGTGACGGCGAGGACCGTCCCGCGGTGCGCCCTGAGCTGGTCCTCCAGCCAGACGCTCGCGCGGACGTCGAGATGGTTGGTGGGCTCGTCGAGCAGCAGCAGCTCGGGCGCCGAAGCCAGCACACAGGCCAGCGCCAGCCGGGACCGCTCGCCGCCGGAGAGTGTGCCGAGGGTACGGTCCCGGGCCACCCCGGCGAGCCCGAGGCCATGGAGCGCGGCGTCGACGCGGGCGTCGGCGCGGTAGCCGTCGCGCTTCTCGTAGGCCGCCAACAGATCGCCGTAGGCGGCCAGTTCGTCAGGACCCGCCTCGCCGAGTGTTGCTTCGGCCGCCGCGATCCGGCGCTCCAGCGCGCGCAGTTCGGCCAGGGCAGCGTCCACGGCGTCCTGGACGGTCTGATCGGGATCGAGGGCGAGGGTCTGGGCGAGATGGCCGACGCCGCCGGGGAAATGGACGGTGATCTCACCGTCGTCGGGCCGTTCCGCCCCGGCGAGCAGCCGCAGCAAGGTCGACTTGCCGGAGCCGTTCTCCCCGATGACTCCGGCCTTCTCGCCGGGACGTACGGTCAGCGACACCTGGTCGAGAACCGACCGGTCGCCGTACGCCTTGGACACGTCTTTCATCGCCAATTGGGCGCGTTCGCGCATGCTTCTTCCTGGATTGTCACGCCCTTGTGCAGGGCTGAGCAGTGTCGGACCTGGGGAGCGGGTCCGGAATCACAGGAAGAAGTAGTGCGCGAACATGCCGTCCACTGTAGCCGCGCCTTTCGGCGCGGCCCAGGGATTTTCTCCGTACCGCCGGTGCGGGCGCCAGTGCCGGTGTTGCTACCGGTGCCGGCGCCGGTGCTGCTACCGGTGCTGGTGCTGTGCGGTCAGGGGTTGCCGACCAGCTGGACCGGTCCGTTCAGGGTGTTCGGGGTGCAGCCGGGGCCCGACAGGGTCAGCCGCTGCTTGGTGTTGACCACGGAGAGGGGACCGGTCAGCGAAGTGCCGCAGAGCTGCACGGTGTTGGCGCCGACCGCCTGGACGGGCCCGGTGATGTCCGCGCCCTTCGCGATCAGGCTCGCGCCACCCGTGACCACGACCGGGCCGGTCTGGCGCGTGCCGTTCAGACAGATGACACCCGAGGAGACGACCAGCGGGCCGGTGTGCTTGCCGGTCAGCGTCTTCGTGCAGGCGGGCGTGGCCGGAACGCGGCCACGGAAGTCCAGCGCGTACGCGAGCTTGCCGGGCTTCTTGTCGGAGATCGGGGCGCTCAGCTTGCCGAACTCACCGCCGGTCGGCTTCTTCCCCTCGTTCCACTCCGCCATCCGGCCCAGCTCTTCGGCGGTGCGGCCGTCGGCGATGACGGTGTCACCGGCCGTGCCCGACATGGCCTCGGAGGCGGCGCGGACGGCGGTCAGATAGGAGTCGGGGGAGCCGAGGTCGTACGAGTCGAGGTTCACGCGGTCGCGCAGCCAGGTGCCCCACAGGAACTCCAGATACTCCGCCGCCTCCGCCGGGGCCTGGTAGCCGATGTCACGCGTGAAGTAGACGAGGCTGCGGTAGCGGTCGTCATGGAAGCCGGCCAGGCCGAGGCGCTGGGGGAGCTGGTCGATGGTGATGGGCTTGTTGTTCTCGTCGCGCAGCCAGACCCACTTCTTCTCCTGCATCGTCCGCCAGAAGGCGGCGGGCGACAGGCCGCTCAGATTGGCCGTGACGCGCAGTCGGATACGCGTCTTCGGGCCGCCGTCGGGCGTTTCGAGGAAGGACGTCAGGGAGTGGTGTCCGTCGGTGAGATACAGCTCGCCGCCGGGACCGACGACGACCGTCTTCATCGCGGCGCGCGTCTCGTCCGTCTCCTGGCCGGTCGGGACGGTGCAGGTGAAGGTGGACGGGTCGGAGAGCTTGGCGCCCGGCGACACCGTCGCGGCCTCCTCCTGGCCGTTGGTCTCGCACCAGTCGTCGAACCGCTTGTTGAAGTCGCCGTTCTGCTCGTCCTTGGCGCTGCTGTAACGGCCGAGCTTGTAGTAGATCTGGTCGAAGCCCACGGAGGGCTGGGTGGGCCGCAGTTGGTCGAGCGTGACGTCGAGGAGGTCGCCGGGCCGGGCCTTGAGGGCGGCGCTCTTGGCTCCCGCACCGGTTGCGCCGGCCGTACCCGCCGGGGCCGCGCCGACGGGGGAACCGCTCGCGACGACACCGCCCAACGCGAGCGCGCCCACGGCCAGTCCGGCGGCCAGACCGCGCGCCGCGCTGCCCGGGAGGCTGCCGGCCCGTGCCGGGCGGTGGCTGTCGGGCCGGTGCTGCGTACGGGCTGAGCCGGTCATACGGTCTCCAGTTGTTGGGTTCACGGGACCGCGCCCCCTGCGGGAGGCGTGGTGGATCGGACATATCCACTCACCTTTCCCGGTACCGTCCGATGGCTTCCGGTCATCGGGTGGGTGGCGGACGGGTGAACGATGGTGTCGGGTTGGCGCGGTTGCCGGGGCGCCGCGGGCGACACCGCCCTACGGGCCGGTCAACGCCGGGGCCGGGCGGGCGCGTAGAGCTGAACCGCCGGACAGGCCCTGGACGTACGGGTCCGGCGCGAGGGTTTCCGTCCGGTGCGCCCGGTGTCACCTTCGGGCCGGGGGGGCGTCGGCCGTCACGGGCGGCCGGCGCGGGGCCGGAGCCGGTGTATGCGGTCCAGATCACCGGCGAGCAGATCGTCGTGGGTGATGGCGAAGTCGCCGTTGGGGAGGGAACAGCCGCCGAAATAGGACCCCATGACGGTGTCCGGCAGATACTGCCGCAACTGGTGGCGCATCCCGGGTGGATAGTCGACGGCCTCTCCCCAGCCATCCGGCGCCTCATCGGTGCTGAGCAGCACCCAATGGTCCACGGGCACCTCGGTGTTGAGGTCGGGCGGCTCGCCGGTATGGCAGTCCAGCGCGGGCAGCGTCAGCCGGTCGGGGGCCGTTGGCCGGTACCACATCAGCAGCGGCTTCGCCCGCTCCGCCTCGGCGTTGTCGAAGCAGCACACGGCGATGGAGTGGCCGGGGTAGTAGGCGGCGTAGAACTCCAGCAGGAGTGGATTGAGGCGCGGTCGTCTGCGTAACGGCACCTGTATCAGGGCGGATTCGAGAAGCGTCGGATCGCTGGCGAGGAGCACCGTATAGATGTCGTGCTCGAACACCTCGACCCGCTGCCCGGAGTCCCACCCCATCCACGCCATCCCATCCCGCCCCGCGGCGGGCACCGGCTGTACGGCGTCGACCATCCGGCTGAGCACGTCCGGACTGCGCCCCGCCGAGATGAAGTTCTCCCGGGACATCTGCCGCGCGGGCAGATGCAGCAGCATGGCGTTGGGCCCGACGGCGAGATTGGCCGCGGTGTTCTGATACCCGAGGACATGAATCAGCCCGTGCGCCGCGTGATGCAGCCGCCCGGCGTACAGGGTGGTGCCTGAGAACTCCGCCTGGTCCATCGAGACGCACATGCGCTCAAGCTATCCGCCGGGATGGGGGGCGTGAAGTGGGCGTGTTCCGGTGCGACATGGGCAGGAGTGAATCCCGGTCGCCCACCGGAGCCGAGGAGACGGGGGCGTGACCGGTACAGTCCGAAGGTCCGATAATTTCCATGTAGGGGGGCCAGTCATGGCACTGTTCGGCAACGCGCACACGGTCGACCCGGCGGCGGCACAGCAGGACTACGCGCGCCTTCTGGGCCAGGGCGAGCAGGTGTACGCCGCGTACACGCTGATCCGCGACACCATGCTCTTCACCGACCGTCGGCTGGTCCTCGTCGACAAGCAGGGGATCACCGGCAAGAAGGTGGAGTACCACTCCATCCCCTACAAGAGCATCACGCACTTCGCCGTGGAGACGGCGGGCACGTTCGATCTCGACGCGGAGCTGAAGATCTGGATCTCCAGCAACCCCGCGCCGATCACGAAGACGTTCACGAAGGGCGTCGACATCTACGAGGTCCAGGCCATCCTGACGCAGTTCGTGGCGCGGTAGCCCGACCGGGCGGGCCACCAGGCAACCGTTTGGGACCGACCCCCGGCCGGACCACCCAGTAGCTCGCAGGCGCGAGGGTGGTCCGGTGTCCATCTGAGGTTGCTGTGCACGGCACCTGTGCCCGGTCGCCGGCCGGGCCGAGGTCAGAAGCGCTGTTGGCTGCCGGAGTACTGGATTGACTTACGGCACTCCGGCGCATCGTCAGGCACTGGTTCCGCGTTGAGCGCGTAGCAGAGAGCGGCATGAAGCCCCTCCGCCTCAGCCACGGTCAGCACCAACGGAACAGTTACGAACTTCTCCCCGGGACGGACGATCTGAAGCGTCAGCGCAAGTTGGCCCCTTCGTTCACGGCTCACTGAGCGGTTCGGCGCAAGTCCGATCTGCCAGTCCGGCACCCCGCGCTCGCTCCTGCTCATCCGGGCTTCCCGTCACACGGTGCCGGGCTGTCATCCGGCCCGTCCTCGTGATCGACCTCCGGCAGCCGTGCGCCCCTGCTTTCAGCGACCCGCAGCGCATCACGCAGCGCTTCGCACAGTCGGTGTCCCAGGAACCGGAGTTCCCAGACCTCCACCTTCTGGTCAGCGAGCATCTCGGCCGCGTGACTGAGCACGGTCTCACCCGCGGTCAGCTGGACCGCTTCCATCTCGTCAGCCAGCTGTGACAGGTAGCTGCCGCCGTCGTCGGTCACGAGATAGGAGCGCTGGCCAGCAGGGCCCATCCAGGGGAGCAAGCGAGGGTGCGTACTCAACTCGCCACCGCCATCCAGTGCGCGGTGCACACCAGCCCCGCATGACAAGCGCACTCAGGCCGCCGCTCCACCCGCCGCTCATGGGCCACCACGTACGGCCGCACCAGCCGGACATCCTCACCACGCACCGGACGCCAGACGTACGGGTCAGGCACACGAGGCAAGCTCATCGTCGGCACATCCTCAGAGCCCACGACGGGACTTGCCGCGACCGCGCGATGCCGGCCCGGAGCGGGCCACAACAGTCTCAGCAACAGCTCGAAAATCCTGCCGATATGGTTCCGCATGTCGACCTGCCTTCATCAGGTTGGCCACACCCCGGGGTGCCTGCATGCATCGCCGGGGTCTGTCTTGTCCGACAGTCAACGACTGTCTTTGGCCACGCGGCAGCGTTCACCCAGGGGTTCATATGCACGCGGACGTCCAAGAAATCCGGTGAGGGGGTTCACCGTGAACCCCTCACCGGATCTGCTGTGACACGATGAACACTTGACGTGAGGTCAGGGGTGTCAGCAGAACGTGAACAGAGACGCGAACCACCAGTTGGCCGCTGTTATGGCGGAAGCCGGAGCTTCCAACAAGGGATTGGCCAAGCGCGTTCGTGAGGTCGCGCAGCGGCATGGCGAATGCCTGGGAACCACTCATGTCGCTGTTCAGCGGTGGTTGGACGGTGGTGGCATCCAGCGTCAGACTGCGGCATTCGTGGCTGAGGCACTTGGTGACAAGCTGCGGCGGAAGATCACACCGAAAGACCTTGGTTTCCCCGGCGCAACGCCGGTCCCTGCCCCCGTGACCGGTATGAGCTACGCCAGTTCATTGTCCGAGACATTGAGCACCCTCGATACCCTCACGCATCAGCGCCCAGAAGACGGACCGGCGGATGAACCGTCGCTGCCTGACAGCGACGTGCGCTCTGCCGCTCTCTCATGGCTCATCTCGCGCCCAGATGGCCTGCCCACGGACGCCCCCGCAGCACGCCGAGTCGGTATGCGTGACGTCGCCGCAATTCGAACCGCTGCCGGATTCTTCATGCAGCTCGACTTCCAGTTCGGCGGCGGACACGCTCACAAGGCATTCCGTCACTACTTCCGGGAAGACGTACTTCCCTTGTTGGGCGCCAGCTTCAGCACCAAGGTGGGAGACGCACTCTTCAAGGCGGCGTCAGAGATGTCACAGCTCCTGGCATGGAGTGCGTACGACAGCGGGAATCACGCCCTGTCCGACCGCTACATGATGTCAACGCTGCGCCTGACGCAGGTATCGGGCGACCGCATGATGGGTGCGCGAATTCTGACCAACATGAGTCACCAGGCCAATTACTTGGGTCACGCGCCCCGAGCGGTCATGCTTGCCCGTGCCTCAGTGGAGGGAGGGAAGGGAAGTTCCACACCGCGAGCGATGGCACTGTTCTCCGCTCACGAGGCTCGCGCGCTGTCCACCGCACGAGACCACAAGGGTGCGGCGCGAGCTATGAACGAGGCGGAAAGATTCTTCGAGCGAGCCGACGGCGTCGAAGATCCTGAATGGCTCGCCTACATGGATGAAGCGGAGCTGATCGGCGAGTTCTGCCACTGTTTCCGCGATCTCGGTCAAGGCGCCCAGGCCGTTCGTTTCGCCGAACGCGCTGTTGCGCTTACCGATCCCAAGTACGCTCGTACGCTGGGTTTTTGCAGTTTGGTGCTCGCCCAGAGCCAGCTGATCAACGGCGAACCTGAGGCAGCAGTTTCCACCGCAGGTCTCGCCGTCGAAGAAGGCGATGCCCTACAGTCCGCGCGATTCCAACGATACGTGGAGGACTTCCAGCGGAAGGTCTCCACCTACGCCGGCAACTCCGCCGTTGAGCAGTTCAACGAGCTGATTCGGGACGCGATGAACCGGCTTGATGACGAGTAGCTGAGATCACCCCGGGTTCCAGTCGCGTGGCGCTTCGTCATTCCGCAGCGAGAAAATCCGACGGGTGTACTCCGCTGCTGTCTCAGGACTCTCGGAGATGTTTTGCATGAGCCAGGTCGTCATGTTGAACTCCTGCACCGCCCGCAGAGTGTGGAATCCGGGCCATGTCCGGAGATCTCGGCCATACGCGCAGATGAAGGCGCTGTATTCTTCCGGGGTTTGCCAGCCCAAACTGTGATGCTCTGTGGCTGTGACCATGAGATCCCATTCGGGGAAGTCGTAACTGAACCTCTCCAGGTCGATCAGGATCACCTGATCATTTCGATCCACCATGAGGTTCTGCACATGGGCATCCCCGTGCACAGGGCCTCTCTCGGATTCGAAAAGAAGATCTGCCACGCGCCCCCGAAGCTCACGCGCACGTTTCCGCAGAAACGAGCGGTCATTCTCCGGTATGTCGACTGCCGCATTGATCCGTCGGTCAGTCCGATCGAGGACAGGGTAGGGAGCCAGGCGCAGAGTGTCAGGCAGGCTGAGCGAGTGCAGGTCCCGGAGAACCGCGCCCAGCTCCCCGTACGTCGCCTTCCGGTCGCTCTCCTCGATCAGGTGCCAGAACGTCACCGGGTGACCGTCGATGATCACGGGTTGCTCCAGATCATCGACCGCCCGCGTGGCGGGGAAGCCCTCGCGCGCCAGCCAGCGCGACACCTGAACTTCACCACGCGCCGAGTCCAGGTACTCAGCGGACCGCGCGATCCGCACGACCACCGGATGCGCGGCGAGACGGAACAGGGCGTTCTCTCCCAGGCGAATCAGGTCCGCGCCGTCACCGTTGAGGCCCGCGCGTCGGCATGCCGCAGCCATCACCCGCGCAGCTCTGGCAGACAAGAATCCCTCCGCCGTGCCGCGTTCTGCATCAGACGGCATGCGTGTACGACCCCCCCTGGATACCGTCAACCAGTAGCCACAGGCCGCTGAGGCAATCAGCGACCAGCGACAGACGTCTCTGTGACGGTACCCATGGGCAGCGAAGCCGGACGAGACCGGGGCATGACGATCAGCCACCCACTACCGACGACGTGATCGCGGCAGCTACGGAAGGAGTTCTCGCTCAGCGGTCAGGCGGAGGCGACGCCGATCGGGCAGGAGACGCCCGTGCCGCCGAGGCCGCAGTAGCCCGCCGGGTTCTTGTCCAGGTACTGCTGGTGTTCGGCCTCGGCCGGGTAGAAGACGCGGCCTTCCGCCGGGAGGATCTCCGTGGTGATCGTGCCGTACCCGTTGCCCGTCAGGACCTTCTGGTAGGCGGCGCGGGAGGATTCCGCGGCCTCGGCCTGGGCCGGGGTGTGGGTGTAGACGGCCGAGCGGTACTGCGTGCCGACGTCATTGCCCTGGCGGAACCCCTGGGTCGGGTTGTGGGACTCCCAGAAGGTCTTCAGCAGGTCGGTGTACGAGACGACCTTGGGGTCGTAGACGACACGCACCGCTTCGGTGTGGCCCGTCAGGCCGGAGCAGACCTCTTCGTAGGTGGGGTTCGGCGTGGCGCCGCCCTGGTAGCCGACCAGGGTGGTCCAGACGCCTTCCTTCTGCCAGAACGTGCGCTCCGCGCCCCAGAAACAGCCCAGGCCGAAGTCGGCGATCTCCAGGCCCTCCGGGTACGGGCCCAGCAGGGGGTTGCCGAGGACCGTGTGGCGGGAGGGGACCGCGAACGTGGGCTCCGGGCGGCCGCGGAGGGCCTGCTCGGGGGTGGGGAGCTCGGGGGTGCGGCGCAGGAACATGGCTCTCCTCGGGTTTGGGGTCCTGTTCAGCGGAACGTACGAGGGGGCCAGGACATTCCGGGACCCACACCGGGACCCACGGTCCCTGGCCGGTGGCTCAGCGCGGCAGCGTCGCCGGGCTGCCGCCGTTCGCCTCGTATCCCGCCACCGCCAGCGCCCGGTACACCGTGTACTCCGCCGCCGGGTCGCCGTCGTGCGTCCAGGGCAGCGCCCCGACATGGCCGTCCACCCGGACCAGCTGGTTCATCGCCTCCGCCCAGCGCTCGGACCGTACGAGGAAGAGGATCAGCAGATGCCGTACGTGCGGGAGCATCGGGTCGTCGTGCCGAGCCGCGTGGA
This sequence comes from Streptomyces sp. NPDC094034, assembly GCF_040303865.1. Lineage (NCBI taxonomy): Bacteria > Bacillati > Actinomycetota > Actinomycetes > Kitasatosporales > Streptomycetaceae > Streptomyces > Streptomyces sp. NPDC094034. The sequence goes on along the minus strand of NZ_JBEOUD010000010.1, from coordinate 7,855 downwards.
CCGCGAAGAGCGCGCCCTCCACCGCCTTCGTGACCACCGCGCTCTGGTAGAAGCCCTGCACCAGATTGACCTCGGGAAGGTGCTCGTACACCGCGAACAGCGGCAGCGCCGCCAGCAGTGAGCCCCCCGGCGCGCGCGCGGCCGCCGCGGTCGCGAACCGGTCGGCCTCTTCCCGGGAGCCGTGCCACTTCTCGCACCAGTAGTGCAGCGCCGCCAGATGCGCCCCCATATGCGCCGAAGCGCGGTCGATCACCTTCGCCCACAGCTGGTCGAACCGCTCGGGCGGGTAGCCGAGCCCACGGGCCACGGCCAGCTCGATGATGTACGGCACGGGGTCACCCGGCGCCAGCAGGGCCGCCTCGCCGCACACCGTACGGGCCTCCTCCAGGATGATCCGGAACTCATCGGTCCCGGCGGCCGAGGACCGCCACGCCTGCTGCACCAGAAACTCCGCGTGCACCGCGGCCCCGCCCGCGTCCTTCGGCGACTCCGCACGCCAGGCCCGCAGCCACGCCCCGCCCGCCGGGCGCCGCGCCTCCTTCACCAGCGGCCCCTCCTTCAGCGGCGCACCCGCCGACGCGCCCGCCGACGAGGCCTGGAGCTCCAGCGAGGCCGCCCCGGCGAACGCCTGCACACGCTGCCAGCGCACCTCGCCCTCCTTCGGGGTGCCCGCGAGCAGCTGCGCGGCGGCGCGCCAGTCCTGGGTGCGCTGCACGACATCGAGTACGTCCAGGAGGTCCTGGTCGGGACCCGGCAGCCGGACGTCCAGCGCCTCCTGCCGTACGAAGCCGTACGCGGCCGGGTCGGCGGCATCGGGCGATCCCGGGGCGACCTGGCGGATACCGCCCCTGCCGCGTCGTACGAACGGAACGATGACCGCGGCCAGCAGGCCCATCGCGATCAGGAACCAGAGAATCTCCATGGCCCCATTGTCCCGGATGCCACGGCGACCGGACCCGCCCGCCCCCACACCCTCACCGCCCCCGCCGGACGGCGAACCGGCGCTACGCTCAGGCCCATGAGCGACCAGCACACCAGCGAGCACCACTTCGAGACCCGCGCCATCCATGCGGGCAACACCGCGGACCCCCTCACCGGCGCCGTCGTCCCGCCGATCTACCAGGTGTCCACCTATAAGCAGGACGGCGTCGGCGGCCTGCGCGGCGGTTACGAGTACAGCCGTAGCGCCAACCCGACCCGTACCGCGCTGGAGGAGAACCTCGCGGCCCTGGAGGGCGGCCGGCGCGGGCTCGCCTTCGCGTCCGGGCTCGCCGCCGAGGACTGCCTGCTGCGTACGCTGCTGGCGCCCGGCGACCATGTGGTGATTCCCAACGACGCCTACGGCGGCACGTTCCGGCTCTTCGCGAAGGTCGTCTCCCGCTGGGGAGTGGACTTCTCGGTCGCGGACACCTCGGACCCGGCGGCGGTACGGGCCGCGCTCACCCCGCGTACGAAGGCGATCTGGGTCGAGACCCCCTCGAACCCGCTCCTCAACATCACCGACATCGCCCAGCTCGCCGGGATCGCCCGCTCGGCCGGGGCGAAGCTCGTCGTCGACAACACCTTCGCCAGTCCCTATCTCCAGCAGCCGCTGGCGCTGGGCGCCGATGTCGTCGTGCACTCGACGACGAAGTACATGGGCGGGCACTCCGACGTCGTCGGTGGCGCGCTGATCGTCGACGACAGCGAGCTGGCCGACGAACTGGCCTATCACCAGAACGCGATGGGGGCCGTCGCCGGACCCTTCGACGCCTGGCTGGTGCTGCGCGGCATCAAGACCCTCGCCGTACGGATGGACCGGCACTGCGAGAACGCCGCGCGCATCACCGAGATGCTCACCTCGCACCCGCGCGTCTCCAAGGTCCTCTACCCGGGGCTGCCGGAGCACCCGGGGCACGAGGTCGCCGCCAAGCAGATGAAGGCGTTCGGCGGCATGATCTCCTTCCAGGTCGAGGACGGTGAGGAGGCGGCGGTCGCGGTCTGCGACCGCGCGAAGCTGTTCACGCTCGGCGAGTCCCTCGGTGGCGTCGAGTCCCTGATCGAGCATCCCGGCCGGATGACGCACGCCTCGGCGGCGGGCTCGGCGCTGGAGGTGCCCGCCGACCTGGTCAGGCTCTCCGTGGGGATCGAATCCGGCGACGATCTGCTGGCCGACCTCCAGCAGGCGCTGGGCTGAGCGTCCCGCTCACCGTCGGACCGCGCAGCAGCGGAACCGCGCGGCCGTGGAACCGCTGAACCACAGAGCCGCTGAAGCACAGAGCCGCTGAAGCACAGAAACGCTCACCGCCGCTGAGGGCTTCACCAGTCCTCCAGCGGCGGTGTCGTCTCCGCAGGCGGCACCGACCACGGATGCGCGGCCGACGCCCAGACGCTGAACACGACCAGCACCACGATCAGCAGCGTCCAGAGCACCCGCCGCGCGGCCCGGCGCCTGCGCAGCAGCCGGGCGCCGCGTTCGGTGGCGCGGCGGATGAGTTCGGCGGGTACGTCGGGCCGTACCGGATCCAGCATCATCCGCAGCACCTCGGCCCGCTTCCGGTCGGCGCCCCTCATCGGCCCGCCTCCCGGAGCCCGGAAGGCCCCGGCCTCGTACCGCGCCGCCGCGCCCGCTCCCGCATCGCCGCGACCGCCCGCTCACAGATCACCCGGACCCGCTCCACCGGGAGACCGATCAGCGCCGCGGTCTGCTCCTCGGCCAGCCCTTCGTACAGGCGCAGCACCAGTACGACACGTTCCTGCGGGCCCAGCCCCCCGAGCACGCCGCCCGCCCGGCGGCCGCGCCGGGCCGGGTCGCGCCAGGCGGCCTCGCGGGCGAAGCGCAGCACCAGCTCCCGGCGGGCGCGGTCGTACGGATCCTCGCCGTCGTCACCGCTGAGCCGGTGCCACTGCGCGTACGTACGGGACAGCGCGGCGATCAGCAGACGCTGGGCCCGCGGGGTGGCGTCGGGCGGCTCGCCCGTGAGCAGTGCGGCCGCATGCAGCAGCCGGCCGGCCGCGCCCGCCGCGAACGTCTCGAACTCCCGGGCGCGGCGGCGATCCAGGGCAGCCCGCCGCTCTCGCACGACCTCATATGAGGCCAGTCAGGCGCCCAGGGTCAAGAGGGCGTCCCGGCGCCCCGGCTCGCCTCCCCGGCCACGCGGTCGCCCGCCTCCGGCTCGTCCGCACGGCCCGTAACACCCGTAACGTCCGTATCGCCGTCACCACCCGTACCGCCTTCACCGGAGGGCAGTCCTGCCGCCCGCGCCGACAGCGCGCCATTGAACCGGGTGAGCAGGGTGGTGAAGGAGTTCCGCTCCTCCTCCGTCCAGCCGCCCGTGACCCGCGCCATCAGCTCGCGCCGCGACGAGCGGACCTCTTCGAGTCTGGCCAGCCCGCGCGCCGACAGTTCGAGCACGACCGCACGGCCGTCCTCCGGATGCGAGGTGCGCTTGACCAGGCCGGAGTCGACCAGCGGAGCGACCTGTCGGGTCACCGTGGAGGAGTCGATGCCCATCCCGGCGGCCAGCGCCTTGACGCCCATCGGGCCTTCCCGGTCGAGCCGGTTGAGCAGCAGATACGCGGCACGGTCCATGGAATTGCGGACCTGGCCCACACCGCCGAGCCGGGTCTGTTCGGCCCGCCGGGCGAAGACGGCCACCTGGTGCTGGAGGGCATCGAGGAGGCCGGCGTCGTCCGAGGGTTCGGAGGGCGTCTCCCTGGAGACCGACGCAGCGGAAGTCATGTCCTGAATGGGGGGCATGGCTATGGCTCTCTTGTGCGGGGGTCGGTTGGTGGGGGACAGAGTACGCGGCGGCGGCTTGGACCGTACCTGCCCTGCGTAAACCCGCCGAGGTACATGACCCGCACCGGTGCCCGGTCCGTGGACTCCGACCGCCACCCGGCCGGTGAGCTGCGAGACTGGCACTCATGAGCTTCGGTACGTCCCGCCCGGCGCCTCGCCCCGCGCACCACCCCGCGCACCCCCTGATTCTCGATGACATCCGAGGGGCCCAGAAGATGCTGTCCGGTGTGGCGCGGATGACCGCGATGGAGGGGAGCAGGTATCTGACGCAGCTGGTCGGCGCACCGGTCCTCTTCAAGTGCGAGAACCTCCAGCGGACCGGCTCCTTCAAGCTGCGCGGCGCGTACGTACGGATCGCCGGCCTCTCCCCGGAGGAGCGCGCGGCGGGCGTCGTCGCGGCCAGCGCGGGCAACCACGCCCAGGGCGTCGCGCTCGCCTCCACCCTCCTCGGCGTCCGGTCGACGGTGTTCATGCCGGTCGGCGCGCCCCTGCCGAAGGTCGCGGCGACCCGCGACTACGGAGCGGAGGTACGGCTGCACGGACAGGTCGTGGACGAGACCCTGGCCGCCGCCGAGGAGTACGCCAGGAACACCGGCGCGGTCTTCATCCACCCCTTCGACCACCCGGACATCATCGCCGGACAGGGCACGGTCGGCCTGGAGATCCTGGAGCAGTGCCCCGAGGCGCGGACGATCGTCGTGGGGATCGGCGGCGGCGGGCTGGCCGCGGGCATCGCCCTCGCGGTGAAGTCGCTGCGCCCCGACGTCCGGGTGATCGGCGTCCAGGCGGCGGGCGCCGCCGCGTACCCGCCCTCGCTCGCCGCCGGCCGCCCGACGGAGGTCGACTCACCGCAGACGATGGCGGACGGCATCAAGGTGGGCCGCCCCGGCGACATCCCGTTCCAGCTGATCCAGGAACTGGTCGACGAGGTGCGTACGGTCTCCGAGGACGAGCTGTCCAGCGCCCTGCTGCTCTGCCTGGAGCGGGCGAAGCTGGTGGTGGAACCGGCCGGGGCGAGCCCGGTGGCCGCGCTTCTCAGCGACCCCGGCGCCTTCCACGGCCCGGTGGTCGCGGTGCTCTCCGGCGGCAATGTCGACCCCGTACTGATGCAGCGGATCCTGCGCCACGGCATGGCGGCGGCCGGACGCTATCTGAGCCTGCGGCTACGGGTGACGGACCGGCCGGGCGCGCTGGCCACGATGCTCGGGGTGCTGTCGGTCGCCGACGCCAATGTGCTCGATGTGAGCCATGTACGGACCGATCCGCGGCTCGGGCTGACAGAGGCGGACGTGGAAGTCCATCTGGAGACCAAGGGGCCCGCGCACTGCGCGGAGGTGGCGGCGGCACTGCGGGAGGCGGGCTACACGATCCTGGGCTGACGGCGCCGGCCACCAGGGCCGACGGAGCCGCCTGCCGGACCGGGTGGTCCGGCAGGCGGCTGCCTCGTGGTGCTCAGCCCTGGTAGGGCTTGGCGTCGAGGATCTTCACGGAGGCGGTCCTGCCGTTGGGCAGCTCGTACTCCGCGTTCTCACCGACCTTCTTGCCGTTCACACCGCTGCCGAGCGGGGACTGCGGCGAGTAGGTCTCGATGTCCGAGCTGGCGTACTCACGCGAGGCCAGCAGGAAGTCCAGGGTGTCGTCCGGATCTCCGTCGAACGCGATCGTCACGACCATGCCGGGCTCGACGATCCCGTCGTCCGCCGGGGCCTCGCCCACCTTCGCGTTCTGCAGGAGCTGGGTCAGCTGGCGCACTCGGAGCTCCTGCTTGCCCTGCTCCTCCTTGGCCGCGTGGTACCCGCCGTTCTCCCGCAGATCGCCCTCCTCACGGGCCGCCGCGATCTTCGTAGAGATCTCCGTGCGCGCGGGACCAGACAGGTACTCCAGCTCGGCCTTCAGCTGGTTGTACGCCTCCTGGGTGAGCCAGGTGACGTTCTCACTGGTCTGGGTCACAGGTGCTCCTCGTAGGTACCGGGAATACAAAGCAACGCCCTACCCAGAAGAATGTGCCTTCTCGGGTGGGCGAAACCACGAGCCTAACAATTTCGTGGCGCAAGGGGGAGGACGAATGCCGTCAGAATTGCATCAGCGCAGGTCAGCGCCTTGCATCGGGGGGCGTCGGCGGCGGGTCCCGGGGCTTGCGCCGCCGATTCCGGCGCGCGAAGGCCCGGTCTTCCGGAAGAAAACTAGTCCGACGTGCAGGCCAGCAGCTCGGTACTGGTCGCGCTGCCCGTGGTACGCACCGTGACGACCCGGTCGATCCGCGTCTCGCCCGCGCCGAAGCGCACGTCCAGCCGGCCGACCTCCGCGCCGCTCTCCGCGAGCGAGCGGAGCGTACAGCTGCCGGTGGCGTCCCGGTCCTTGCGGACCTCCAGATGCGCCTCGACCTCGGTGGCGGAAACCCGCTTGAATTTGATGAGCTCGCCGGAGACACTCCGCTCGACCACATAGTGATAGCCGAACCAGCCGATCAGACCGATCAGCGCGACGCCGAGCACCGCGCCGACGATCTTCAGCCCGCGGTCCGCGCGCTGGTCCGCCGAGCGGCCGTAGCGGTCCCGGAGAGACTCCTCGCGCACCACGGCCATGATCGTTCCCTTCGGAGTCGGGCAACCCGGAATTTCCGCCCCCCGATATCCGTCACTATAGAAGCCGTTCAACGCGACACATCACTGAGGATCGAGTCTTGACTGAGCAGCTGCGACTGATGGCCGTTCACGCCCACCCCGACGACGAGTCGAGCAAGGGCGCGGCCACCATGGCCAAGTACGTGTCCGAGGGGGTGGACGTGCTGGTCGTGACCTGCACGGGAGGCGAGCGCGGCTCCATCCTCAACCCGAAGCTCCAGGGCGACGCCTATATCGAGGAGCACATCCACGAAGTACGCAAGAAGGAGATGGACGAGGCGCGCGAGATCCTCGGCGTCAAGCAGGAGTGGCTGGGCTACGTCGACTCCGGTCTGCCCGAGGGCGATCCGCTGCCGCCGCTGCCCGAGGGCTGCTTCGCGCTGGAGGACGTGGACGAGGCGGCGGGCCGTCTCGTACGCCTGATCCGCTCGTTCCGGCCGCAGGTCGTCACCACGTACGACGAGAACGGCGGGTATCCGCACCCGGACCACATCATGACCCACAAGATCTCGATGGTGGCGTTCGAGGCCGCGGCGGACAAGGAGAAGTACCCGGAGGACGATTTCGGTCCCGTCTGGCAGCCGGAGAAGCTCTACTACAACCAGGGCTTCAACCGGCCGCGTACGGTCGCGCTGCACGAGGCGCTGCTCGCCCGGGGCCTTGAGTCCCCGTACGGCGAGTGGCTGGAGCGCTGGAAGGAGTTCGAGCGCGAGGAGCGGACGCTGACCACGCATGTTCCCTGCGCCGACTTCTTCGAGATCCGGGACAAGGCGCTGATCGCGCACGCCACCCAGATCGACCCCGACGGCGGCTGGTTCCGTATCCCGATGGACATCCAGCGGGAGATCTGGCCGACGGAGGAGTACGAGCTGGCGAAGTCGCTCGTCGATACCTCCCTCCCCGAGAGCGACCTGTTCGCGGGCATCCGCGACAATGCCTGATATGGATGCGATTCAGGCAGTGGCGTTCGCGGCTCCCCTCGCCAAGGAGCTCGACGAGAACAAGGTGACGCCCGGTGTGCTCGGGTTCATCGTGTTCGCGGTGATGGCGGGGGGCGTGTGGATGCTGATGAAGTCGATGAACCGCCACATGGACATGGTCAACTTCGAGGAGACCCCGGAGCAGCCGCCGGTCGCCGCGGCCCAGTCCCCGGACGCGCCGGCTACGAAGCGGCCCGCGGAGAGCGAGCCGTCGTCCGCCGCCCCGCGCGGCGAGTAGCGGCCTTCGACGTCCCGCGCCCGGCCCCGTGACGCCCGACCCGCCGGGCGTCACGGGGCCGCGCGTGCCGGACGCCCCGGGGCAGACGAGACTTCGGAATTACTCGTCCAAGTGACCGCGGTCACGCAGGCCCTAGGTGTATTGATCCGCAGCGTTGTTTACGCGGCTGATCGGGGGCTGGCCTGCGAGTGCGGTGTGGCTGCGGTGGTGGTTGTAGGTGTGGAGGAAGTCT